>JAGNRZ010000128.1 GCA_017988335.1 Ferruginibacter sp.
GTTATTATACGCAAAGTATTTGGGGTGGCTTATTGGTACACTTAGGTATTGCTTGGTTAATGGAAGTTGGTGGATGGCTAGGAGCATTAGTAAAATTTAAAGGATAGAGTGCTTTTTAAAATTAATACAGCATTAAAAAATTAATATGTTAAAGCCTTCTTAAAACCCTTACAGCATTAAACTCCTTGGCTTAGTTTTTGTCTTATTTACAAAACAGTTCTTTTAAAAACAAAAAATGCTTGTTAAAGGTATATTATACATTTCTTAACAATACCCTTACAACCTTTGGCATTCAATTTGCGTTTATATAAGTATACGATTAAAAATTAATAATTTTCTCATAAGCAGTTAGTTTTGGTAACCGACCCCTGTTTCTACAGGGGTTTATTTTTTTAGCTAAAGTATAAGTTAAGTACATTTGCAATCCAAACTATTATAATTGGCAGAACAAGTAGCAAATAGAAAAAGTTTTTTTAAGCGTATTAGGGGCAAAGAGGTTTCAGAAACTGAAGAAATGACCTTTTTTGACCATATAGAAGAGCTACGTTGGCATATTGTACGTAGCGTAATTGTATGGTTTGTGGCTGCTATTGCTATTTTTATTTACCGCAATTTTATTTTTGATGGCATAATTTTAGCCCCTACCAAAAGCAATTTTGTCAGTTATGGTGCATTATGTCGTTTTAGCCATTGGTTACATCTTGGCGAAGCTTTTTGCATGCCGCCTGTTACTATCGATTTTCAGTATAATACCGTAACAGGGCCTTTTTCATCTGCCATTACCATAGCCTTGGTTGGTGGTGTTATTGTAGCGTTTCCTTTTATTTTTTGGGAGTTGTGGCGGTTTGTAAAACCTGCCCTTTCGCCAAAAGAAGTAAAATATGCCAGAGGCAGTATTTTTTGGGTAAGCCTTTGCTTTTTTACAGGTGCAGCCTTTGCTTATTTTTTATTAGCCCCATTTACTTTTAATTTTTTGGCCACCTTTACCATGGGTATAAGCCAAAGCATAAAATATACACCTACCATTAACGATTATGTAGAAACACTTACTAATCTTACTTTAGGTTGTGCATTAGCCTTTCAATTGCCTATACTAGCTTTTGTATTGGCAAAAATTGGATTGGTTACAGGCACTATGCTACGCAAGTATTTTAAATTTGCCTTTGTAGTAATACTGGTTGTTGCTGCTATTATTACTCCATCACCCGATTGGACAAGCCAGTTTCTGGTAGCCATTCCCCTTTTATTTTTATACTGGATAAGTATTATTTTAGCCAGCCGTGTTGAAAAGCAAAAAGCTAAGGAGGAAAAAGAGTGGAGCTAAAATAATGGATAATTGTAAAATTTGCTAATGGATAATGAGTTAATTTTACAGAGGCTTATAATTATCCATTAACTCATTATCAATTATACATTATTATGCTTGCTTTTAACCTACAACTCCCCATTGCCCTTGGTTGCGATCATGCTGGTTTTGATTGCAAAGAAGATTTAATTTCTTTTTTAGAAGGAGAAGGCGTAGCCTTTAAAGATTATGGCTGTTTTTCAAAAGATAGTGTTGACTATGCCGATTTTGCACACCCTGTTGCAACGGCTGTAGAAAAAGGCGAAGCCGCTTTTGGTGTTTTACTTTGTGGTAGTGCAAATGGTGTGGCTATGACGGCAAATAAACACCAAGGTATAAGAGCTGCTATTTGTTGGGAGCAAGAAATTGCAGAGCTTGCCCGTAAACATAACGATGCTAATATTATTTGCATACCCGCCCGTTTTGTACGTGATGGCGATGCCGAAAAAATGTTAGACATTTTTATGAATACCGCTTTTGAAGGCGGAAGACATGAGGCAAGGGTGAAGAAGATTAGTTGTTAAAATATTTATGATATACTCTTATAGAAGCATAACGCACCACAGTTTTAAAACAGTTTTGATAAGACATTTACCCAGTTTGGTAATTGCAGCAGCATTGCCTTTAGTTATTAAATTCTATAAAAATAATGAGCACATTAAGTTAGAAAATTGGCATATTTATTCAGTCATTTTTGTATTGCTCATTAGCTCGTTTGTAATATTAAATGATGATTTTATTGAAGAAGTAGTATTTAACACCAGCACTAAAAAGGTTGAAATTATTTACTATAATGTCTATAAGAAGCAAATGAAAAAAGTGTGGGATTTTGAAGAATTTTTTGCTGAAATTGAAACAACTTACAAAAAAGATGTTGTAAAAATTAATTTTTACAGAAATAGGCATTTAGGGTTTGTCTTAAAAAAGAAAAAAGATAATTTTTCTCAGCAAAGTATAAATGAGATTAATGATATATTATCCGAACTTAAATTGGTGAAAAATAAATAGCCATTTATCACTTTTTTAGATTTTTCAAATATTAGTTATTGTATTTTTAGCAAAATTAAAATTCATTTATGAAGAAGATTTCTTTTTTGTTTACACTTATAACAATAAGTATAGCCCCCTTTGCACAAAACAATGCCACAAAATATGCCAACATCATAACCGGCAATGGCTTAAAAAAACATTTAACCATTGTAGCTAGTGAAGAAATGGAAGGTAGAGAAACTGGTACCGAAGGGCAACGCAAAGCAGCCGCCTATATTGAGGCTCAGTACAAAGCCATGGGTTTAACACAAGTGCCTGCACTTAAAGGCTATCAACAATATTACCCTTTGTATAAAGATAGTTTAATAAGCAGCAGCTTAAAGCTAGGTGATTATACTGCCACCTACGGTAAAGATTATATTACACCAGCTAATACTAACGACAGTAAAAAATTTAAAGGCAAAAAAGTAGTATTTATTGGCTATGGTATTGAAAGCCCTAACTATACCGATTATGCTAATGTAGATGTTAAAGGTAAAGTAGTGGTTTTCTTTTTGGGTGAGCCTAAAAAAGATGGCAACTACATTGTAAATAATAGCAAGCGTAGTAGCGAATGGACTTTTCCTGGGCTTAGCAAAAAACTAGCTTTAGCAGCAAACAAAGGGGCTGCAGGGGCATTAGTTATTAATCCTAATCAAGAAACATTTAACCAAAGGGCAATAGATAATAGCAGCAAAACCAATGTATATTTTCCAAGAGGTGGCGCCGATAAAACTATTAACTACGCTATTATTACTCATGCCTTAGCCAAAACAATTACAGGAGATAGTTTTGATTTTGGTAGTTACCTAGCTAGTGCTAAAGCTAGTGAGGTGTTTAAAATAAATGGGTTTGAAAAAAAGTATAAAGTAACATCGGATATAAAAAAATATCGTACAACCATAAATGCTAGTAATGTTGTTGGCTTGGTAGAAGGTAGCGATAAAAAAGATGAGTATGTTTTTGTTACTGCTCATTACGACCATTTGGGTAAGCATGATGGTAAAATTTATTATGGTGCCGATGATGATGGTAGTGGTACAGTAGCCGTTATACAAATGGCAGAAGCCTTTGCTAAAGCTAAAGCAGAAGGTAATGGTCCTCGTAGAACAATGGTGTTTATGACAGTAAGTGGCGAAGAAAAAGGCCTTTGGGGCAGTGAGTATTACAGCGATCATCCATTTTTTCCTATTGATAAAACTACAGTTGATTTAAATATTGATATGATTGGTAGGATAGATACAGAGCGTAAAACAGATGATACCATGAATTATGTGTATGTAGTAGGGCATGATAAAATTAGTAGTGAACTACCTATTATTAACGAAGCCGAAAATAATAAATACACTAAACTTACTTTAGATTATAAGTTCGACGACCCTAACGATCCCAACCGTATTTACTTCCGTAGCGATCATTACAACTTTGCCCGTAAAGGTATCCCTGTATTGTTTTTTTACGATGGTATGTTAAAAGCAGATTATCATAAAAGTACAGATACCGTTGATAAAATTACTTGGGACTTATTTGAAAAAAGAGCTAGAATGATTTTTTACACAGCATGGGCTATGGCCAATAGAGATGGTATGTTGATTAGAGATAAGCCTTTGCCTACAGCAACAAGATAAATATTACTTAGGTATAATTTTTGTTTTAAAGGTGCATATATTTGCACCTTTATTTTTTATATATATGAACAAACTTAAATTTTTATCTATACTGGCAATTGCAGTAGTAACATTAAACTCTTGCTATAAAGGCGATAGTGATAAAACTAGAAAAGAATTGTTAACCCAAGGCGGTTGGATTTTGCAAGGCAAATTAACTAAAGCTGGTACTGCTGTAGATTTTACCGATGTTACTTCGTCTATTAGTACTTGCAAAAAAGATGATATACAATCTTTTAATACAACTGGGCAATATGGGAAAAGTGAAGGTGCTTCAAAATGCAATGCAGGCGACCCAGATGTTATTGCTACAGGTACTTGGGAATTTTTAACTAACGAAACTGAGCTTAAAGTAGTTGTTCCTTCTTCTACAATTACTTATAAAATTGAGGGCATTGCACAAAACTCATTGATACTTGTTGAAACAGATGAGTCGGGTATTGTAGTAGTAGTTAATAAATACATTTATATACACTCTTAAGTATATTAAAAATTATTAGAAAGCCCTTTGCAAATTGCAAAGGGCTTTTTAAATAAGCCGCTGTATAGAAATAGAGCGACTATAACCACTACTGTATGACCAAAAAACCTATATCATTCCTTTGTATCGCATTAAACCAGCGCCACCTAGCATTAACGCTGCAAGCGATAAAATACCGGTAGAAGAATTATTATCTTCCTCATTATTTTTTTCTTTAATGATGGTGTTGTAAGCCACATCATCATTAGCAATTTCTTCTGTATCAGTACTAGCCATATCTTGCCAGCTATTAATATCCTTACCTGTAAGCTTTGTTAATTCGTTTAATTCTTTTTTACGCCTGGCTTTTAATTCTTTTAAATATTTTTTACCAGGCTCACAACTTAAATCGCCTTGTGCTGGGTGTGTAATTACATATCTTGCCTGAAAATTTTCTTGATTAGGCGTTACTTGAAACATTAAGTCTTGCGGAAACGATCTACGATTGTATCTAAAATGCAAACGAGTAAAATGTACATTACGGTTGCCATTATCCAACTCCTCGTCATCATCATCTACATCGCTATAATCATTCCAGTCTTTGCCTTGCAACCACCATACACCACTGTTTACCAAGTCTTGCTCTGTAGGTGGGTTGCCCACACAAGGATCGCATTTCATTTGATTAATAGGTGTTACATTCCAAGCGTATTCTAAAAACGAAACATTTTTATCTTCGTTTTGCCATTGGCGGTTAAATACATTGCCATAAAAACTACCAAAGTTTTTTTGTACAAACAAAGGCACATTATTACCTGTAGGCATACTTACATTTCTGTAATTAGTACACTCAATTCTGCCCTTACGAGTAAATGCATAAACCAATAAATCTTGATCACCATCTGCGTTAGCCATGCCTAAGCGTATGGGCAACATAAATTTTGGTGATGTAAATTTTATTTGAATAGGGCGTAAAAAATTGTTGTTTAGTTTTTGCTTTTCTTTTTCATTAACCTTTACTACAAAAAACTTTAAGTTACTTTTTATATAAGGATCAAGCACTTCTTCGGCATTAGCAGGTATTTTATAGCCATTATCATTTAACCAATCTTTTAAGCCAGTGCTTTCTTTAGCACTTAAAATTAAAATATCGTATTCGCCAATTAGGTATTGAGCTTCTATTTTTACAGACTCTTTTCTTTTTACATTTCCATAGCCAGTAACAGCAACTTCACTTAATGACTTATTAGCAGTTGGTGCCATTTTATCTTCATATTGATAACCATAACAAGGGTTTTGATCCCAATACTCCACCAATCTTGGAGCACTATAATCATTCAAGCGCTGAAAAATGTACTGATCAACAACTTTTATATCTTCTTTTTTTAATATTGTAGGTACTGGTACTACCATAGCAAAATCTTTGGTATCACCTTTAAAATCATTGTACATGGTAATTACATTTTTATTACCATCTCTTACCAAAATAACTTGGCTTGTTTTGTTTTTTAATGTGCCATCTGCCTTGCTTACATAAAAGCCGCAAAAGCTCATAAGTAGCATACTTGAAGCTATTACGCCTGCAAAAATTAATTGTGTTTTTTTCATAATTGTATTTTTTATTTGTTGAGTTATTGAAAGATGTTTAAATATTACTAGGCTTTAAAGTCCCCTTCAGGGGATTTAGGGGTTTCCATTCAAAACGATTTGCTTTAAATAATTTATCTATTAGCGGCACCAATGGCTGTGCAAATACTAGCACATAAATAGGGGCTCCATTTATAAACTTAAATGTGGCTAGGTAAAATGCAACACCTGCAATTAGCATACACCACACTATTCTTGCCCATTTATGGTTGGGTATTGTTTTAGGATCGGTAATCATAAAAAATGAAAACAATAAAAGGCTGCCTGTACTTATACTTTGCACAAAAAAATCGGTAGGCCAACCTAAGTAAACAACTTGTCGTAAAAAAAGTAGTGCTGCAAATGTGCCTAAAAATGCAAAGCTGGTATCTAACTTTTGTACTTTAGTAACCACAATGCAGCCTAAGCAGCACACGGCAAATACTAGTACAGTACTACTTCCCCATTGGCCTGGGCTAAACCATGCCTTGTCTGTTAATAATATAGTAGCTACAATACCTAATGCACTAGGATTAAAAATGTGCTTACCTTTTATTTTAATTAAAAATTTAGATGCAATAGAAATAAAAGCGGCTAATGCAGCAATAGGTACATCATTTGTTTTTAATAGTAGTGATAAGCCAAAGCTTGAAATAATAATAGAAGGAAAAGAAAATTGTATTCGTTTCCGATAGCTAAATTTTTTGTTGCCTAAAAAATACTCAAAAATAAGTTGGGTTACAATACTTGTACCAAAGTAAGTTGAATATAGCCACCACTCTGCTTGCCAGTGTAAATAAAAAATACCATAGCTTAAAAATAAGCTTTGAAATAAAATTTGAAAGTAACGGGCATCTTTAAAAAATTGCATAACAGTTTATTTGTAGGTAGGATGTAAGGGCAAACCATTTTACATATCAATCTTGTTAATAAATTGCTAATGGAGTTAAAATAAAGTTTTATGGAAAAAAACTATTTAAGCATCTGCACTTGTATTTTGAAAATATTATTTTTAAATTGAGGGTTCAAAAAAGTAATAACTATGCAACATGCAATCAGTTGGTTTGAAATTCCAACCACAGACATTAACAGGGCTCAACAATTTTATGAAGCTGTTTTTCAAATTAAAATGACAGCAATTGATATGGAAAATATCAAAATGAGAATGTTTCCTTTGGATAACCCAATGGAAGGAGTAGGCGGTGCCTTGGTTGACTCAAATGGTTTTCACAAACCTAGTGGTACAGACGGAGTTTTAATTTATTTGAATGGAAATCCCGATGTACAAATTTTTATGGATAGAGTTGAAGCTGCAGGCGGAAAAATTATTTTACCTAAAATGGAAATAAGCCCAGAGTACGGCGACATGGCAATTTTTTTAGATACAGAAGGTAATAGAATTGCATTGCACAATATTCCAAAAAGTATGCAAGCTTAATTATAATTTTAAATATCGAAATTTTACAAATATGAAATTCTTAAAACGATTATTACTTTTTATTTTATTCTTAGTAGCAGCAGCTCTTATTACTGCACTTTTTGTAAGTAAAGATTTAAATGTAAGCAAGGAAGTGGTTATTAATAAACCCAAACAAGATGTTTTTAACTATATAAAGCAGTTGAAAAATCAAAACAACTATGCAGTATGGAATAAGATGGATCCTAACATGAAACAAACTTTTACTGGTACAGATGCTACTGTTGGCTTTATTAGTGCATGGGAAGGCAACAAGGATGTAGGCAAAGGGCAACAAACCATTACAAAAATTACTGAAGGCGAACGCTTTGAAACAGAATTAAAATTTATTGAACCTTGGGAAAGCAAAGCCAACGCATTTATGACAACCACGGCCGTAAATGATAGCACAACAAAAGTTAGTTGGGGTTTTGAAAGCAAAATGGCTTATCCAATGAATATTACAAAGCTATTTATGGATATGGAAAAAATGTTAGGCGATGATTATCAAAAAGGTTTAGCCAATTTAAAAACTGTATTAGAAAAGTAAATTTAATACCATGCAGTCTAAAGCAACAACTGTAGATGCCTATTTAGCCGAACTACCAGAAGACAGGCAAAAGGCGGTTTCAAAATTAAGAAGCGTAATAAAAAAGAATTTGCCTAAGGGCTTTAAAGAAGGCATGGGGTATGGTATGATGGGCTGGAGTGTGCCACACAGTATTTACCC
>JAGNRZ010000129.1 GCA_017988335.1 Ferruginibacter sp.
CTCCCAATACATATTGTATAGGCTTATGAGTAAGTAGCTCTTTCAGTTGTATATTTATCTTCTTCTCAACAACTGCATCTAATAACAAAGATGAATTTTTAATAAGTTCATTTTTTTTTATATGGGCTGTATGTTCAAACACCCAATCTACCATTACCGATGCTTCAGAAAGAGGATAAATTTGCTGCAACTGCACTAAAAAATTTCTATAGCTGTCTTTGGCTAACATAGCCGCAAACTTAGTTTATTTTTGAATGTATATTTTTGTAAAGTGATAGTTGATGAAAAATATATGCACAGGAGCTTGCAATTAGCTAAGTTAGGCAATGGTTATGTAGCACCTAATCCTATGGTGGGGGCTGTATTGGTGCATGATGATGTAATTATTGGAGAAGGCTTTCATGCTAAATATGGACAAGCACATGCCGAAGTAAATTGTATAAATAGTGTATTACCTCTGCATAAACATTTAATATCTAGTAGCACCTTGTATGTTTCATTAGAGCCTTGTGCACATTTTGGAAAAACCCCACCTTGTGTAGATTTAATAATTAACCAGCAAATAAAAAATGTTGTAATTGGCTGTAGAGATAGTTTTGAACAAATAAATGGAAAGGGGATTGAAAAATTAAAAGCCAATGGTGTAAATGTTATTTGCGATGTATTAAAAGAAGAATGCTTAAAACTAAATAAACGTTTTTTTACTTATCATACCAAGCATAGGCCGTATATTATATTAAAATGGGCACAAAGCGGAGATGGATTTATTGGCAAACAGAATGAAAGAATTTTTATTTCAAATACATATAGCACTGCTATTGTACACAAGTGGCGTACGCAAGAAGCTGCTATTATGATTGGCACTAACACTGCATTGCAAGACAACCCGTTGCTTACAGCAAGAAAATGGCAAGGGAAAAACCCTACAAGAATTGTTGTTGACAAAAATTTAAAAGTTGTAAACACACTGCAAGTATTTAATAACGATGCCGACACTATTTTTTTAAATTCAATCAAAAACGAAGAAAGCAATAACATTCGCTTAAAAAAAATAGAAAGTTTTGATGCTAGTAGTATTTGTGAAGTATTATATCAACTACAAATGCAAAGTGTATTAATTGAAGGTGGTGCTACTTTCTTACAATCATTTATCAATGCAAATATGTTTGATGAAATTAGAGTGATACAAAACGAAGAATTGTGCTTACAACAAGGAATTGCAGCACCAATTTTTAATACTGTAAATTTGCAGGCTACAAAAAAATATGCTAATGATACTATTAGCTATTTTTCTGCCATATAAAATATAAATATGATTTATTTAATAGGAAGTATAGTTTTAAGCAGTTATTTAACGCTTGCATTTAAAGGTTGCGAAAAGTATGGCATAAATATTTTTCAAGCTATTGTCATCAATTATATCACTTGTGTAATTACAGGTTCTGTTGTAAATGGCTCATTTCCTATTACCACATCTTCTTTTAGTTTTACTTGGTTTCAATGGGCTTGCGGTATGGGTATTTTATTTATTTCTTTATTTAATATTATTGGTATTACAGCACAAAAAAACGGGGTGGCAGTAGCTTCAGTTGCCAACAAATTATCTTTAATTATTCCGGTGGTGCTAAGTATTTATTTATATAACGAGCCTTTAGGTATTTTAAAATGGTTAGGTGTTATTATTGCTTTGGTGGCGGTAATTTTTACTTGTTATTCTCCATCGGATGGTAATAAAGCATCTAAAGCTAATTATCTTCTACCTACATTATTATTTTTAGGCAGCGGTGTATTAGATGCTATTATAAATCATGTACAAAAAAACTATGTTACCAATGAAAATAGTAATGCCTATTTAATTACAGGTTTTTTTTCTGCCGCTACAATAGGTGTAATTATTTTAGCGATTCAATTAATAAGAAGTAAACAAAAATTAGCAACTAAAAATATTGTAGCTGGTATATTAATTGGCATTCCTAATTATTTTTCAATATGGTGTTTAATGAAGTTTTTAAAAGAAAGCCCTTGGCAAAGTAATGCTAGCATACCTGTAAATAATATGGGAATTGTATTATTTAGTGCAGTAGCTGCTTTGTTTTTATTTAAAGAAAAAATGTCGACCATCAATTGGTTGGGCATTACACTTTCATTAATAGCTATTGCCTTAATAGCATTTGGATAATATGGATAATTTAGATTATTATAAAACAATACAGCAACCATCTACCGCAGAGTTTAAAGATAGAGGTAGCAAGTTTATTGCTTATGCATACCCAATAGAAAGCGTAAATGATTTTAAAAGTAATTTACAAACGTTAAAAAAAGAACATCCTAAAGCAGTGCATCATTGTTTTGGATACAGATTGGGTACAGATGGCAATACATTTAGAAGTAGCGATGATGGAGAGCCAAGTGGCACTGCTGGCAAACCCATTTTAGGGCAAATAGATAGTGCAGAAATTACCAACGTAATGGTGGTAGTAGTTAGATATTGGGGCGGCACTTTATTAGGAGTGCCCGGCTTAATAAATGCCTATAAAACAGCCGCAGCATTTGCATTGCAAGTAACACCAATTGTTCAAAAGCAAATAGAAGTAAATTATTCCATACAGTTTGATTATACTCAAATGAATGAAATAATGTTGGTATTAAAACAGTATGCTTGTACAATTATAAAACAAGATTTACAATTGTTTTGTAACATACAATTTGGAGTACCCAAAAATAGATTGCAAGAAGTATTGTATAAATTAAATGATATGCAAAATATTGAATTGGTAAAAATATAAATTATGAATGCCGAAACCATTAGAGAATATGCTTTGCAAAAGCAAAACGTTACAGAAGGTTTTCCTTTTGGAGAAGATACTTTGGTGTTTAAAGTAAACAATAAAATATTTTTATTAGTAGGGTTAGATGAGCAACCTTTGCGATTTAATGTTAAATGCAATCCTGACAATGCTATTGAGTTAAGAGAAGATTATCCAGAAAATATTTTGCCAGGCTATCACATGAATAAAAAACATTGGAACACTATTGTTGTAAATGGCATACTATCATCTTCTTTAATTAAAGAAATGATTGATAATTCGTACGCTTTAGTAGTAAAAAAGTAAAAATATTTTTTTTAATACAACATATTTGCATGATTTTTGCATCTTATAAGAAAACATTAAAATTATGAAGAAGTATGTATTTATTTTATGCGCCTTGTTTATTGGCACTGCTGTATCAGCTCAAAATAAAACCGCTGAAAGTTTAACTTACAAAACAGCTGCTGGTATTAAAGTTTGGGATGGTGCTGGATTAACATTAAAAACATTTATAGCAGATAAAGCTGCATTAGAATTTATTGGCTTTTTTAACAAGGATGGAGTTAGAATTACAGGCTTATATGAATATCATGGAGAATTAAATACAGAAGGTAATTTAAAATGGTATGCTGGCCCAGGAGCTCATGTTGGTTTATATAAAGGAAGTAATACTGCCTTTGGTATTGATGGTGTTGTAGGATTAGATTATAAGTTTAACAATTTACCACTAAACCTATCTTTAGATTGGCAACCAACAGTAGAATTCTTTAGCGGCAACAGCCAATTTTATGGCGGCTGGGGCGGTTTAGGTATTAGATATACTTTTTAAAAAAAATAATACATTAAAAGCGGCTGCAATACAGCCGCTTTTTTTTATCTAATCTCTGCTACAGGTAAATAATATACTTTTAATTTTTTCTGCATTTGATAATGATAGATATAAGCAGGTAGTAAACGTTCACTAATATTACCCAGCACTCTTATCATAGTTGGGGTTTCTGGGATGATAATATTTTTTTGAACTTCAAAAAGTATAGTAAATAAAAAAGTGAGATACCTGTTCCAAAAATCGTAATTCGCTATAGCCATATTATACCAGCTACAGCTATATCCATTCATAAAACTACCTATACTATTATAATAGTGAGGGTATAACTTTTTAATAGCGTCTTCTGTAGCTAGCCAACTTTCTTCGTTATGATCTTTAATAAATTGCTTTTTTACACTCCACTTTTTTAATTTAATAAAGTAATATTTTTTAGGAAGTATAATATAGCCATATTGTAATTTTTCGGTAATCTTTTTTTCTAAAGAAGGGGTAAAAATCATTCCAAAAGCTTTGTCTGCATCTTTAAATTTATAAAGCCGTTTATTAAAAAAGGGAGGCTGTGGTAAACAAAAATATCTGCGATAATGGCAAAGCCCCCAATATGGAATCTCCTCTTTTTTATAGTTTTTCCAAATGTGATAGAGTACTGTTAGCTCTGCAAAATTCTTATTTAAGTGTGAAATATTTTCAATACCATCATCTCCTTCAAAAGGTAATGTAATGGCTGATATTTTTTTGCCTGCATGTATTGGCTTAATGTAGCCAACATTGGGCAACGCAAAAAATTTGTGATGTACACTAAATATAGTAAAGTTTGGTTTGCTTTCCATGTTATTTTACTTCTTGCATGTTTACCAATTTGCTATAGAACCCATTTAAACTAAGTAAAGATTCGTGAGTTCCTCTTTCAACAATTTCGCCTTTTTGTAAAACAATAATTTCATCAGCATGTCTTATAGTGCTTAAGCGGTGAGCTATCACGATAGATGTTCTATTTGTCATTAAATTATTTATAGCATCTTGTACTAATTTTTCGCTTTCTGTATCTAATGAAGAAGTAGCTTCATCTAAAATAAGAATAGGTGGATTTTTAAGCACAGCCCTTGCAATAGTAATACGCTGCCTTTCGCCACCACTTAATTTATTACCTCTATCGCCAATATTTGTTTGATAACCCTTTTCTTTTTGCATTATAAAATTATGGGCATTGGCTATTTTAGCTGCATGTTCTATATCTTGTAAAGATGCTGTAGGATTGCCTAATGCAATATTATTTGCAATAGTATCATTAAATAAAATTGGTTCTTGTGTAACAATGCTCATTAAGTTTCGTAAAGTAGGTAGTGAATAGCTTTTAATATTTTTGCCATCAATAAATAGCTCACCGCCACTTACATCATGAAAACGAGGCACTAAATCAGCTAAAGTGCTTTTGCCAGCACCACTGCTACCAACTAAAGCAATGGTTTTGCCTTTATTAATGGTCAGGTTTATATCTTTTAAAATAGTTTTGTCCTCGTACTTAAAACTTACATTTTTAAATTGAATATTGTTGGTAAACGTAGTAATGGTAAGCCCATTTAAATTACTATCAACCACCACTGGTGCATTTAGTACTTCCTCAATTCGTTCAATAGCTGCCACACCTTTTTGCATATTACTTAATGATGTTGATAATGCTTTAGCTGGTGCAATTAACATATAAAACATACCTAAAAAACCTAAAAAAGTAGCACCATCTAAATCAATTTTTTGCTGAATAACTAAATAGCCACCATAACCTAAAATGCAGCAAAACATAAGTACCCCCAATATTTCACTTAAAGGCGATGCTAAATCTCTGCGATAACCAATTCTATTTTTGGCTTGTGTTAGTAAACGATTTTCTGTATCAAATTTTGTATTGATTTGTTCTTCTGCATTAAATGCTTTTATTACTCGTAGCCCTCCTAAGGTTTCATCCACTGTACTCATGCTTTCACCATATTTTATAGCTACAATGCTCGAATGTTTTTTTAGTGATTTTGAAATTCTACCAATTACAAAACCCATAATAGGTATTAAAATAAGTATGAAAAGGGTAAGCGTAAAGCTAATATAGAATAAGGTGAATAGTGTTGCTATAATGGTTAACGGATCTCTAAACCAACCATCTAATGTGCCCACAACTGAGGTTTCTACCTCACCCACATCATTGGTTAGCCTACTCATAATGTCACCTTTTCTTTGCTCAGTAAAAAAGCCAATAGGTAATTGTAAAATCTTTTTAAAAATATCTGCTCTTAACTTATTTACAATATTGTTTTTCAATGGGTTTAAAACACTCATAGATAAATAAATGAATGTATTTTTAAGTATAATACAAATTATCATTATAGTACAAATAATACCTAATGCTTTTATTTTACCGTTAGGACCAGATTGAATTGTGGAAGTAAGCCAATTATTTACATACGCTATGGCAGAATTATTGCTTACACCAGTGGTACTGCAATCAATACACTTTGGGTTAGGGTTAGTAAAAATTAATTGTAAAAAAGGCATTAACATACCAATAGAAATGATAGAAAATGTAATGCCTAAAATGGTATATAAAAAATAAAAAACCAATTGCTTTTTGTGCGGCAAAAGGTATCTAAAAATTCTTGTAAATTTTTTCATTCGTATTATTTCGCTAAAGAAGCTACAAAGTAACTAATTTTACAGCGATTAAAGCGTATTGATTATGTTAGAAGGTAAAAGACAAAAACAAGTGGCAGGGTTGCTTAATAAGGAATTAAGCGATATTTTTCAGCGTATGGGCTTGGGTATGATAGATGGTGGAATAGTATCGATAGCTAGTGTAAAAATTACACCCGATTTGTTTGCTGCGAGAATTTACTTAAGTTCTTTTAAAGTGGCCGATAACCAAGTAGCCCTTAAAAAAATAGAAGAAAAAGCACATGAAATAAAAAGAGAATTAACCACAAGAGTTCGTCATCAATTGCGTAGCATGCCAAAACTTACTTTTTATATAGATGATACACTGGATTATGTAGATAAGATGGAGGAGTTATTTAAAGAAATTAATAAAGGAAAAGGTTCATAGTTCATAGCATATTGTTCATAGCTATTTGACTCCAACTATGAACCATGAACTATAACCCATGAACCAAACTATGTACACCACCTTTGCATGGCGATATTTTAAGGCAAAAAAAAGTGCTACTGCAATTAATATTATTGCTTGGGTTACTATTGGCGTAATTGCTTTTGCTACCTGCTGTCAGTTGCTGGTGCTTAGTGTTTTCAATGGTTTTGAAGGATTGGTTAAAGATTCTTACTCTAGCTTTTATAGCGATATTAAAATTTTACCTACACAAGGAAAAACTTTTTTACTGCCCACACATCAAGTTCAACAAATACAGCAACAAAATTTTGTACAACAACTAAGTGGCATAGCCGAAGAAAAAGCCATGTTGCAAAATGGCGAATTTCAAACTGTAATTTATTTAAAAGGGGTAGATGATAATTACAAAACGGTAAGCGGCGTATCGCAAAAAATGCGTAGTGGTAAATATGATATAGGAAATGTAGATGCTCCTTTACTAGTAATTGGTGCTGGTGTTGAAAATGCCATTAATGTAAATATAAATGGAGCTTTTGCTGCCAATGATTTGGTACTTATTCTACCAAAAAAAAATGAAACTAGCAACGACCCCTTAGCTGCCCTTAGCGAAGGCAATGCCAAAGCAGCAGGTGTATTTGCCATACAGCAAGAGTTTGATAATAAATATGCTATTGCTAATATTGATTTTGTAAGGCAACAAATGAATTTGCAACCCGATGAATATAGTGCCATTGAAATAAAGCTAAAGCCAAAAGCTAAACCAGCAGAAGCTAAACTTGCCTTGCAAAAATTATTGGGTAAAAGTTTTACCATACAAACTAAGTATGAGCAAAACACTAGTTTGTATAACACCATGCAGCTTGAAAAATGGGCTATTTATGCTGTATTGACTTTAATACTAATTATTGCAGCGTTTAATATGATAAGTGCCTTAACCATGCTAGTGCTAGAAAAGAAAAAAGATATAGCCATTTTGCAAAGCATTGGCACAACTAAAGCTGGTATTTTAAAAATATTTTTAGCAGAAGGCTTATTGCTTGGCTTTATAGGTTGTGCCATTGGTATTGGCTTGGCATTGTTAATTAGTTTTATACAATTGCAATGGCATATTATACCTTTAAAAGGAGGTACATTTTTAATTAATTATTTTCCCGTAAAAATAGTAGTTACTGACATTGTGTTAGTAGCTGCCACAGCATTAATAATAGCATTTGTTGCGGCTTTATTTCCTGCATATAAAGCAAGTAGGGAAAGGGTGGAGTTGAAGTAGGGTTGTGGAACGCAGATTGTTATGATGGTGATGATTTAATATGATTTTATTTATTTTTCTTTTATAGTAAGATATACTTACACCAACAAAGTTGAGTTTTTTAATTTCTCTTGAGCTGTTTTAATTTCGTCAAAATTTAACTTCCATTCATTAAGTTCATTGTCACTTTGTGTTATAGTGCCGATATTTTTTGAAACGATATTTTGTTGAAAATAGTTAGATTTTAAAACAGCATTGTT
>JAGNRZ010000130.1 GCA_017988335.1 Ferruginibacter sp.
AAAAAGATACAAGCATTAGAAACTGAAATGGCAAAAAATCAATTTGACAGTAAACAGATTCTACAAGAAGCAAAAATTATTTTCCCAAGTTTACAGTCGCTATCAATTTCAAATAACATGTTTTATCTCAACAACGATAGTACAAGCAACACCACTCTATTTGTTTATCAGGCACAAAATAATTTAAGCAACGACGATAAAGCTAAGTTTGAAAATTGGTTAAAAAAACGGCTGTCATTAGAAAAATTAGAACTTATTAAAAAATAAATTGTGAGTATATACACTATCGTAACTATTCTTATTGGCATATCAGCTCTATTTGCATATATCAATCATAGGTATATTAAAATGCCATTTGTTATTGGATTATTTTTTCTTTCATCCATTTTATCGTTATTAATTTTAAGTAGTAAATTTTGGGCAAATAACTATTTTGTAGAAATTAAATCGCTCTTTCAAAGCATAAATATTAGTAAATATATTTTAGAATATATGTTGGGCTATTTGCTCTTTGCAGGATCATTACATACCGAGTGGGTAGATATAAAAAAACAACTAAAACAAATTTCCATATTTGCAGTTTTTGGTGTAATTCTTTCAACAATAATTATTAGTGGGTTGCTTTTTGCAATTTGTAATTTGTTTCATTTTCAAATCGATTTTTTATATTGTTTGCTTTTTGGAGCATTGATTTCGCCAACAGACCCAATTGCTGTTTTAGGTATTTTAACTAAAGCAAATGTTCCTAAAAAAATTGAAGCAACCATTGTAGGCGAAAGTTTATTTAACGATGGCGTAGGTGTTGTAATCTTCATTGCACTTTTAGAACTTTTAAATTCAGGAAGTTCAACATTTAACTTTTCACATTTTGTGTTACTTTTTATACAAGAAGGTTTGGGTGGAATTATTTTTGGGCTTATAGCAGGTTATCTTTTACATAAAATTTTAACCTCTATTGACCATTATGAGACAGAGGTTTTACTAACACTTGCTTTTGTGATGATAGGCTATACGCTTTGCTTAAAACTACACATTTCGGGAGCATTGGCAATGGTAATTATGGGATTGTTTGTTGGCAATTATAACCATAGTAAAGCAATGAGTGATATTACAATGGATTATGTTGATAAATTTTGGGAACTATTAGATGTAATTTTAAATGCAATTTTATTTGTTAGTATATCATTTGTAATTGTAGTAATTGATTTTAAGATTGAGTATTTTATTATTGCATTTTTCTCATTGCTCATTGTTCTACTTTCAAGAGTAATCATTGTAGTGCTTCCAAAAACAGTTTTACCTAAAATAATTAATTTCACAAAAAAAGAAACTAAACTCATTATTTGGGGTGGGCTTCGTGGCGGGCTTTCAATTGCATTGGTGCTTTCTTTGCCAGATGGAGAACAAAAAAACATCTTACTTGTGGCAACATACTTTTGTGTTGTATTTAGTATTTTAGTTCAAGGATTAACAATAGAAAAATTAGCAAGAAGATAAAAGATAACTAAAACAATCGCTAAATATCTTTAACGACGGCATTAAACTAGCCTTTTAACAAGATGAAAAGGGGCGATATGACAGCGCTAAATAAATATAATATACTTACAACAGAACCCCAAAGGCATTACAAATATCTATTTATAAGGATCAATAAAAACACCAATTTTCACAAATAATTGCTATATTTGCACCATACAACGACACAACAGAAGGGAACCTAACAGTTCCCTTCTTCTTTTATCATGAGTGTAGATACAGCATTAAATACGGTACAAGGGCTTTTGCAGCCGCTTTTAGATGGCGACACCTTTTTGGTGGACTTAAAGGTAAAGCCTACTAATAATTATAAAATATATATTGATGCTGATAATGGGCTACCTCTTGAAAAGTGCATTAAAATAAACAGAGCTTTGTATAAAGCAATTGAAGAAAAAGAGCTTTTTCCAGATGGTGATTTTTCTTTAGAAGTATCAAGCCCTGGGGTTAGTGAGCCATTAAAGTTAATTAGGCAGTATAAAAAAAATATTGGTCGTTTTGTAGAAGTAACCAAAAAAGACGAAACAAAGCTAGAAGGACAACTTTTAGATGCTAGTGAAGAAGAAATAACTATTGAAAAAACTGAAGGAAAGGGCAAAAAAGAAGTAAAAATTCAGCTGAAAGTCCCTGTTTCCGAGGTAAAACACACCATAGTACAAGTTAAATTTTAATTATATAACAAAGCCCCATGCCGGTAGGGGAACACTTAAATGTTAAATAAAACCGGTAAGGATTATGGCAAGTATCAACTTAATCGACTCTTTTCAAGAGTTTAAAGAAGCCGAAAATATCGATCGTCCAACGCTAATGAAGGTAATGGAAGATGTATTTAAAACTTTAATCCGTAAAAAATACGGTAGCGACGAAAATTTCGACGTAATTGTAAACGACCAAAAAGGAGATTTAGAAATATTTAGACGTAGAACTATTGTTGATGATGATGATTTATATAATACGCTTACCGAAATTGAAGTAAAAGACGCAAGAAAAATTGAGCCAGATTATAACGTTGGTGAAGAGTTGTACGAAGAAGTAGATATTCAAAAAGAATTTGGAAGAAGGGCTATTCTTGCTGGTAAGCAAACCCTTGCAGCCCGTATTAACGATTTAAAAAAGAATATTTTAATTAAAAAATACGAAGATAGAGTTGGCGAAATTGTAAGCGGCGAAGTTTATCAAGTATGGAAAAAAGAAGTATTAATATTAGATGAAGAAGGCAACGAAATGATTTTGCCAAAATCTGAGCAAATACCTTCTGATTATTTTAAAAAGGGTGAAACTGTACGTGGCGTTGTAAAAAAAGTAGAGCTTAAAAATAATCAAGCTGTAATTATTGTATCAAGAACAAGCCCCGAATTTTTAGAAAAACTATTAGAAATTGAAGTACCAGAAATATTTGATGGCTTAATAGTAGTTAAAAAAATAGTTAGAGACCCAGGAGAAAGAGCAAAAGTAGCTGTGGAAAGTTACGATGATAGAATTGACCCAGTGGGTGCTTGTGTAGGTATGAAAGGTAGCCGTATCCACGGTATTGTAAGAGAATTAAAGAACGAAAATATTGATGTTATTAATTATACAAATAACACTCAATTGTTAATTCAACGTTCTTTAACCCCAGCAAAAATTACAAGTATAGATTTAGATACAGAAAATAAACAGGCCAATGTATACTTAAAGCCAGACCAAGTAAGCCTTGCTATTGGCCGTAGAGGTGTAAATATTAAACTAGCTTGTGAGTTAACAGGTTACGAAATAGATGTATTTAGAGATAACGAGGGTGAGCAAGATGAGTTTGATATTGACCTAGAAGAATTTGCAGATGAAATTGAACCATGGATTATTGAAGAGTTGAAAAGAGTAGGTTGCGATACTGCAAGATCGGTATTGGATTTAAGTGCCGAAGAATTAGAGCGTAGAACAGATTTGGAAAAAGAAACAATAGCGGATTTAAGGAAAGTGTTAGAAGAAGAATTTGGAAAAGAATAATAGTTTATAGATAAAAAACAACAACTATGAACTAAACATAAAAGATTAAATAATTTAAATGTCAGAAGCAAATACACCAAGGTTAATGGCTGCGGCCAAAGAGTTTAACATAGGTAAAGATACCTTGGTTGACTTTTTAGTGTCCAAAGGTTTTAGTAACGACGATTTAAAGCCCACATCAAAGCTTACTGAGCCTATGTACAAGGTTTTACAATCAGAATTTCAGCAAGATAAAGCTGCTAAAGAAAAAGCAGAAAAGGTTGAGTTAGTTAAAACAGGCTCTAATAACGAACCCAAAAAGAAAAAAGATGAACTAGATCTTTCTATAAAAAAGAAAGAAACAGTAAAACCTGTTGAAAAACCAGTAGAAGTTGAGGCAGTACCAGTAACACCAGAACCAGCACCAGTTGTTGAGGAGGTGAAAAAAGAAGAGAAAAAAGAAACACCAGTTGCAGAAATTTCAAAAATAGAAGCTCCAGAAGTAGAAGGACCAAAAGTAATTGCCAAAATAGATTTAGATGCAATCGACTCTTCAACCAGACCAAAAAAATCTACCAAAAAAGTAGAAGAGAAAAAAGAAGAGCCAAAAGCTAAAGTAGAAGAACCTAAAAAAACTAAAAAGCCAGAACCAAGGAAAGAAGAGCCAATAGTTGTAGCACCAAAAGAAGAAATTAAGGAAGTCCCAAAAGAAGATTTACCTCCGGTAATAGAAAATATTCAGGCAGATAAAATTACAGGCCCTAAAATTTTAGGAAAAATAGTACTACCAGTTGATAACGACACAAGGCCTAAAAAAGATAACGACGAAAAACGTAAGCGTAAGCGTATTCCTATTGACAAAAAGGCTGGAGGTCAACAGCAAGGGGGAACACAGCAACAAGGTGGACAAACCCAAGGCGGAAATACGCAAAATAGAGGAACAGGCGGTGGTTACCAAGGTGGTCAAAACCGTGGTGGTCAGCAAGGCGGCGGTGGATACCAAGGCGGTCAAAACCGTGGTGGTGGCCAAGGCGGTGGAAACAGATTTAACAGAGGAGGAGCTACAGGAGCTGGCGCTGGTCGTCAAGATAAAGTAATAGATGCAAAAGAAATTCAAGATAAACTAAAAGAAACACAAGCTAAACTAGCAGGTGCTGGCGGTAGAGGTAAAAGCCTTAAAGCTAAATATCGTAAAGCTAAAAGAGATGAGGCAGCGGAATTAGCAGGAGCAGATAGTGGTGTAGATAATAAGCTACAAGTAACCGAGTTTATTTCAGTTAGTGAATTAGCTGGTTTAATGGATGTAAGCTTTGCAGATGTTATTAGCAAGTGTATGAGTTTGGGTATAATGGTATCTATAAATCAGCGTTTAGAGGCAGACGTTATTGAGCTTGTAGCAAGCGAATTTAATTACGAAGTGGAGTTTATAGGTGTAGATGATGCTGCAGAAATGGAAGTGGAAGAAGAGGAAGATGATGAAAAAGATTTATTACCAAGAGCTCCTATTGTTACTATTATGGGTCACGTAGATCATGGTAAAACATCTTTATTAGATTATATAAGAAACACTAATGTAATTGCAGGAGAAGCTGGTGGTATTACCCAACATATAGGAGCTTACGAAGTAACGTTAAAAGATGGTAGAAATATCACTTTCTTAGATACTCCAGGACATGAGGCCTTTACCGCCATGAGAGCAAGGGGTGCTAAGGTTACAGATATTTCTGTAATTGTAGTAGCGGCAGACGATGCTGTAATGCCTCAAACTAAGGAAGCTATATCGCATTCTCAAGCAGCTAGCGTACCTATGATTTTTGCAGTTAATAAAATTGATAAAGATGGTGCAAATGCTGCAAAAATTTACGAACAGTTAGCTAGCATGAACATTTTGGTTGAAAGTTGGGGTGGTAAATTCCAAAGCCAAGAGATAAGTGCAAAGCAAGGCTTAAATGTAGATGCCTTACTTGAAAAAATATTATTAGAAACGGATATTTTAGAGTTAAAAGCAAACCCTAGCAAGGTAGCTAATGGTACTATTATTGAAGCCTCGTTAGATAAAGGTAGAGGATATGTAGCAACCATATTAGTACAAAACGGTACACTACGCCAAGGTGATATGATTGTAAGTGGACAATACTTTGGTAAAGTAAAAGCCATGTATAACGAACGTAACCAACGTGTAGAAGAAGCGCCACCAAGTACACCTGTATTAATATTAGGGTTAAATGGTGCACCACAAGCTGGTGAAACGTTTAAGGTATTTAACGATGAGGCAGATGCTAGAGAAACAGCCTACAAACGTGGCCAAATATTAAGAGAGCAAGGTATGAGAGCTAAAAAACATATCACTCTTGATGAAATTGGTCGTCGTTTAGCGTTGGGTAACTTTAAAGAATTAAATGTAATTATTAAAGGTGATGTGGATGGATCAGTAGAAGCATTAAGTGATAGTTTACAAAAATTAAGTACCGAAGAAATTGTAATAAGAGTTATTCATAAAGCGGTAGGTGCTATTAGCGAAAGCGATGTTACATTGGCAAACGCTTCCGATGCAATCATTATTGGCTTTAACGTAAGACCAAGTATGCAAGCAGCAAGACTAGGTGAGCAAGAGGGTATTCAAATTAAATTATACTCTATTATTTACAACGCTATTGAAGAAATTAAGAGCGCTATGGAAGGTTTATTAGAGCCTACAGTAGAAGAAAAAATATTAGCAAATGTGGAAATTAGAGAAACTTATAAGTTTGATAAAGCCACCGTTGCTGGATGTTTTGTGTTAGAAGGTAAAATTGCTCGTAATAACAGAATACGTATTGTAAGAGATGGTATTGTAATATTTACAGGTGAATTACAAAGCTTAAAACGCTTTAAAGATGATGCCAAAGAGGTGGCCAGCCACATGGAGTGTGGTTTAACCATTAAAAATTACAACGATATTAAAATTGGCGATATAGTTGAAGCCTTTGAAGAAATTGAGGTAAAACGAACGCTGTAAACTTTTGTTAAAAGCCGCTACATTAGCGGCTTTTAACAATTGATATTAATAATTTTGAAGATAAACCGCAGAGACGCAAAGTCGCAGAGAATATCTTACCGTCTTCTCGTCTTTTCGGCAATAAAAAAACTCGATGTTTATCCGCCTCTGCGGAAAAAAAAATAAAAATGAAACAAATTTTCTTATTTCTACTTTCTACTTTCTCTTTTTTTATAACTATTGCTCAACCACAACGAGTAGTAGCAGATAAAATTATAGCTGTTGTAGGCGATAAAATAATTTTAAAAAGCGATATTGAAAATAGCCTTAACGATATGCAACGCCAAGGTATGGAATTACCAGAAAATGCCCGTTGCCTTGTAATAGAGCAAGCATTAGGTGTAAAAGCATTAGTACTTCAAGCCGAAAAAGATTCGTTACCAGTATCAGATGAAGAAATTGAAACTGAAATTGATAATCAAATAAGAGGCTTTATTAGCCAATACGGTTCAAAAGATGAACTAGAAAGAATTGCAGGAAAAACAGTTTATCAACTTAAAGAAGATTTTAAAGATGGCTTTAAAGATAGAAAACTAGCACAAGCCATGCGTAACAAAATTGTAGGCGATGTAAGAATAACGCCTAATGAAGTAAGGGCTTTTTACGATAAAATACCAAAAGATAGTTTGTTTTTGTACGAAAGCGAATTAGAGCTTAGCCAAATTGTAAGCTATCCAAAAGCTAGTAGAGATGCCGAAGAATATTGCATTGAAAAATTAAAGGAATACAAAAAGCAAATAGAAGAAGGTAAAAAAACCTTTGCTCAAGTGGCAACCTTAGTTACCGAAGATCCAGGAAGTAAAGAACGAGGTGGTCAATACGAAATTAATAGAGCAAGTCGTGAGCTTGATCCTGTTTGGCTTTCAAAAGCCTTTACGTTAAAAGAGGGGCAAATATCAAATCCATTTAAAACAAGATTTGGTTATCATATTTTACAATTAGTAAGCCGTGCCGGTGATGATGCTGTTGTACGTCATATATTATTAATACCACAGGTTACCTCAATTGAAATGAGGCAAGGTTATGATAAGCTAGATTCTATAAGAGCAAAACTAATAGCTGGTACAACTACATTTGGCGAAGCCGTTAACAAGTATAGCGATGATGAAGCCAGCAAATTTAATGCAGGTGCTATTAGCAGCAGAGATGGTAGTAACTATGTAACTATCGATCAATTAGACCCATCTTTAGTTACGCTTTTAAAAAATTTAAAAGTAGGTCAATATTCTCAACCAACAGAGTATGTTGATGAAAGAGGAAAAAAAGGAATTAGAATTGTTTATTTAAAATCTAAAACTGAGCCACACAAAGAAAACCTTAGAAATGATTATGATAGAGTAGCCACAAGGGCATTAGAAGATAAAAAGAATGATATTCTGGAGGCTTGGTTTGCTAAAAAAATTCCTACTTATTATATTACTATTGACGAAGAGTTTAAAAGCTGCCCCGAAATGGCAAAATGGTTAATTGGTAAAAAATAAAGGCTAACAAAATAATTTATTACGTTCCGTTGATAAACGGAACGTTTTACTTTTATACCCATATACTTTGCGACGGTTGCTTTATATCAATTAGACATTAAAATTACAGTGTCCTTGTAAAAGTCACATAATTCGGTAACAAAATCAAAAACATTAAATTGATTTTGTTATGGCAATAAATATAAAAGATATGACAATAGAGCGAAAGTATTTA
>JAGNRZ010000131.1 GCA_017988335.1 Ferruginibacter sp.
AAAGACTCAATCTCAACTTTCAATCTCCGCAAAGTCCTCCTAAATAAAATACCAATCCCACTTTTCGGTCTCCGCTTAGCTGTAGAATTCCTAAATTTGAGTTCACTATGCACTAAAGTTGAGTAATAATAAAATGTAAAAGAGAAAGAAAAAAAATCAAAACCCAATCTCAACTTTCAATCTCCGCTTAGTTATAGAATTCCTAAATTTGAGTTCACTTTGTACCAAAGCGGAATATTGCTGTTTGGCAGAAACGGGCTGTTTTCGTTTCTGCCTTGACTTTTTTGTTACTTTTTGCGTCAAGGCAAAAAGTAAAGCAAATGCAACCAAAATGACTAAAAATTTCTTTTACAAAAATTCTAAAATTGCCTACCAAGTAATAGGCACAGGCAAACCCTTACTCCTCATCCACGGCTTTGGAGAAGATGGCAATATTTGGCAAAATCAAATAGACTATTTAAAAGATAAATACCAACTTATCATCCCCCATTTACCAGGCAGTGGCAATTCTGATTTAATAGAAGATATGAGTATGGAAGGTATGGCAGATTGTATAAAAGAACTCCTAGTTCATGTAGTGCCTGAGTTACATCAAAATGCAGTGGGGGTTTTAGGTCACTCCATGGGAGGCTACATCACTCTTGCCCTAATTGATAAATACCCAACCTTATTTAACTCATTTGGCTTAATACACTCTACTGCATTTGCCGATAGTGAAGAAAAAATAACAGCCAGACAAAAATCAATTGAATTTATAAACCAACATGGGGCTTACGAATTTTTAAAAAGCACCACACCCAATTTATTTTTTGATAAGCAACATCCACATATCAATACGTTAATTGAGCAAGGCAAAAATTTTACCCCACAAGCCTTAATAGCTTATTACCAAGCCATGATTAACAGACCCGATAGAACCAAAATTTTAAACACATTTACCAGCCGTATACTTTTTGTAATAGGGGAGCATGATATGGCAATACCCTTTACACAAAGTATGCAACAATGCCATTTGCCTCAGCAAAGCCATGTACACATTTTACGTAATACAGCACACATGGGTATGTGGGAAGAAAAGGAGAAAACCAACCAGATTATCCAATCATTCCTTCAGTCAAACTCTTAATAAAAACATAAATCTCATACATTTATCAAATATAAAAGCTGCGATAGTAATTAAGGCAGCTTTTTTGTTTATTTTTAGGTCTAATTTTTGATTAAGATATTTCAATGAAGAAAATTTTATTTGTACTTATATTTTCAATAGCTTTTATTTCGTCTTTTGCTAATCATACGAAGGGTGGGTGGATGTATTATGAATACCTAGGACCAGGCAGTTCTCCAAACACCGCTCAATATAAAATAGTGCTAAAACTTTATACAGAGTGTTCCTTAAATCCTGGTCAGACTGATGACATTATACCATTTACGATTTTTGATGCAATTACAAATCAAAGAATTGCAAATATATCAGTAAACGTAACAAGTGACGTAAATACAAATAATTGTACACAACAAAACTGTCATCCTTGCATTTCACCGATTCCAAGTATTTGTTATAAAATTAGGACGTATGAAACTATACAAGAATTACCAATCACAACTTCTGGATTTAGAATCGCATATCAAAGATGTTGTAGGATTTCTGGTATTATTAATCTTCTAACCCCTTCCAATGATTTCGGTGAAACATGGACTGTAGTTATCCCTGGCAACCAAATATCAGATGCAGAAAAGAATAATAGTGCAAAATTCTCCCAAAATGATACTGCAATAATATGTGCAAACAGCTCCTTTGAATTTGACTTTAGTGCAACTGATATTGATAATGATTCTTTAGTTTATAGTTTTACTCCTGCCTATACTGGAGGTAGCACTTCAGCACCATCTCCCAATCCTTCTAGCACTCCTCCTTTTTCATTTGTGAGTTATAGCTTTCCTTATTCAGGCTTAAATCCTCTTGGGAATTTAGCTATTATAAATCGGCAAACAGGTATCGTAAGTGGTGTAGCCCCAGGCATAGGTGTATATGTTGTTACTGTTGTAGTTAGTGAATATATTAGAGGTACGAATATTAAAAAAGCTGAAGTTCGTAAATCGCTTCATATACAAGTAGCCAATTGCTCATCGACAAAACCAGTTCTTGAACCAGACGGAACAACCTGTGATGGCTTCTTAATAAACTTCGAAAACCAAGGTTCAAATACAAACGTTACCACTTGGTTATGGAATTTTGGCGACCCAGCTTCTGGTGCTAATAATACTTCAACCTCACCAACACCCTCTCATGATTACTCAGCATCTGGAGCAGGCGATTATCTTGTAAAACTATACGTAAATAAAGGATTGCAATGTGAAGATTCTGCCCAAGCCATATTCAAAGTCTACCCTGGCTTTCGCCCAGCCTTTGAAGTACTTGGCCAATGTAAAAACACGGCTATACAATTTAACGATTTAAGTGTACATGATTTTGGCACTATTAACAAATGGACTTGGAATTTTGGCGACCCAGCCTCTGGGGCAAACAACACATCTACTTTAAAAAACCCTACGCATATTTTTGCCACGGCAGGTACATATAGGGTTACACTATTGGTAGAAAGCGATAAAGGCTGCTCACAACTTATACCTAAAGATGTGGAGGTTAAAGACAAACCAGCCTTTACCATACCAAGAGATACATTGATTTGTACCATAGATACTTTACAACTAACAGCTACGGGTACAGGCACTATTGTATGGAGCCCTAATTATATGATAAGCGATATAAATTCTCTTACCCCATTAGTAAGCCCAGATATTACTACTACCTACACTGCTACTTTTACCGATGCTTTTGGCTGTAGCGGTACAGATGATGTTACCATAAATGTGGTGGATAGAGTAACACAAGGCAATAATTACGATACCACCATTTGTACAGGCGATGCTGCCCAACTGCGGCTGTTTAGCAATGCCCTCTATTACACTTGGACGCCAAATGATGGTAGCCTTAATAATACTACTATAAAAAATCCTACAGCTACGCCTACTGTGGCAACTTCCTATAATGTAATAGGTAAAATAAGCGATAAATGTTTTGCTCAAAATACAATTAATGTTACACCTGTTCCCTACCCCAATGTAGTTGCACCAGATGTAAGTGTTTGCTTTGGAACAAGCACACAACTACAAGCCAGTGGCGGTAGTATATACAATTGGAGTCCTCGTACCTATTTAAATAGCACAACCATTGCAAACCCCACAGTTACAAACCCTGTAACTAGTGTTTTATATACATTAACAGTTAGAGATGTATTAGGCTGTCCTAAACCTGTACAAAAATTAGTAAAATTAGATGTTGTAAGAATAAGAGCAAATGCTGGACCTAGAGATACTAGCGTAGTATTAGGTCAACCTTTGCAATTAAATGCCTCTGGTGGTACAAATTATGTATGGCTACCAGATAATAGATGGCTTAGCAGTACTACCATAAACAACCCTGTTGCTTTACCACAAAATGATATTGAATATATTGTACAAGTGAGTGATATAAATGGTTGTACAGGCTTAGATAGTATAAGAGTACGATTATTTAGAGTAGCACCAGGCTTGTATGTACCCAATGCATTTACACCAAATGGTGATGGCAAAAATGATATTTTCCGTCCAGTAGTATTAGGCATAAAATCATTAGATTTATTTCAAGTGTATAATCGTTTTGGGCAAATGGTGTATAGCGGTACCGATATTGCAAAAGGCTGGGATGGTACATTTGGTGGTCGTCCACAAGACCCTGCCAACTTTGTATGGATAGCCGAAGCCACAGATTATACAGGTAAAAAAATTAAGCGTAAAGGTAATGTGATATTGATACGGCAGTAGTTTGTGAGTCACGGATAAAACTGATTTTTACAGATTAGCACAGATTTTTTCTGTGCTTTTTTGTTTTAAGAAAAATCATATGACTTCATTCCTTATCGAAGAATGTGATGGCAGTCGGCATCGAATAAAAAGTGCTAGAAATTTTCAATAATTGTCGTTAAAAAATCAACGCTGTTTGAGCCAGCATTTCCTACAATTGATTTTAGCCTAACGGCGAGTTCGTTGATTTTAGGCAATTGTTGAAAATTTCAGCGTTTTTATTCGGAGCCTTGATTTTTTTTGTTACTTTTTTGTATCAAGACAAAAAAGTAAATAGAGAGTTTGCTATGCTAATGATGCCCTTTAAAATATTTTAATACTTATACCTTACAACAGTCTTTTTTGGACAAGCAAAAAAGAACATACATCTTTGAATAATCTAACCAAAACAAAAATGAAAAAACTAATTATACTTTTTGCAACTCTATTCCTACAAAAAACACAAGCCCAACAAACCCCATTCGAAAAAAGCAAAGGCCTACAAACCGCTACTTATTTTCAAGCTATTAATTGGCACAAACAATTAGATAAAAAATACAATGAGGTTTTGGTAAAAGAAATGGGAATGACTGACGCAGGTTATCCACTTCACTTGGTTTTAGTAAGCAATGATGGTAAGTTTGATGCTACTAAATGGCATCAACAAAAAAAAATAGTTATTCTAGTTAATAATGGAATACACCCAGGTGAGCCAGATGGAATTGATGCTAGCATGATGTTAGTAAGAGATGTAGTAACAAAAAAAGTTGCACTTCCAAATAATGTTGCCTTAGCATTTATACCCGTTTACAATATTGGTGGATGTTTAAACAGAGGTAGTACAAGCAGGGCTAATCAAAATGGCCCTTTAGAATATGGCTTTAGAGGTAATGCCCAAAATTTAGATTTAAATAGAGATTTTACAAAATGTGATAGTAAAGAGGCTAAGGCATTTGCACAAATATTTCATTTGCTTAATCCTGATATATTTATGGATAATCATGTAAGCGATGGAGCAGATTATCAACACACCATGACATTATTAACTACACAGTATGATAAATTAGGCTACGGATATTTAGGTAAATATTTAAAAGAAAATTTTGAGCCACAGTTATACAAAGGCATGGCACAAAAAAACTGGGATATGGTACCTTATGTAAATTTTGAAACCGCCAGCCCTGCAAAAGGCATGGAAATGTTTTACGATCCGCCACGTTATTCATCTGGCTATGCTGCTCTTTTTGGCACCATTGCTTTTGTGCCAGAAACTCACATGCTTAAGCCTTTTAAAGATAGAGTACTTTCTACCTATGCCTTAATGCAAACTATGATTGAAAAGGCTTCAATAAACGCTAATGAAATTATTACTGCAAGAAATGAAGAAAAAAAAGTTGCCTTGCAATCTGTTACATTTCCTTTGTCGTGGAGTTTAGATTCTTCAAAACATTCGCTAGTAACTTTTAAAGGTTACGAACAAGCTTACAAACCAAGCGATGCTACAGGTATGCAACGCATGTATTACGATAGAACAAAACCATTTACTCAACAAATAAAATTTTTCAACAGTTTTACACCTAAGAATTTTGTAACTACTCCAAAAGCATATGTTATTCCGCAGGGTTGGCATGCGGTTATAGATTTATTAAAAATCAACAATGTTGCTATGCAACAATTTAAAAAAGATACCTTACTTGAAGTAGAAGCCTATAAAATTGAAGAGTACAAAAGTTTACCTAGGCCTTATGAAAAACATCATAAAAATTATGCTGTAAAAACATCATCATCTACCCAAAAAATAAAAATGCTTAAAGGCGATTATATCATCTACCTAAACCAAACCGCTAATAGATACGTAGTTGAAATGCTTGAGCCTACAGGCGATGATAGTTTTTTTGCTTGGAACTTTTTTGATGCTATTTTACAACAAAAAGAAGGCTATAGCGATTATAGATGGGATGATGTAGCAGCAGAAGTTTTAAAAAACAATCAAGCAATAAAACAAAAATTAGAAGCTAAGAAAAAAGAAGATGAAAAATTTGCTGCCAATGCATCAGCACAATTAGATTTTATTTATAAAAATTCATCGTATTACGAGCCATCTCACAACAGATATCCTGTATATAGATTGATAAAATAATACTTTGATTTATGAATAAGATTGCTATGCTAAGAGTAGAATTTCAAATGTTGAAGCTACAGTAGTATAAAGCTTAATCAAGGAACTATCCCGAAAAAGGGATGTAATCTTTTCGGGGCTCTTTTTTTGTTACTTTTTTGGAGAAGCAAAAAAGTAAGGCATAATATAATTGGGAATTTATTACTTAAAAATTTTCCTAGCCATAAAAAGCGTTGCCACCATGGCGGCAATACCAATATACCCTAGCCAAGGATAATGCTCAATACTACCATCCACATTTTTTGTAATAACAAATCCAGATAATAACGCCGCTAAACCACTACCTAACTGTTGCATACTGCTATTAAAACTTTGAAAGCTGCCTCTATGTTCTGCCTTTACTACATTACTTACCATAGCTTGTGCAGTAACACCTCTACCCGTAGCTACAGTAAACCATAAGCCAAATAAAGTAAGTACTATCCAATAAGGAATAGTAAAAAGGTTAGTAATTAAAAACATCATAGGTAACGATAGCAAAAGACAAATGGTAAATATTTTAAGCTTGCCAATTTTATCAGATAATCTACCTAAATAAATAGCAGAGAAAAAAGCTGCAGTACCACCTACTAAATAAATTAAAGGAGTAAGTTTTTTACTATATCCCAAATTAAATTCCATAAATGGATTTATAAAAGGAACAATTATAAAATGAGCAAACATCATCATCCCTGAAAATAAAAGTGCTTTGTACTGATACTTATCTTTAAACACCGCAAAAAAACCTTCTGTATTTAATTTTGGTTTACTTGTTGCTAATAAATGTTTATTCATAGCAGGTATAAATCTTATCAAAAAAGTCAGCAACAATAACCCTACACAAGCAATAAAAATAAAAGGAGCATGCCAGCTTATTAAATTAGCTAAATACAACGAAAACGGAATACCTACTGTAGAAGCAATAGCAAAAGCACTCATTACAGCCCCCATAGCTTTACCTCTTCTTTCATACACAAACAAATCACTTACTATTGAAATTACTTGTGCACCTATTAATCCGCCAAAAAGCCCAGCTACTACTCTACTTAATAATAAAAAAATATAAGTGGGTGCAAACCCACAAGCCAATGTTGCCAATAAAAAGCCTGTATAGGCTACAATAAGTACTCTTTTTCTATCAAACCCATCTACAAAAAAGGCGGCTATAAAACCACTAATACTTGCACTAATGGTATAACTTGCTACCAAAAAACTAAATTGTTGAGGAGATATTTTAAAATATGGCATTAAATAATTGCCCAAAGGCATCATTATCATAAAATCTAAAATATGAGTAAAATTGAGTGCCGCCAGCAAAAAAAGTACAATCCGTTCGTTTTTAGTCATTTACAAGGTTGAAATGCAAATTTATTGATTTTCAAGTACATACATTTACGGAAAACGATTAAATCAATGTTTACTCTTCAAATAAATACAAAGGCCACAAATATTACAAATTCAGTATAAAATATTGCATAAAAACCGTATCTTTGCTGCCCGTTAAAAAAACGGAATAAACAATTTTAATAACTGTTTTATATCTGTAAAAAGATAAAAAACACAAAACAAGGGAAATGAACAATTACGAATTGATGGTGATTTTTACCCCTGTGTTATCTGAAGAGGAGTTTAAATCTGCTCAAAAAAGATATCAAACATTAGTTACCGAAAATGGTGGCGAAGTTGTACACAGCAATCCTTGGGGATTAAAATCACTGGCCTATCCCATTGCCAAAAAAACCACTGGTTTATATTGGGTAATGGAGTACACAGCGCCATCCAGCTTCAATGAAAAGTTGAAAACTCAACTTTTACGTGACGAATCACAAATGCGTTACATGTTTACTGCACTCGACAAATACGCCGTTGAGTACAATACCAAAAAGAGAGGTGGCGTAAAATCTTCTAACACAGAAAAAGCGGAGGCATAATCATGGCAAAAAACGAAATCAAGTATTTGACAGCAATTAAAGCCGATGCAAGACCAAAGAAGTATTGCCGCTTTAAAAAAATGGGTATTCATTATATAGATTATAAAGATGCCGATTTCTTAAAAAAAATTCTTAAACGAACAAGGTAAATTATTGCCACGTCGTATTACGGGTAACTCTTTAAAGTTTCAACGTAAAGT
>JAGNRZ010000132.1 GCA_017988335.1 Ferruginibacter sp.
CTAATAGGTTTATGGGCAATTTCATTGTAGATAAATTTTATCAATTTTTTCAGGGAGTTCTGGTATTCCAAACCATTTTTCTCACCATATTATATTTTATTACTCGGAAAAAAGATATTCTTTTTTATAGCCTTTATCTTTTAAGTCAAACTGTTTATTTTTTTTGGAATGCACCTAATACTTTTTTTGGGGTAGATGATAATGTTGTTTTTAATTCTTCTTTTTATTTATATGCAAACACCCCTTTAATTATCGTTGCTAATCTTTTATATATTTACTTTTTATTGTATTTTTTTACAAGTTTATATAATAAAAAAAGAAGAAATTATCTTGTTACTATCATGGCAGGTATAGCCCTTTTATTAATTAGTATTTCTATTATATCTGTTTATGTAAAACACTCAAACCAATATATATTTTACCTAGCTAATTTTTTAAGTGCAGGATTCAGTTTTTATGTTTTAAGAGAGATATATGTAAAAAAAATAGCAAACACAAGCTGGATAGTAACTGGCATTATACTTAATATTATTGGCAATGCAATTACCATACTTATGATTGTGCTATGGAGGTATAAAGTTCATCATCTCTTTACAGATGATTATCCTTTGTTTTTTATGCGTTGCGGAATTTTAGCCGATATATTTTTTTACCTTATTGCCATTTTAAAAAAGTGGAACATACAAGAAAAACAACTTGCTGTACAAGAAATAGAAAAGCAATTAGCAATTGAAAAAGTACGTAATAAAATAAGCAGTCAGTTACATGATGATATAGGCAGTACGCTAAGTGGTGTATCAATGTATAGCCACATGGCAAGCGATATGTTGAGCAAAGGACAAAATGAAAGAGCTATTAATACATTATCAGTAATTCAACAATCTACCGATGAGGTGGTTGCAAAGTTAAGTGATTTAGTTTGGTCGGTAAACCCTAGTGAGGATAGTTTGCAAAAGCTATTTGACAAATTAGACCTCTATGCATTCCAAATTTGTAATACTAAATCCATTGTTTTTAAATTACACAACAGTGTGTTACTTACTAATTTTAATTTAACAGTAGAACAACGTTACAGCTTGTACCTATTTTGTAAAGAAGCCATTAACAATGTTGTAAAATACAGCGAAGCTGATTTGCTTGAATTAACCGTAAAAGAAACTAACCAACAACTACATATTACAATCACAGATAACGGTAAAGGCTTTAATGTTGAAAGTATAAAACGAGGCAATGGATTAGGTAATATGCAAAAAAGAGCTGATGAATTAGGGGGCGATTTTGATATTCAATCAAAACCGGGAGCAGGATGCTCAATTTCTTTAAAATTAAAAATCACCCAATGAGGGATAAATTCATTATCAACCTAACTGTAACTTTATCGAATAATGAAAATTAAAAATGTTACAATATTTTAAAATAATAGTATTTGCTAATTTTTTTTTGCATTTTGCAATTAGTAATACCGCATACTGTCAATTACAAAACAAAATATTTGAAGAGTATACTATTAAAGATGGGTTAACCGACAATAATATAAAAGCAATACTTCAAGATAAATATGGGTATGTATGGATTGCTACAGAAAATGGGCTTAATCGTTTTGATGGGTTAAACTTCACCGCTTTCCCATTTTCTAAAAATAATACTCCATTACCAAGTAATAAAATTGTAAGTATAAAATTACTTGATGCAGATAAATTAGTTATAGCCACTACAGGAGGGATAAGTATTTTATACCTAAATACGCTCTTAAATACGAATATTATAATACCACCAAATGAGTTAAAATATAGTTACAAAGTAAACTATGCAAAAAAAATATTAGTGGATACTACAGGTAATTTTTATGTAACCACAAAAAGCGGTTTCTATCATTTTAATAAAAAGAATGAACTCGTTTTCCGGTACGATGATTATTTGCCCTCTGAAGCTGAGTTAGGGATGGCTTTTGGAGATTATACTTATTGGCTTAATAGTGAAATAATTGTTATGGCAGGTCTTAAAGGCATTTACCTATACAATGTTAAATCTAAAGAGCTTAAAAAAACAGGGTTGGAAGGGACAAATTTTTTACTTACCAAAGAAATAATTAAACTAAAAGACGATTATCATTTACTACAACCATGGCCAGGAAAATTTATTATACTTAATTATAAAAGTGATATATTAACTTATATTGATGAAGTAAATAATATTATTAAACATTCAAAAATATTACTAGCTCCTGTTAGTTCGGCTTTTACTTGGCGGAGCAATTTGTTTGCTATTAATGATACTACACTATTACTTTCTGGTAAGTTTGATGGTCTGTATACTTTTAAATTAAATCAGCATAGCGGCACTTTGTCATTAGATACAAATGCATTGTTTAAGGGAAAAAAATGTAACACCCTTTTCATCGACAAAGAAAAAAAGTACTGGATTGGATTTAAAGTGGGATTGAAATTTGAAAAAACAAGTAACATCAATTTACGTCAAAGCAATGTTGTTGATAAAGATGAATCTCAAAACAAAATAACTGATATTTTTCAAACAGCGGTAACAAATAAAAATATTTATACTGCTAATCTGGTTAGCGGAGGGTTGCATCAATTTAACAAAACAACCCTTGAGTACAGAAAAAAAATTTCATTTATTTTCCCACCTTTTGGAAATAAAAGCATTTTTGCCGTAGAAAAATGGAGTGGCGATTCGTTAGTTTGTGGAACCGATGTAGGCCTTTTTTTATATAACGAAAAAAAAGATAAAAGTGAATTTGTACACATGCCAAATTGGGATGTAAGCCGAAATTGGGTATCTAATTTATTTTTAGACAGTAAAAAAAACATTTGGATTGCAAGTAATATTGAAAGGGGGTGTTATGTATGGAAGTACAAAACAAAATTGCCACACTGGCTTTCATTTGAGAGTAAAACTGGAACAGAGTTTAAAAGTGTGTTTCATTTTGCCGAGGATACAAAAGGTAATATATGGTTGGCAGGCAAGGGAGCAGCAAGGTATAATGTAAATGAGTCCAAAATTGATATTCACTTAAATTCTTTTTCTAATGATCCGTTTGCCACACTGGCAATTGAGTCTATTGCTTGTGATGAAACTAACGGAGTTTGGATGGCTTACAGTACAAATGGATTAGTACATTATAGTACTGTAACAAAACAAAAATTATTTTTCACCATTGCAGATGGATTACCCGATAATATAGTTCAGGATTTAAAATATTACCAAAATTATATTTGGATAACCTGCAAAAACGGAATCGCAAAAATTAATTGTACTACTAAAAAAATTACTACAGTTTGTAATTTGAAAGAAGTGAACTATAGTATATTTACTTCAAACAATCTGGTACTTGATACCCCCACAGGTGATTTTATTGCTGCTACTGGATCGAGTATTATTAAATTCAATGCTATAAATAAAGCAGTAAAAAATAGTACTCCTAATTTGTTTGTTGAGAACATTACTTTTGAAAATGACTCTATACACTGGTATCCACAAAATAATATACAGCTAAACTGGAAAAACAGAAATATAATATTAACATTTAATGCAATTAATTTTAGCGATGCCGCATACCAAAAGTATGCATACCGTATTATTAATGGAAATACTACCGATTGGGTTTTATTGAATGACCAACGCAAAATTGTTTTTAATAAATTAAGTGCAGGGATTACTACCATTCAGATAAAAGTTTTTTCTTCTCAAAATATAGTGGAGGAGAATATTATTGAATTTACAATTAATATAATTGCACCATTTTGGCGAACCACCTGGTTTTATTTTCTTTGCTTTTTAGTATTTCTTGCCATATTATATAGCATCTTTAAGTACAGACAAAATCAACTTAAAAAAATAGCAAATATCAGAGAAAATATTTCGAACGATTTACACGATGAGGTAGGTGCTACCCTTAGCGGCATATCTATGTATAGTCATTTGGTAAAAACCAGCATCGAAAAAAACGAGGTAGATAATGCAACTCAATCCGTCTTAATTATTCAAAAATCTGCTTCAGAAATGGTAGGTAAGCTAAACGATATTGTATTGCTTTTAAGACCCAATATGATTACGTTAAAAGAGTTAATATATAAAATAAGTGAATTTGCCACAGAAATGGGGGCGGCAAAACAATTAAAAATTATAATAGATAAGTCAGGTTTTAATAATAATACTAAATGCTCTGTTGAGTTGCGTAAAAATATTTATCTATTTTGTAAAGAGGCTATAAATAATTCGATAAAATATAGTAATGCAACCATACTAACTCTAAATTTTACTTTTAATCTAAATAAATTGGAAATTATTATTGAAGATGATGGCTTTGGCTTTGATTTAGAAACGGTAAAACGTGGTAATGGGTTAAATAATCTACAGAAAAGAGCAAATGACGTTAAAGGTGATTTTAAAATAAGTACTTCTCCTGGGAAGGGGTGTAAAATATATTTGAAACTAAAAATCACTCAATGAGGTATTGTATCTTAATAATAAATAATACAGTTTTACAGTAAATGATGGATATACGGGTAACCATATTTGAAGATAATAAACTAGTTAGAGATGCTTTGGAAACTATTTTAAATGGTACGACAGGGTATTGTTGTGGTGGAGCATTTGCTGATGGTAATAGATGGATGCAAGATGTAAGAAGAAGTGAACCCGATGTAATACTAATGGATATTGAAATGCCCGGATTAAACGGAATAGAAATTAGCCAACAACTTCATCAAAGCTATCCTGATGTAAAAATTTTAATACAAACCGTATTTAACGATAGTGAAAAAATATTTAACGCTTTGTGTGCAGGTGCTAGCGGCTACATATTAAAAAACGATAGTCCTACAAAATATTTAGACGCCATTAATGAAGTATATAATGGCGGCTCACCTATGAACCCAATGGTAGCCAAAAAAGTACTAGGCTTTTTTGCTAATAAAAATGTGATTAAAATAGCTCCAGAGGAAACCGATTATCATTTAAGCCAACGAGAAAAAGAAATTCTGCTATTGATGGTAACTGGCGATAACTATAAAGCCATTGCAGAAAAAGCCTTTATAAGTTACGAAACAGTTAGAACCCACGTAAAAAATATTTACAAAAAACTACATGTAGCCTGCCGCAGCGAAGCTGTTTTTAAGGCCATGCAGCAGGGAATTGCTTAGTTGCAAAAATCACCCAATGAGGTATTGCATATAGTTTTAATCTTTACCAGTTTTACGCTATAAAATTTTTAGCATGAAACAGGGACAGCTTTTATTATTCGCCTTTTTATTAGCTACCACAGTTGGTACACAGGCACAAAATGTGGGTATTGGCACTACCACACCTGCCGCTTCGGCACAGTTAGATGTAAGCAGCATTAATAAAGGTTTTTTACCTCCCCGTATGACGGCTGCCCAGCGAAACGATATTACCAATCCTGTTCCTGGGCTGGTGATATATTGTACCGATTGCGATGAGTTACAGGTATTTAATGGCATTATGTGGAAAAACCTCTCTGGCACTGCTGCCACTGTAGGCAATACCACTACAATGCCTACCATAACTATTTGCACTCAAATATGGATGGGTTTAAATTTAAGCGTAAGTAAATTTAAAGATGGAACTCCAATACCTGAGCTAACCGACCCTGCCGTTTGGCTTAGCACTACGCTGCCTGCCTGGTGCTGGTACAATAACGATAGTGCCAACTTTTGGCAATATGGTAAGCTATACAATTGGTATGCGGTAAACGATAGCCGTGGTTTGGCACCAACAGGCTGGCATATACCCAGCGATGCTGAATGGACAACGTTGACAAACTGCCTCAGTGGCACTGCATTAGCTGGCGGAAAAATAAAAGAGGCTGGTACTGTGCACTGGAACAGCCCTAATACCAATGCCACAAACAGCAGTGGTTTTACAGGGCTTCCAGGCGGTTTACGGAGTGTCAGCACTGGCTCGTTTGAGTCTGTGGGCAACTATGCAAACTGGTGGAGTTCCACCCCATATGATATAGACCTTGTTTGGTATCGTTACGCAATTTTTAGCTCAGGTACTTTAACACAAGGAGCCACTTACAAAGCCAATGGGTTTTCTGTTCGTTGTGTTAAGAATAACTGATTTAACCTATTTGCGTATGGTGAACCTCCATTTAAAATATGTAGAATAATGGATTCCCTCTACCTGAAAAAATTATGTGTTTAATAAAAATCACCCAATGCGGTATTGCCTACCTTGGTAATTTAATCAACCTTGCTGTTACAAACTAAAAGTGTACAGCAATGCGTAAATTATTTCTCATACTTTTTGTAGCAATTGTATTTACAAAAAATGTCCAAGCACAATCTCTTGCTATTAATACCGATGGTAGTACTGCCAATACAAGTGCTTTACTGGATGTAAAAAGCACCAGCAAAGGGCTGCTTATACCCCGTATGAGTAAAACCGAACGCAATGCCATTGCCACACCAGCCACAGGTTTGCTGGTTTTTCAAAGCACACCGGATAGTGTTGGCTTTTATTATTACGATGGCAGTAAATGGAATTGGATGGCAGCTATTAATGGCAATGCCGATACACTGGCATGGAAAAGAAGTGGCAATGCAGCAACTGATACTGCAATAAATTTTTTGGGAACTATTGATAATATGCCCCTGCGTTTTAAACTGAATAACCAATGGGCCGGGCAGTGGGATGTAAATCGTAATAATTATTTTTTTGGCAGGGAAGCCGGGAAAAATAGCCTGGCGTTGCCAAGCGGCTATGGCGCAAATAATATTGCTATGGGAGATAGCAGTTTGTTTACCAATGATTCGGGTTATGTGAATGTTGCTATTGGCAGGCAGGCACTTTACTCAAATACAAATGGCAGCGATAATGTTGGTATTGGAAGAAATGCTTTAATCAGTAACACTACAGGATATCAAAATGTAGCCATTGGAACATACCCTTTATATTATAATACTACCGGAGATGCCAATGTTGCAATAGGCAGAAGTGTATTGTTATTTAATACTTCAGGCTTTAATAATATTGCACTTGGCTATGCTGTTTTGCAACATAATACTACAGGGGATTACAATATTGCAAACGGGTATTTTGCATTAGATTCTAATACAACAGGTAGCAATAATATTGCCAATGGGTTTTTAGCAATGTACCGTAATAAAACAGGCAGTCATAATATTGCCAATGGACAACTTACTTTAAGCGATAATACAACTGGTGACTATAATATTGCAAATGGATCACAGGCCTTACGTATGAATAATACGGGTTCGTATAATATTGCTACAGGCCGAGGGGCTTTGCAAAGAAATACAACAGGAGATAATAATATTGCACATGGTGATTTAGCCTTACAATTTAATAATACTGGTAATTATAATATTGCAGTAGGTATGCAATCATTAGACTCTAATACGATTGGGAACGATAATATAGCCTTGGGTCAGATGGCACTCAGACGAAATAAAGATGGCGATGAAAATATTGGTATAGGCAGGAGTGCTTTATATAGAAATGCATCTGGAAACCGTAATGTGGCTATTGGTATTGCAGCATTAAATAGTAATGTATCTGGAAGTGGGAATGTAGCAATAGGTAATCAGGCAATGATATTGGGTTCTGGAAATGTAAATATTGCTGTTGGCAATTCAGCACTCACACATAATGAAGGGAATCATAACATCTCAATAGGATACTATTCGATGTACAACAATGAGCTTGGTAATTACAATGTGGCATTAGGAACAAGATCTTTAGAAGATAATACTGATGGTAGCTACAACATAGCTATAGGCGATAGTGCATTGAAAAGTAACACCAGTGCCAATAATAATATTGCATTGGGTTACAAGTCCTTACTCACAAATACAACGGGTGCAAACAATATCGCTAATGGTTATCAGGCACTATACGACAATACTACAGGAGAAAACAATATTTCCAACGGCTATCGTACTTTATACAACAATACTACAGGCATTAATAACATCGCAAACGGTTACCAAACCTTATATACGAATACAACAGGTCAGGGCAACAATGCTAATGGCTGGTCGGCATTATATTACAACACTTCAGGCAATTACAATACTGCCAATGGCTACCAGGCACTTTACGCTAACACATCCGGCGATCATAATATTGCCAATGGCTGGATAGCGTTAACC
>JAGNRZ010000133.1 GCA_017988335.1 Ferruginibacter sp.
ATATATAGCCATAGGCATTATTGGCGCTACTGTAATGCCTCATAATTTATACCTACATTCTGCATTAGTGCAAACCAGAAAATTTGATAAAACTACTAAGGGTATAAAAGAGGCTTTAAAATATAATTTAATTGATAGCACCATTGCTTTAAACATTGCTTTTTTAGTAAATGCTGCCATACTAATTTTAGCGGCTACTGTATTTTTTAAAACGGGTAATTCTCATGTAGCAGAAATTAAGGAAGCTCATCAATTATTACAACCATTGCTAGGTAGCACTTGGGCACCTAAGCTATTTGCTATTGCGTTAATTGCTGCTGGGCAAAGCAGTACTATTACTGGTACATTAGCTGGGCAAATAGTAATGGAAGGCTATTTAAGTTTGCGTATTAATCCTATCCTTCGCCGTTTTATTACAAGGGCATTAGCTATTATTCCAGCGTTAATTGTAATACTTATTTATGGCGATGAAAAAATTGACGCATTACTAATTTTAAGTCAGGTTATTTTAAGTTTACAGTTAGGGTTTGCCATTATTCCTTTAATACATTTTGTTAGTGATAAAAAAACTATGGGCAGTTTTGCCATTAAGCCTTATGTACAAATTGCAGCTTGGTTAATTGCAACCATACTGGTAGTTTTAAACCTTAAAATGCTAGTGAATGAAGCCACTTTAATATTTGAAAAAGATGCTTTGCTGCCTAAAATATTACTAATACTTATTGGCATATTATTTATATCTCTTTTGTTATACATCACTTTTCTTCCTGTGTTTAAAAAGAATAATAAAACTAGCTCTATAAAAATACATGGCGATGTTACTAAAGAAATTAATTTATCAATACCAGTGTTTAATCAAATTGCCATTGCACTTGACTTTAGCGAAAATGATGAAAAGCTTTTATCGTATGCTATTGCTCAAGGAAACAAAAAGACTGCATTCACAATTATACATATTGTAGAAAGTGCAACGGCAAAGCTATTAGGCAGTGAAACTAGTGATTATGAAAGTGAAAAAGATAAAGAAAGATTAGATTTTTATGTGACACAACTGCAATTGCAAGGTTATAATGCTTCTGGGTTTTTAGGCTATAGAAATAGAGCTAAAGAAATTGTAAGATTAGTGAAACAAGTTGATGCAGATATACTTGTAGTGGGTGCACATGGCCATACAGGTTTAAAAGATTTTATTTATGGAGAAACTGTAAATACGGTAAGGCATGAATTAAAAATACCAGTATTGGTGGTTAACCTTTAGCTGCTGCTATTAATTGGTTTTTGATTTTTGTATCCCAAACTTTTTGTTTGCTAACGATGATACCATTTCTAGTTTCAGCATCGTATTGATTTTGCATTTGCTGCAATTTTTCCATGCTAGCATTATAAATTTCGTTTAGTAAATCATTATAGTTGTAACGAGTAAACTTTGCTTTTTTTAATTGCTGGTAAAAATAATTTGTAGCTATATAACTTATGGTAAAATGGTTTTGTTCATGCTGTAAGGCATAGTTAGATTTTTTATCCGCTTTTACCCAAGATTGTAATTTATCAAAATAACAAAATATATTAACGGTTAAAGTTCCTTTATTATTTATCATTTTAAAGCCTGCATTAAATCCAAACCCCGATGATGTTTCCGCAATAGCCATGCCTTTTTGTTGCTCTGCTCCTTTAAAATCGTTCCACACTAATGGTTGAGATGCTGCAAAATAAATTGTGTCATTATTTACTTTGTTAGGTGGCTGCAAAAAATTAATCTGTGTTTTTAATTGCCCGTTAGCAATAAAAGTAGATATGGTTAATAAGAAAAAAAGTATAGATTTCATTTAGCTTTTACTATTTAACACAAAACAAACACATTTATTATTTAGCCAAATGCATTGTCACCAATTTTACGATTTCATTAACATCAATTTTATTCATACACTTAAAATGGCCTCTAGGGCATTTATGGTAACCAATTTTGCTACAAGGGCGGCACCATAATTTTTGCACTTCAACCACTTCATAATTTGCAGGATTTTTTTTGCCATAAAAAGGATACATACCAAAACTAGGTACAGTATTACCCCAAATAGAAATAATGGGTTTTTGAAAAGCGGCAGCTATGTGCATTAAGCCAGTATCATGTGTTATAATAAGTTTTGCATTTCTTACTAGATCGGCACTTTCATTTAAACTAAATTTACCACAAGCATTGTAAATTTTTATCTCATCTTGTTGGGTAATCATTTTTCCATCTTCATAATCTTCTTTTCCACCCAACAAAATAATAGGGTGCTTTATTGCACCACATAAATCAATCAATTTTTGTAGAGGCATTTTTTTTGTAGCTAATGCTGCTCCAATTACAATTCCTATATATCCTAACTGATGTGATGTGGGTATATCTTCCTTTTTTACTTTGTCTATTTCAGGTATAAAATAATCTAACCCTAGCCCATCATCTTTTATTCCAAAGCTTTCTAGTGTAGCTAAATTTCTATCTACGATATGCTGATTGGGTAGCATGTTAATTTTAAAATTTGTGTAGATAAATTTTTCGATATTTAGTTTATTAAACGAAAATGCCTTTGCTTTTTTAAGATGCTTTTTAACTCGTAATGTTCGTAAGTTATGATGGAGGTCAATTATATAATCGTAGTTTTCTTTTTCTAAAGTAGAAAGCATTTCATCAAAATTATCTTCCAAAACCATTACTTTATTTATGTATGGGTTTGTTGTTACAATTCCTTTGTACTCTTTTTTAGTTAAAAAATGAATTTCGGCATCGGGTAGTTGTTTATGTAGGCAACGTACTACTGGTGTAGTTAAAACAATATCGCCTATTGAGGAAAAACGTATGATTAAAAATTTCATTACACAAATTAAAACGAATTACACGAATTAACAACGCTAGTTATTCCTCAATATAATTTAAATCTTTATGGAATGTTTCTTTTGTAAAATAAGCTGCAATTACTGTTATTAGCATAATTACAATTGCAGTTATCCATCCTCCTGTTATGTAATCAGTAACACCTCTAAACAATTTAAACATTGGAAGTATCATTATGGTAAGCATACCTCTTACCATATTTGGAATAGTGGTTGCAGCAGTGGCTCTTATGTTTGTACCAAATTGCTCTGCACCCATAGTTACAAAAATTGCCCAAAATCCAGTGCCAAAGCCCAGCCCAGCACATATCCAATACATTTTACTAGCTGTTCCATTCCATTGGGTAGTAAAAAATAAGAGCATAAATATTGCTGTAATCGCATAAAATAAATACAAGGCTTTTTTTCTACTCTTAAACTGTTGGCTTATTAAACCAATCAAAATATCGCCTATTGAAATGGCAGCATAAGCATACATAATGGCTTTGCCAGGGTCTATTTTTTCCTCAATACCCATTTGTTTTCCAAACTCACTTGAAAAAGTAACCAACACCCCTATTACAAACCAAGTAGGCAACCCAATTAAAATACTTTTAATATACTTTGCTAATCTTTCTTTTGAATTAAATAGCATAAAAAAATTGCCTCGTTGTACATCTATATTTTTTACTTCGTTGTACATACCGCTTTCAAAAACCGAAATACGAAGCACTAACAACAACAAGCCTAATCCCCCTCCTATAAAATAACAAGTTCGCCAATCAAAATTTTGTTTCATTACAAATGCTACTACAGCACCTGTAAGCCCAATGCCTGCTACCATAGATGTAGCAATACCTCTTTTACCCTTTGGCGTAAGTTCACTTACTAATGTAATACCAGCACCTAATTCGCCAGCTAGGCCAATACCTGCAATAAAACGTATAATTTTAAATTGTAATGGTGTTTGAATAAAACCATTTGCAATATTAGCTAAGGAGTATAAAATTATGGAACCAAACAAAACACTAAGCCTTCCTTTTTTATCTCCCATTACACCCCATAAAATTCCTCCAAGTAATAAGCCAAACATTTGCCAAGAAATAATGCTTTCGCCTTGTGCAGTTATTTGTTCGGTATTTAGACCAAGCGATTTTAGGCTATCAACCCTAGTTATACTAAAAAGAAGCAAATCATAAATATCTACAAAGTAGCCTAGTGCAGCTACTATAATGGCGGTGTTAAAAAGAGAATGTGATTTATTGGATACCTGCATTTTTCTTTTTTTCTCTTTTGGCTTGTATCATTTTAAAAATGATAGGTAATGTTGAAACTAAAACAATAACAATTACTATAAGCTCTAGTTTTTCTTGAAGGATCGGAAATGCTTTATTTAAAAAATAACCTGCACAAACCATTGTTATTACCCATGCAAAGCAGCCTATTACATTGTAAAAGAAATATTTTTTTTTGTCCATTTTTACAATACCTGCAACAATAGGTGCAAAAGTTCTTAAAAATGGTACAAATCTGGCCACAATTACTGCAAACCCACCGTTTTTATCATAAAAATCTTTTGCTTGTGCAAGATATTTTTGTTTAAAGAAAAATGTATCTTTTCTATTATACAAGGCAGGTCCACTTTTTCTTCCAAACCAATACCCTACTGTATTACCTAATATTCCAGCTACAGAAATTAAAGCAATCAACACTATTAAATCTAGATATGGATTTTGTATTCCACCCAATCCTATTACATTTAAAAATTGATGTGCTAAGCCTGGTTCAACAGTTTTATCTACCTGAGTTATTTGGTGAGCATATATACCAGAAACAAACAACAACGAATCGCCGGGCAAAAAGAACCCTGCAAACAACCCTGTTTCTGCAAACACAACAAAAAGTACTAACCATAATCCTCCGTTGGCAATGTACCACTGTGGTTGCAAAAGTTGTGTCCAATGAAAATCTAAAAAAATAAAATCTAACATGAAAAATTAATTATTGTTTACGGTGTTTCTAATTGCCCTTCCCATTTACTAATAGCTGCAATTGCTAAAGCATTACCCAATACATTTGTCATAGTTCTGCCCATATCGCAAAAAACATCAATAGCTAAAATTAATCCTACTCCTTCAGCAGGTATGCCAAACATGGCTCCAGTAGCTAATACTACAACTAAAGAAGCTCTAGGTACACCAGCAATACCCTTACTGGTTACTAAAAATACAAGTAGCATAATTATTTGTTGCCACACATCGCCTGTAATGCTAGTAACGCCATAGGCCTGTGCAATAAACATACTAGCAAATGTCATATACATCATACTTCCATCTAAATTAAATGAATAACCAAGTGGCAAAACAAAACTTACTATTTTGTTATTGCAACCAAAGCGTTCCATTTCTTCTACCATTTTTGGATATACGGCTTCGCTACTTGCTGTACTAAATGCAATACTCATGGGAGATGAAATACGCCTTAACAATACGGGTAACCGATGTTTTAAAATTAAATACCCTACAAATAATAATAAGGCCCAAAGTAGACCCAAGCCAATATAAAATTCGCCAACATATTTACCAAATGTACCTAAAATACCTAGTCCATTTTTTGCTATTGCTGCAGACATTGCACCAAATACACCAAGTGGTGCTAAATACATTACATAAGTAACCATCTTTAATACTACATGTGCTATAGCATCCAATGCATTAATAACAGACTCTCCTTTTTTACCAATAGCAGTAAGTGCAATACCAAAGAAAACAGAAAAAACTACTAATTGTAAAATTTCGTTGGTGGCCATAGCTTCTACTACACTACGGGGTACTACATGCTCCACAAATTTGGCTAATGAAAACCCTTTCGATTTTTCTAACAAATCACTCACCGCAGACATATCTGCATTATTAATATCTGCACCTATGCCAGGCTTAAAAATATTTACTAAAATTAACCCCAAGCCAAGTGAAATTAGTGAGGCTGTAATAAACCATATCATAGCCTTACCTCCTACTCTACCCACAGTTTTCATATCGCCTAGTTTGGCAATACCAACTACTAAAGTACAAAACACTATAGGTGCAATAATCATTTGCACCATTCGTAAAAAGATGGTAGTGAGTAGCTTTAAAAAATCAGCAATCTCATTTAAAGCTTTTATAGAGGCTGAGCCATGCAATGGTGGTACTGAAATTTTATCAATTTTATTAGTAGAATTCAGAACTGTAGGCGTATACGATTTAGCGGTGTTAGATGTCATCAACCATACGTCTTTACTAATACTATCCTTTAATTTTTGTAATTCGGTCGAATCTTTAGCAACTACAATCTTTTGAAACACTTGGTTTCCAGAAATGATTATCCCTATCGAATCTTTCCCTTTAAAATCCTTAGCTGGAGAGTAATTAATTTTACTACCTGCCGCATTTTGATTGATATAATAGCCTACAACAATACCCAGTATCATTGCACCTAATATATACCAAGTAAGTTTACTTTTTTTAGTAGGTTGATGTGTTATTTCCATATATCAAACAGTTGGATATGCAATATAATGCTTAATGCGTTAATAGCCTTAGCCATTAAAAATTTATAGATGGTGGTGTTTTTAAAGATTTATTGTGTATTTTTCCATTCCGAATAAATCGGAACAATTTTTTAACCAAAACTTAATTATAATGGGTTTATTTACGAAAAAACCAATGGATGTTTTGCTTGCAGAAGCGGCAGACAATGAAAAAGGTTTAAAGAAAACACTTAGTGCTGGTGCATTGGTTGCATTAGGAATTGGTGCAATTATTGGTGCAGGATTATTTGTACGAACTGCAGCTGCTGCAGCTCAAAATGCTGGTCCATCTGTAACCATAGGTTTTGTTGTTGCTGCTATTGGTTGTGCATTGGCTGGATTATGTTATGCAGAGTTATCTTCTTCAATTCCAATTTCGGGTAGTGCATATACTTACACTTATGCAACAATGGGTGAATTATTAGCATGGATTATTGGTTGGGATTTAGTATTAGAATATGCTGTGGGTGCTGCTACTGTGGGTATTGCATGGAGTGAGTATCTTAATAATTTATTAGTTAATGTATTGCACTGGAAAGCCATAGCTTATGAATGGTGTCATTCCCCCTTTCAACAGTCGGTTGCCGATGCTAATGGTGTAATACATCATGGTATTGTAAACTTACCTGCATTATTTATTGTATCGCTTTTAAGTTTACTATTAATTAAAGGTACACAAGAGTCTGCTTTTGTAAATGGCATTATTGTTATTACAAAAGTGGCAATAGTAATAATGATTATTGTATTAGGTTGGGGTTTTATAAATGCTCAAAATCATACTCCTTATTTTCCCGAACCTAGTGTTTATACAGATCATGCTGGGGTAAATCATAGTTTTGGAGGGCTAATGGGAGTATTAGGTGCTGCAGGTACAGTATTCTTTGCATTTATTGGTTTTGACGCCGTAAGTACTGCTGCACAGGAAACTAAAAATCCTAAAACAGCTATGCCAATTGGTATTTTAGGTTCGTTAGCCGTATGTACAATTTTATACATATTATTTGCTCATGTATTAACTGGATTAGCACCAGTAGATTTCTTTAGAAACGAAGGTGGAGAAGCATCTGTTGTAGCTGCAATTAATAAATTTATGCCTGGCTATGGTTGGTTGGCTAATTTAGTTACGGTTGCTATTCTTGCAGGTTTTTCATCAGTTATTTTAGTGATGTTACTTGGTCAAAGTCGTGTGTTTTATAGCATGAGTAATGATGGATTATTACCAAAGATGTTTAGTGATGTACATCCTAAATTTAAAACTCCGTACAAAGCCAACTTATTTATAATGATAATAGTAGGTTTATTTGCTGGTTTTGTTCCTGGAGATATTGTTGGAGATATGACTAGTATTGGAACTTTATTTGCTTTTGTATTAGTATGTGTTGCTGTAATGATTTTAAGAAAAACAGACCCTAATTTACCTCGTCAATTTAAAACACCATTTGTTCCATTAGTGCCTATTTTAGGTATTATAGTTTGTATGGCTATGATATTTGGATTAGGTTGGACAAACTGGTTGCGTTTAATAGGATGGTTAGCAATTGGGTTTATTATTTACTTTGGTTATAGTAAAAAACATAGTAAGCTAAGAGATAAATCTTAAAAAATATTTTAAATACCAAAAGCCCCGTAAATTTTTCGGGGCTTTTGGTATTTTATTTAATGATTAGTTCATCTACAAAAATATGTCTTTTTCTACCTGAACCTA
>JAGNRZ010000134.1 GCA_017988335.1 Ferruginibacter sp.
CATATTATAAGGGAACTAAAGATTTTTAAAATAATAGCAGCACCTTACAGAAACAGAAGAAAAAGATTTGGCTTAAGAATAAATTTAATAGCAGCTTTTTACAACCTTGAATTATGAAAGAGGTCTAATATTGGTCTAAGCTTACCGCTAACACTCAAATATACGCAACTATTATCATTCTCTCCATAATCTACGCTTCGATAAAAGTTCCCAAATGGTATGTGGTACAAGTGAGTGACACAACGATGATGCTATGGAAATATGAAGTTCGTAACAAAAAAATTGTGTTATCTGTCTGGCGGACTGAAATAGATGTTTCGTTCCTCAACATGACAGGTTGGTAACACAAACCCCACTCTTTCGAGTGGGGTTACACATTATAAATCACCAAACACAAACAAACCCTTCGACTACGCTTTGACGATAGGCAAAGGTGTATTTTTTAATCTGGCTTTTTGCCATCTAAAAATGTATTAATAGTACTTATTTCGGCTTGATTATTTTCGTCGGACTTTACAGTATAGTTGCTGTAAAAACTTTCTACATCGGCAATGGAGTTATGTAACTCCATATTGCGGCGAAGGTAAGCTGGTACCGTTTCAAACTCATTATTAGGATCGGCTGCATTGATGTTGAATGACAAATTACGCAGCTTCGCAATGCGTTCCATAGCCCGGCGCCTAAGCTCCTCTGCTTCGTCCTGCGGTGCAGGTTCCTCAACATTGGACATTATAATGGGCTGAGTTTGCTTTTCAAGTTGCTCTTCCTCCGCCGCTTGATGGGTCTTAACCACCAATTGCATATCCAGTTCAGGTTCGTCTTCCTTAACCGTTAGTTGCAACGGCAGTGGCTCATCAGTCGAATTGGATTCTGGTTTTGGCGTTTCCTCCACATAAATTTGTGCAGGTTTTGCCAATTGCACCCCCGACGAAAGGGGCTTGCTAGCTTCTTTATTTTCTGTTGAACTATTTGTTGCTAAAGGGGTACTGGCTGTGTTTTTTACTACACTGCTTTTTTCTAGAGGAACTTGGTTTAAAATTATATCAAATTCATTTACAGGAACTTGATCTGATGTCGAAGATATTTCAAAAAACACAGGTTTGTCCTCTAACTTTTCCCCAGTAGTTTTACTAGGTAATTTTACTTCTGTTTTTTGGCTAGTAATTTCTACCAATTTAGGCATCATTACATCTTCCTTAATTTCAACTGGTAACTCTGTAATTTCTGCAATGGCTTTTTCTTCATCTGTGTCATCAAATAATAATACAGGTTTTGCTTCTACTCTTTTTTCTTCTTTGGTAGGCATTTGCAAAGTCATTACAATTTTTTCATCTACTTTTTCTTCTACAGCAGTTTTTGTTTCTGTTTTTGCAAATGGGTCTTTATGCTCAAACCCTGTGGCAATAAGCGTTATGCTTAATTGATTGCCCAAGGTATTATCGTAGCCTAATCCTAAAATTACATCTGTATCTTCTCCAGCTTGGCCTATTAAATGATTTTGAATTACTTCTACTTCATCCATAGTAAACTCATGTTCACCTTCAGCAGAATTGATGTTTATTAAAATCCATTTTGCTCCACGTATATCATTATCATTTAATAATGGAGAATTCAATGCATTTTCAATTGCATCTTGTGCTCTGTTTTCGCCTTCGGCAGATGCACTTCCTAAAATTGCTACACCACCATTACTCATTACAGTACATACATCGGCAAAATCCACATTAATTTGACCAGTACTATTGATAACATCAGTAATACATTTTGCAGCAGTAGCTAATACATTATCAGCTTTTGCAAATGCTTCTTTCATTTTTAAGTTACCAAATTGATGACGCAATTTATCGTTGCTTATCACCAACAATGTATCTACATGATTTTTCAACAGCATTACACCTTCTTCTGCTTGTGCTATACGCTTTTTTCCTTCGTATGCAAATGGAGTGGTTACAATGCCCACCGTAAGTATGCCTAAATCTTTACAAATTTTTGCCAATATAGGTGCACCACCTGTACCTGTACCACCACCCATACCTGCAGTGATGAATGCCATTTTAGTATTTACTTCAAGTATTCGTTTTATTTCTTCTAAACTTTCTTCGGTAGCTTCTTTACCAATTTTTGGATTGGCACCAGCACCTAAGCCTTGTGTTAAGTGTGGCCCTAACTGAATTTTATTAGGCACCCTGCTTTGTGCAATGGCTTGTGCATCTGTATTACAGATGATAAAGTTTACGCCTTCGATGTTTTGTGAAAACATGTGATTTACAGCATTACTGCCGCCGCCACCTACACCAATTACTTTGATGATGGATGACTGATCTTTTGGCAAATCAAAATGTATCATAGTTTGTTTGTTTGTGTAGCTCCTTTTGCCATAAGGTAAAAGGCTACGTTTGAATTTATACAACTTAATTTTTCAATTAGTAAGAAAGAAAAATATTGCTGTGTTTTGGGTTAGTATTTTTTTGAACGCTGATTCCTATGATGGTTAAGATTAAATATGATTTTTATCTTCCTTTATCATAAAAAATCATAACAATCTGCGTTCTGTATTTTATAATTTTGCGTCTTCTTCTTCTTTAAATAAATCTATCAATCCGTTTTTAAAACCATCCATAAAACCTTTTAGTGTTTTACGTTGCTTCATTTTTACTTGCTCTTCTTGTGGTACATCTAAAATTTCATCAACCTCTTGCTGTTGTAACCCTTCTGGAATATTTATTTTTTTGAAGCTTTGCTCAAACTGCTTGGTTTTGTTTTCGTAATCGTTATATCCTTTTAATATTAAACCAATACAAGTACTGTACATTGGTTTTGCTAATTCATCAATATGGCCGCCAGCTAAATGTTCGTTAGGAAAACCAATTCTTGCATTTAAACCTGTGACATACTCTGTTAATTGAATTAAATGCTTTAGCTGAGAACCACCGCCAGTAAGGATTACGCCACCATTAAGCATACGAGTATCTAACCCTACTTGCTTTAAATGATAGGTTACAAAATCCATTATCTCACTCATACGGGCTTGTATAATAGCTGCTAAATTTTTAACCGAAATTTCTTTTGGCGCCATACCTCGTAAGCCTGGTATAGTGATAAATGCATTTGCTTTTGCTTCATCGCTTAATGCACTGCCAAATTGAACTTTCATTTGCTCGGCTTGTGTTTTTAAAACACCTAAACCTGTTTTAATATCATTGGTAATATTTTCGCCACCAAAAGGAATTACTGCAGTATGTTTTAAAATACCTTCGTAAAAAACGGCTAAATCTGTAGTGCCACCACCAATATCAACAATAGCCACACCAGCTTCTAAATCTTGATCACACATTACTGCTGCTGCCGATGCTAAAGGTTGAAGCACTAAGTCTTTAGTTTTTAAACCAGATTTTTCAACACTTCTATTTATATTTCTTATTGCATTTTTATCGCCTGTAATAATATGGAAATTGGCTCCCACTTTTACACCACTATATCCAATTGGATTAGGAATGTTTTGAAAATTATCTACTGTAAACTCTTGAGGAATTACATCGATAATTTGATCGCCTGCAGGAATGTAGGTGCGATATTGGTCTGCTATTAGTCTATCAATTTCTTGCTGACTAATTTCATCTTCTACCGCTTGGCGTACAATATCACCACGGGTTTGCAAGCTTTTGATATGATGGCCTGCAATGCCAACATATACTTCGCCAATTTCTAAATTAGGGTTACTGTCGTAACAGTTTTTTAAAGCCATTTCAATAGCCTTAATGGTTTGGTCAATATTTAAAACCATACCATGTTGTACGCCGTTGCTGTTGGCTCTACCAAAACCTAAAATTTCTAACTTGCCATATTCATTTTTGCGGCCGGCAATGGCTGCAATTTTTGTAGTACCAATGTCTAGGCCTACGATAATGGGTTGTTCTTGATTCATAAATGTGTGTTTTGTGTGTTTGTGTTTTATTTTATTTTTCCCGCCGATATCGCTGATACTTCGACAAGCTCAGTACGCTGATATAGAAGAGAAATTTATTTTGGTTTATTTTGTTTACTATTTGGTTTTACAGGTTTTGGATTAGTTGGTTTTACAACTACAGGCTTTGGTGCAACAATTGTTGGTTGCTGCTGAACTGCTTGAGTAGTTGTTGCTGCATTTTCTTCACTATCATCTCTTTCAATACTTTGTAAAATAATAGTGCTATCGGATGTGTTATTACTATTGTCTTGCTGCATGATTTGCAATGAATCACTAGCTTGCTTTTCTGCATTAGTTGCAATTAATTGCATAATCTGAATGGCTTTTAACGAATCGGCAGTTACATCTTCGGCTCCTCTTCGCCTTGCAACTATTTGATTAGCGTATTGTAAATTGATTACGCTATACTTATTCCAACTTTCGTTAGGCATTACTTGCTTGTAAAACAATTTTAGCTTTTGCAATTTTTTATCAATATCAGTAGCTATACCAAACTTTATAATATGATTTCCTATTTTAGGAATTAACTCAAATGTTGCTTGTGGTGTTATATCTACCTGATCTATTAGTGCATTAAAAAAAGTATCTTTTTGTATGGCTATACTCAATTGCTTTACTTGTTTTAAAATAACGCTATCGAATGACGACATAATAATTTTATCTGAAGGGAAGCCTGTGAATACAGGCACTAAAGCAGAAAACTTATCGCTTAGTGGCAACTTGTACAAAAAGCTATCAATATAAAAAGATGTGCCTGTGGTAGAAAAAATTCTTGCTACAGGTTCCCTTTCATCAATATTTACTTTTAACACTTCGTTATTATCAAAGAACAATTGTGCTTTTTTAATCCAAATATTTTTTTGCAATTCGGTTTCCAACATTCGAAGATTTATATTGCTTATAGGTGTTCCTACAATATTTGAGCCTTCTAGTTTTTTTAATGTATTTAAAATATCAGCTTCTTCTACAAAAAAATTATTTGAACTTCCTGCTATGTTTATTTCAATTGCTTTACACTGTTTTTCTTCTTTTTTATTTATGGCAGCCACTAATAATACCACACCTGCCAAGGCTAATATTACCCACAGCGTTGTAATGCCTATTTGCTTAATGTTGTATGTTTTATTAGTACTCAATTATTTTGTTAAATTATTTTTTATAGGTTCAACCAATGTGTCAATATCGCCTGCACCTGCTGTTATTAATACGCTATTAGTAGTATCAATATTTTTTAAATAATCTGTCAATTGTTCTTTTGCAATTATTTTAACATTTTTATTAGTCATTCTTGCCATTATCATTTCACTATTTACCCCTTCCATAGGCAATTCTCTTGCCGGGTAAATAGGCAACAAAATAATTTCATCTGCTTTACTTAAAACTTCGGCAAAGCCATCTGCAAAATCATTAGTACGGCTGTACAAATGAGGTTGAAAGGCAATTATTATTTTTTTGGTAGGAAATAAATTTTTTGCCCCAGCTAATAATACCTTTAATTCATCTGGATGATGAGCATAGTCATCAATAAAAACAACCTCACCCCTTCCCTCTCCAATTGGAGAGGGTGGAATAATGTACTCAAATCTTCTTCTAACACCTTTAAAAGAACTTACTGCCGCTTTTATTTTTTCATCATCTATTTTTAAATATTTAGCAACTCCAATGGCGGCAATTACATTTTCAACATTGTGTAACCCTCCCATATTTAACTGCACATCTTTAATAGTCCAATAATTATTTACTACATCAAATTGGTAGCTACCATTATTTATTGTTAAATTTTGTACATGAATATTGGCTTGGCTATTGCTATAACTATAAGTGCAAGTATCTTGCACCTTAAATTCATTACCTCTTTTTAAACCATCTTTTACAATTAAGCATCCACCAGCTTTTACTTTTGATGAAAAATCGATAAAGGCTTGTTCTACATTTTCGGCAGTGCCGTAAATATCTAGATGGTCTGGATCCATAGCAGTAATAATAGCTACATCTGGACTCAGCTTTAAAAAACTCCTATCATATTCATCTGCTTCAATTACACTTACATTGTTAGGCGATGCAAAAAAATTGCTACCATAGTTAGATGCAATGCCACCTAAAAATGCATTACAACCATAGCCGCTATGCTGCAACAAATGTGCAACCATAGTACTAGTTGTGGTTTTGCCATGAGTACCACCTACACAAATATTAAAAGAGCTGTTAGTAATGGCACCTAATACATCGCTGCGTTTTACTACTAAAAAATTGTTTTCGATACAATAATTATACCCCACATGATTTTTTGGAATAGCTGGTGTATAAATAACTACTGCTGCGTTTTTATCAATCTCTTCAATAACATCATTATAATGAACTCTTATTCCTTCATCAATTAATTGCTTAGTTAATACAGTTTCTGTTTTATCGTACCCAGATACTTGCACCCCTTTTGAATTAAAATAACGGGCTAACGCAGACATACCAATGCCACCAATACCAATAAAGTAAATAGAAAGCCCTTCATTATTATTAGAAGATTGTACTTTTTTTATTATGTCGTTTAATGCACTCATTACTGTATAGTATTCAAAATTTCTTTAGCAATTATTTCATCAGCATTTGTTGTTGCCAACTTTGCTATATTTATTTTCAGTTGTTGTTGTTTATCTTCATTTTTACTAAGTTCGATAATGGTATCCACTAACTTATCCATGGCTTCATCATCTTTTACCATTAAAGCCGCTTGCTTGTTTACCAAACTTTGTGCATTTACTGTTTGATGGTCTTCTGCTGCAAAAGGGTAAGGCACAAAAACTGTTGGTTTTGCCACCACACATAACTCTGCAATAGCCATTGCACCACTTCTACTTATTACAACATCGGCAGCAGCATATGCTTTTTCCATTTGCGTAATAAAGTCGCTAGTGAAAATATTTGTTTGCCCTTGTGCTACCTGTTTTGCATTTGGGGCAAAGGGTTTACCACTTTGCCATATTAACTGCAAATTATTTTGTGCAAAAGCTTGGCTATGTTTTGACAATGCTTCGTTAATACTTTTTGCCCCTAAACTTCCTCCAACTGAAAGAACTATTTTTTTATTTTCATCTAACCCAAAAAACTGAATTGCTTCGCTTTTTGAAATAGAAGATTGTGATATTGCCGTACGTACAGGATTACCCGTAATTTGTATTTTTGATGATGGGAAAAATTTTTCCATACCATCAGTTGCTACAAATATTTTGGTTGCTTTTTTTCCTAAAAGAATATTACTTTTCCCTGCAAAAGAATTGCTTTCATGAATAAATGTTTTTATTCCTTTTGATTGAGCATATCTTAATACAGGAAAACTACTGTAGCCTCCAACGCCAATAACAGCAATAGGTTTAAATGAATTAAAAATTCTTCTTACTTGAAAAAAACTTTTAACTAATTTAAAAGGCAATCCAATATTTTTTATCAATGAACTTCTATTAAAACCTGCAATATCTAAGCCCTCTATTTTGTAACCTGCTTGCGGCACTTTTTCCATCTCCATTTTACCTTTTGCCCCTACAAATAATATTTCGATGTTTGCATCAATTTTTTTTAACGCATTAGCTATGGCTATGGCTGGAAAAATATGTCCGCCAGTACCGCCGCCTGCTATGATGATACCCCCTGTCCCCTTAAAGGAGGAACTTTGATTATTAATATCTTTTTTTTCTTCAGTCATTTATTAAAAACATACATTCATTCTTAAAAATATATTCGACAGCCAATCTTCGCTAAGATTAGTTTCCCCTTTAGGGGACGGAAGGGGCTCCTTCCAACTGTTCAACATTTCTTGCAACACTTAATACAATACCTATAGATAAACAAGTAAATAAAAAGCTACTACCTCCCATACTTACCAAAGGCAACGTAACCCCTGTGTTTGGAAACGCATTTACGGCTACTCCCATATTTGCAATGGCTTGTATAACTAAAGTAAAACTTAACGCCAACGCTAAAAATGCACCAAAAGCATAAGGGCATTTTTTATATAGCCGAATACACCTATACAAAAACAACAGGTAATAAACATCATAAATGTTGCACCAAAAAAGCCATACTCTTCAATTATTATTGCGTAAATGAAATCGCTGTAACTATGTGGTAAAAAATTACGCTGTTCACTGTTGCCAGGCC
>JAGNRZ010000135.1 GCA_017988335.1 Ferruginibacter sp.
TTTACTACCCCTTTCACAATTTTATTAAAGTTTTTTAATACGCCACCTTTGTTTTGTTGCGAAGGTGCAAGTGTGGTATCTCTTGTCCAAGCAAGAGGGTGTATTACAATTGCTTTTTGTTTTTCGTTTTGTATATAAATTGGGCCCTCGTAACCAGCTTTAAAAGTACGCCATGTAACAAAGCAACCTGTTTGCCATTTATTATCGCAGGGTTGTAACACACTAAAATAATTTTCAAATATGGGCAAGCCAATTATATATGCACATACCAATTTGTTTTGCAAGGGCTTGTTTTCAAAATATTCTTTTATTAATTGGGCGGCATGTAAGGTGCCTTGGCTATGAGATGCTATAATTATTGGTTTGCCATTATTTAGGTTTTGCAAATAATACTCAAATGCATTTTTAATATCTGCGTAAGCGGTGTCAAAATATGGCTTAGCGGTTTGCTGATCAATAAAAAATGCTTTTATATGAGCTTGCCTATACCTAGGTGCATATACATTGCAGCTTTCGTTAAAAACACTAGCTTGGTATAGTATGCTACTTTCGTCTGTTTTTTTATTTAATGCCGTATCATTAATATTGGCATTCATATTAGTATCGGCATAATTGGTTAATGAGGTGGGATGTATAAAAAATACATCTACTTCTTTTTTTGATGTATCAAATTTTCCTAATGGTTTGGGCACATTATCACTCATATCTTTTTTTACTGGATGAGCAGCCCAGTGGTTTAAATTACTGTAGTTTGGTAAGTTGTTATTTGTTGTTAAAATATATGTAGTGGTATTTGTTGCCATTTTTTGGCTACAGCTTATTAAAAGCAATAAGGCAAAGTATAAAGTAGATTTGTACATTTTATTAAAAAAAAGTAATTTTAAGTTACATAAAACTAAATGATTATGGCAATACCTTCAGTTGATTTAGCAGAATTTTTATCAGGAGATGAAAAACGCAAGGCAGCTTTTGTACAAGAGCTTGGCAAAGCATACGAAGAAGTGGGCTTTGTGGCGGTAAAAAACCATGGCGTACCCGATGAGCTTATTGGAGACTTATACAAATATGTACAGGAGTTTTTTAGCCTTCCTTTAGAACAAAAAAAGAAATACGAAATACCAGAACTAGCTGGTCAACGTGGCTACACTAGCTTTGGTAAAGAGCATGCAAAGGGTAGCGATGCTCCAGATTTAAAGGAGTTTTTTCAATATGGGCAAAATCCTAGAGATAATTATAAGGAAGAAGAATACCCAGCCAATGTAAGCATTAATGAAGTAGCACCATTTAATAAAACTTTTGCAGATGCTTATAGAGCTTTTGAAAAAAGTGGTACAGCCTTGCTACAAGCTATTGCATTGTATTTGGGTTTAGATGAGCATTATTTTGATGATTATGTATATAATGGTAATAGTATTTTACGAGCTATACATTACCCACCTATTACCCATGAGCCTAAAAGTGCAATAAGGGCAGAGCAACATGAAGATATTAATTTGATTACTTTATTAGTAGGTGCTAGTGCCGATGGTTTACAAATATTAACCAAACAAAACGAGTGGGTAGGTGTAACCAGTTTACCAGAACAAATTGTGGTAAATGTGGGAGATATGTTACAACGTTTTACTAACAATAAATTGCGTAGCACTACACATCGTGTGGTTAACCCTGCAAGAGAATTATGGCATACTAGTCGTTTTTCAATTCCATTTTTTTTACACCCAAAAAGTAGTATGAGTTTGCGTTGTTTAGATAGCTGTATTGATGAAGCAAATCCAAAAGCTTATGAAGATGCTACAGCTGGCGAATATTTAGATGAAAGATTAAGAGAAATTGGATTAAAAAAATAATTTTTTTACATAAAACTATACAAATGAAAATTAAACATGTTTTAGTAGCCCTACTTGTTGTTGTGGCTTTAGTAAGTTGCAATACCAAAAATGCCGTAGAATTTAACGATAAGTTAGTAGGCATGCAAAAGTCGTTAATGACCGAGGTAAATAAAATGCAAGGCGATACTACCAATCCAGAAAAAAAATTGTCCACTATTCAACAATTAGCAAAAGATAAGATTACTGAAATAAAAAAACTAGAAGCACCAAAAGATGGTGAGGGTTTTAAGCAAGCAATGATTGATGATTTTGATGGAATTGTTAGCAGTTATGATATTCTTTTAAAAATGCTAAAAGAAAAGGGTAACGATGAAAAGTTACAGCAATTGCAAAACGAATTAGTTACAATTAGCTCTAAGGTAGAAAAACTTGACGCTAATGTAATTGTTGAGCAAAAAAAGTTTGCTTCAAAATACAATATTCGTTTAGAAAACAAATAATATAAAATAAATTCTAATAATTAAGCTGCTATAAAGGCGGCTTTTTTTGTATATTCAATCCTTGAAACTTCATCGTCATATACCATTTTTAAAGGCCATTTTATTACATAGTGTTACAGCATTTGGCGGTCCTCAAGGTCATTTAGGTATGATGATGAAAACCTTTGTAGATAAGCGTAAAGATGTAACTAAAGATGAGCTAATTGAATACAACTCTTTTTGTCAATTACTGCCTGGAGCATCTTCTACACAAACACTTGCTTTAATTGGTTATAAAAGTGGTGGGATCAGCCTTGCGGTACTTACCCTTGTTATTTGGATTTTACCAGCCTGTATTTTAATGGGTAGTTTTTCTTTTTGGGTAAACAGTATCGGAAACAAAAGTAGTTTGTCGGCCAGCGTACTACAATACATTCAACCCATGGCCATTGGGTTTTTAGCTTTTGCTGCTTTTAGGGCTTTCAAGCATTCTGTTCAAAATACCATTACTATGGTTATTATGATTTTTGCCTTGATTGCTTGTTTTTTACTTTTTAAATTACCTTGGATTATTCCTGTGTTAATTGTAGCTGGTGGTATTGCTACCAACTTTAGTAGTAAGCGTATTCCAGAAGCGGAAAAAATTAAACCCCGACAAATTAGGTGGACAAATATTTGGGTGTTTGTTTTATTATTTATTACTGCAGGGGTATTAAGTGAAACTGCCCGTAAGCAGCAGTGGGAAAATAGAAAGGCTTTTAATCTTTTTGAAAATAATTATCGTTTTGGCAGTTTTGTTTTTGGTGGTGGAGATGTGTTAATCCCTTTAATGTTAGATCAGTTTGTAGCTAGGCCTACATCGCCTCGTATGATAAAAAAGAACGACCCTAATGTAATTAAAATTGAAAAAGATGAATTGCTAACTGGGGCTGGTTTGGTAAGGGCTATTCCTGGGCCCGTATTTTCTATAGCTTCGTACACCGGTGGTTTAGCATTAAAAGATGAAGGGAAATTTAAACAGGCTTTAGGTTGCATAATTGGCTCTGTTGCTATTTTTTTACCTAGTGCTTTATTGGTGCTATTCTTTTTTCCGGTGTGGCAATATTTAAAAAAGTTTGTGGTGGTGTTTAGAGCATTAGAAGGTATTAATGCTGCTGTTGTGGGTATTATGTGGGCTGCTACTTTATATTTATTAAAAGATATGCCTGTGGCCAAAAATGATATGGCTAGCATTGCCAGTTTACTTGTAATTTTTGGTACTTTTTTAACGCTTCAGTTTACCAAAATAGCTACACCCTTTGTGGTGCTTGGCTGTATTTTACTTGGATGGATATTTTAATTCTATTGATAATATCGGTTGCTCAAAATTTCTTTTTCTACCGAATCGGGTACTAAGAAACGAATAGATTTTTTTGCTGCAATTAACTTACGTATATGTGTACTCGAAATATCAAGTAATGGAGCGTTTAATTCTACAACTGTAGCGTTTATAGTATTTACAATTTTAAAACCTGGCCTTTTGTACACATACAAATGATGGTGTTTAATTATTTGCTCATAGTTTTTCCATTTATCTAAATTTTGAAAACTATCGCTACCCATAATAATATGAAAGGTGTGCTGCGGATATTTTTCTTTTAAATAAGTTAGTGTGTCAACTGTATATGATGGCTTGGGTAATTTAAATTCTACATTGCTGGCTTTTAGTTTTACATCTTCCTCAATAGCGCTGTTTATCATGTGTAGTCTATGATATTCGTTAAGCAAACTATTAGGGTTTTTAAAAGGGTTTTGTGGAGAAATTACAAACCATACTTGATCTAAATTAGTTTGTGTGGCACAATAATTTGCAATAATTAAATGACCGATATGTACTGGATTAAAACTACCAAAATACAATCCTACTTTCATAAGTATTTGTTAATCAGTTTTTTATGAAATTATTGACTCTTCTTCTACAATTATTCCCTCTGCTTCATCTATACGCAAACTAAGACTATAGCCGCTTACTTTTATGCAAATTGGGTCGCCAAGTGGGGCTATTTGTTCTATTTGAATTAACTCTCCTGGCACCAATCCCATCTCCATTAGCTTTAAAAAAAGCTCATCGTTTTCAAAGTGCTTTATTATTACTCTTTTTCCTATCTCTATTTCTGTTAATCGTTTATTCATAAATTTTGTTGCTCACAGATTCCTCTGATTTGCACAGATAAATTTGTATTTATTTGTGTTCATTTGTGCCATTAGTGGCAATACCCATTTGCGTAGCAATTACAAAGTTACCATTTCAAAATACTTATATAATTTCGATATGAGAAAATAAACCATGATAAGTATCACATTCAATTACTTAGACGCTTCGTCTAATCATTTCAACAACAAAACAAAGCTTAAAGCTCAATTGCTTTCTTTATTTAAAAAAGAGAAGACCGCATTACAATCGCTTAATTATGTTTTTTGTACCGATGAGTATTTGCTTGGCATAAACCAGCAGTTTTTAAATCATAACTATTATACCGATATTATTACCTTCAATTTAGCTAGTAAAAACCAACCTGTTATTGGTGATATTTATATTAGCATAGATAGGGTTAAGGATAATGCCACAACTCATAAAACATCTTTTAAAGAAGAGATTCACCGTGTAATATTTCATGGGGCTTTACACCTTTGTGGGTACAAGGATAAATCAGCCAAGGATAGTGCTGAAATGAGAAAGATGGAAGACAAGTACTTACATCTCTATTTTAAACAGTTCCACAAGTAACAGTTTCTACCCGAAACAATAAATTTATTTTTGTTCCACAAATCCCAGTTTCATACAGAAACAAGTATTAGTTTTGCTTTATGAGTACAAATAAAGAGCTTTCGGATGTTGAATTTGCCTTTAACGAAAAGCGTAAATGGCAAATAGCCCTACGTAGATATGTTTTAGAACGAAACAAAAGCAGCCAATATGCTCCATACTTTGGTTTAGATATTGAAAGTTTTAGAAAATGGATAGAACTACAGTTTGATGAAGAACTAAATTGGGATAACTTTTCCAAAGCTTGGCAGTTTGACCATATAGTGCCTGTTGCCTATTTTAACCTAAAGCAAGAGCATGAGTTGAGGTTGTGCTGGAACTTTGTAAATATAAGAGTAGAAAAAACAAGTAATAATAAGAATAGAGGTAACAGGGTAGATGTTTACGAAACCAAGCGGTATTTTGAAAAGCTATATCAAAAAACGCTACTACCAATATGCCTTAACATGCTAGATAAAATAACTAGTATAGCTATATCGGAAATAACAGCTAGTGAAGCACAAGAGGATTTTATTATACAGAACAAGGAGTACCTTAATACCCTTTCTACTTTAGGTGCTTATGAGTTTACCCAACTAAATACTGGAGAGACTATTGAAGATGTTTTAGAGCAACAAAAGCAATTAAAACAATTTGATAACCTGACTTAGCTATTATCGTAATTGGTGTAATCAAACAAATTGGTGTTAGTATCTTTGCAAAATGTTTCCAGAATATGATGTAATTGTGGTGGGTGCTGGCCATGCTGGCTGTGAGGCTGCGGCTGCGGCAGCAAATTTGGGTAGCAAAGTGTTGCTTATTACAATGAATATGCAAACTATTGCCCAAATGAGTTGTAATCCGGCTATGGGTGGCATTGCAAAAGGGCAAATTGTAAGAGAAATTGATGCTTTAGGTGGTTATAGTGGCATTGTTACTGACGAAAGCATGATTCAGTTTAGAATGCTAAACAGAAGCAAGGGACCTGCCATGTGGAGTCCAAGAGCTCAAAGCGATAGAATGTTATTTGCTACCAAGTGGAGAGAAATGCTTGAGCAAACACCAAATGTAGATTTTTATCAAGATATGGTGAATGGACTTTTGATAAAAGATGGTCGTGTTTACGGAGTTATAAGTGGTTTAGGGCATCAAATTAAAGCCAAATCCGTAGTATTAACCAATGGTACTTTTTTAAACGGTATTATTCATATTGGAGAAAAACAACTAGGTGGTGGTAGAATGGCTGAGAAGGCAGCCACAGGAATTACAGAGCAGTTGGTAAGTCTTGGTTTTGAAAGCGATAGATTAAAAACAGGTACACCTCCCCGAATTGATGGAAGAAGTTTGGATTATAGTAAAATGGAGGAACAAACTGGGGATGATGAAATAGTAGGCTTTAGCTATACCGATACAAAAAAAATTACACCACAGCAGCAACGTAGTTGTTTTATAACATACACTAGCCAAGCGGTACATGATATATTAAAAACTGGTTTTGAAAAAAGCCCAATGTTTCAAGGCCGTATACAAGGCACAGGGCCCAGATATTGCCCAAGTATTGAGGATAAAATAAATAGGTTTGCCGAAAGAGAAAGACATCAATTATTTGTAGAGCCAGAAGGGTTTAATACAGTAGAAATTTATGTTAATGGATTTTCATCTTCGTTGCCAGAAGAAGTGCAATATGAAGCTCTAAAACTTGTTCCAGGTTTTGAAAACTGTAAAATGTTTAGACCTGGTTATGCAATAGAATACGATTATTTTCCACCTACTCAACTTCAATTCACATTAGAAACAAAATTAATATCAAATTTGTTTTTTGCTGGGCAAATTAATGGAACTACTGGTTACGAAGAAGCCGCTTGCCAAGGATTAATGGCTGGTATCAATGCACATCAAAAAGCAAAACAACTTGAGCCTTTTGTATTAAAAAGAAGTGAGGCTTATATTGGTGTATTGATAGATGACTTAATTAATAAAGGAACTGATGAACCGTATAGAATGTTTACCAGTAGAGCAGAGTTTAGAACATTATTAAGACAAGATAATGCTGACATACGTTTAACCGAAAAAAGCTATCGCTTAGGTTTAGCTAGCCAGCAACGAATGGAAAAAGTATTGCAAAAAATTGATAACGTAACTAAAGTAAAAGAAGTGTTGCAAACACTATCTATTGAACCAACCGAAGCTAATACTTATTTAGAAAGCGTACACTCATCACCGTTAACAACAAAGCAAAAAGCAGGGCAATTATTATTACGACCAAATATTGATTTGGTAAATATGCAACACTATTTACCTACTGTAAAAAATGCTTTACAAAATTTTAATAAAGAAGAACTTGAACAAGTAGAAATACAATTAAAATATGATTCGTACATTCAAAAAGAAAAAGAACTGGCATTTAAAATGACACAGTTAGAAGAATTAATAATACCTGATAATTTTAACTACGAAAAACTAAGTAGCCTGAGTACAGAAGCCAAACAAAAGTTTAATAAAATAAAACCACGTACACTTGGCCAAGCTAGCAGAATAAGTGGTGTAAACCCAAGTGATGTGCAGATATTGATGGTATATATGGGGAGGTAGAAATTTTGATTGTACTAAAAAAGGCACATTAGGTTATTGGTAACTAATGTTTGTATTATTAATATATAAATTGTATTATGTATATTTCTGAATTAGCGGCAAACTTTAAAAAATCTCGTTAAATAACATGTACAGAAATTTGGGAGCTTTTACTTGTTATGGCATTGAGTATGTTTTTGACCATTTAGGCAAACAAAGAATTACTCAAAAGATTGAAGAATTAAAGATAAAAGGGACGGGTTCGATAGGAATTAGCCTCGAAGATTTTACTTATGGTGATTGTGAGTATTCTTATTTTGGCGGTAAGGGTGTTTTATGGATATTTAACTTACTAATTCAATGGTTTAATGATATTGAATTTGTTCAATTTCTTTATGAAAATTCAAAAAAATAC
>JAGNRZ010000136.1 GCA_017988335.1 Ferruginibacter sp.
GTTTTAAGCCATACTCGTTTATGGGAAGCTGTAATTGAGGAAGAAAAGCAAGCCGTTATTAAAGAGAAAAAAGCAGATGCAGAAGTAACTAAAAAGGCTGTTAAAAACTTGCAAAGCAAGGTTGAAAAAAGTACTTTAGGTGATATTGGTGCATTAGCCGATTTAAAAGCTAAAATGGACGGTGAAGCTAAAGGTGAATAAGTAAATTTAAATCACTTTATATTAAAATCCCCAAGCTGTTGCTTGGGGATTTTTTATATGTGTTAACTTATTTACTTGGATAATATCAGTTAGGCTCTAAAAATGCTCTATCATTTCGACCTCAGAGAGAAATCTAATCATAGTCTATACGATAGATTTCTCCTTCGTCAGAAATGACAAAAATTAGATAATTTAAAAGTCTAAAAGGTATATCTACTTCAGAAATAAATCCCAAACTTTGAGTTTTTTTAGTCATTGAAACTACACAATTAATAAAAAAGAGGCTGTGTGAAACAGCCTCTTCAATTTATCATAATAGCATCAACTTAATTGCTGACAAGTTGTTCTCCAGTAGTGCTTGTTTCCGTTTTTAGTTGATAAATGCAATTATAAAAGGGTTTAAATCAAAAAACCACAACTCTATTTTTCAGTATTATACCATAAAAGTTGCTTTAAACAAATCCCCAAGCGTAAGCTTGGGGATTTGTTTATGTGTTTTAATATATTTACCTAAATTTTACTCTTCGTTTACTTGGAAAGTAATTGGCTGGCGACGATAAGCATTTACCTCTCTCCCATTTTGGTTGGCAGGTTTCCAACTTTTAGTTTTTTTAATTACTCTAATAGCTTCTTCACACATACCATGCCCAGGATTACTTTCGCATTCAATACTACTTAAGCTACCGTCTTTACTTACAATAAATTTTACAATTACTTGATAAGTACCAGGACCAGCACCATTATCTACTGGCACTTCTCCACGTAAATTATTTTGTAAAAAACTTCTCCAAGCTGCATCACCACCTGGGTATTCAGCCTCTTTTTCTACTTTAGTCCACACTTTATTTTCTTCATCTTCTTTCTTTACCTCTACTACAGCTGTACCCTTAGTTTCTTCTGGAGCTACTTCAACCTTAGCTTCCTTATTTTCGCTTTCTACTGTTTTTGTAGAAATTACAGCATCCTCCTTAATTTCCTCAATTTTTTCATCAGGTTTAACTTCCTCATCCTTTACAATTTTAGGAGGAGTAAACTTCACCTGATTAATTTCTGGTGGTGGTGGTGCTTTTGGTGGTGGTGGCGGTGGAGGCGGTGGTGGTGGTGGAGCATCCTTTTTAATTTCTGCCAATTGAGTATCCTTTACATCTAGTAAAGCAGCATTATTTTTCTTCATAACACTAGCAAATACTGAGCCTAAGAAAACTAAAGCCGCTAAGGCCGCAGTAATAATTAACGCTTTAGTTATACGCTTATTGTAGGTTTTGCGTAATTCATAAGCACCATATTGTTTATTTTTACCATCAAAGATGATATCTAAAATATCGGCACTTAAAATTTTGTTTATATCCATTGTTATAGACTTTAATAATTAGATTCAAAATGGTAAAAATTCCATACAGAATTTTTACTTAATTCCATTTGCTTCTTCTGTTTTTTTAATCAGCATTGCTTCTGTATCAGTGATATCCACTTCAGCATAATGCCCTGGAGGTACAGCACAAATACTCATTTCATCTAGTATGTCAATGGCGTTCTTAAAATTTGCTTCTTTATCTGCCTTAATTATATACATTAAATCACCAATAGGTGTAGCTTTCTTTTTAGCTGTAATTAAACCACGTATTTCAGTAAAGTTGGAGCTCTTAAATTGTTCACTAATTGTCTCTGGCAATAGCTCCCCATAGTAGTAGTAAACTTGATTTTCTTTACCTAAGAGTAATGTCATAGCTCCAGAATTCTTAACTTTTAACTGACTATTAGGGTCATCTTTTGGCTCATTCATACTCATTGCAGTAGGTTTACTCATTGTTGTAGTAAACACAAAGAATGTAATAAGCAGAAAACCTAAATCAACCATTGGAGTTAAATCAACTCTTGTAGATTGTTTCTTTTGTTTTTTTACGCCAGGACCTTTTTTGTGACCGCCACCCGACGAAGTATCCATTTCTGCCATGGTAAAATAGTTTTATTTAAAATTATACAATTATTTTATTTTTTCTCCGCTTGCATTAACCCCAGCTTTGTTGTTAATATATAATTCTGAACCTACTGGTGCAGATTCTCCATTAGTGACAATCCTAAACTTAAAAAAATTATTCTTTTTTAGAGCAAATTTGACATTTTTAAATGATGGATATTTAGCTAAATTGTCTCCTTTAATTAACATGATTTCTTCTAAGCCTCTAGCATTCCCTCCAGAATAAGCATTTGAAATAGCTCTATACCAATCTACTAGTTCATTACTAGCACTATCAGCAATTGGAATCCCTTGCATTTGAGTAGCAGGAATGGGTTCCTGAAGAGCTAAAGACCCCTTAATCATATTTAAAGGTAATCCATACACCTCTTGCTTAGCTAACTTAGCTAATTCATTCTCCGATAAACCTAACCCCCTATTAGTGTTGAGTTGATTTAATATCTCTTTCTTTTTTGTATCATCGCCTAACATCAAAAAAACTTTACCTTCTTTCGTCAAAGTTGTAAGTATAGACTTTTCAGGAGCTGCTTTCGCTGATACAGAAGATGGGGCTTCAACGGCAACTGCCTCAGGTGGCTTTTGCTTAGTAGCCATAATAAAGAATGAAAGCAGTAGGAATGCAACATCACACATTGCCGTCATATCAATATTGGTACTTTTCCGTGGTAATTTGGCTCTTCCCATAATTATTTTTATTTACTTATATGATTCAAAAATTGAAAAAATCCATATAGTTTACTTGTATAAACTAGCAAAACTTTGTGTTAGTGTAAAGCCGCTTTCATCTATACCATAAGTAATACCATCAATTTTTGTTGTGAATACATTATACATAATAATAGCTAATGCTGAAGTACCAATACCTAATGCTGTATTATACAGAGCTTCTGAAATACCTACTGATAATTGTTCTGCAGCAGCAGAACCGCCATCACCAGAACCAAGGTTCGAAAATGAACGTATCATTCCCAATACTGTACCTAATAATCCTAATAAAGTTGCAACTGATGCAATTGTAGATAAGAATACTAAGTTCTTTTCAAGCATTGGTAATTCTAAGGCAGTAGCTTCTTCTACTTCTTTTTGAATAGCCATTACTTTTTGATCGGTATTTAATTCGTTGTTGTTAATCATATCCTTGTAGCGGTGTAAGCCAGCTTTCATTACATTGCCTACACTACCTTTTTGCTTATCGCATTCAGCTACAGCAGCATCTACGTTTTTATTAGCTAAGTGATACTGTACTTTACGAATAAATTCAGCATTGTTACCTGTACCTGTAGCTTTGCTAATAGTTAAAAAACGTTCAACAACAAAAGTAACAACCATAAGAAAACAACCAATTAACAATGGAACTATAATACCACCCAAATACATTTTATGTAATGCATCCTTAGGATTTTTAAGTTTTTCATAACCAGGCCAAAAATATTCATTCGCATGCTCTTTAGCGTCGGCAAATGCATCGGCACTACCCAATACAAATCTCCAAATTAAATAGCCAGCTATAATACAGATTACAGGGGCTAATAACGAAATAATGTTACTTGATTTTTTTACTTGAACAGAGCTAGCTGGTTTTGCAGTTGGTTTTGTTTCTGCCATGACATTCAAATTTTAGTTGATTAAATAATTACAGTTTGATTTTAAAATAGTTTAGTACGCAATACTACTAAAAAACAACGTATTTTTTATTTGTAAAAAATACACATCTTATTCATATAGCGAACACACAAGTTAATAAAATATTTGAAAGCAGCAACTTGTGTTAAATTATTTTTTTATTTTTTTTTGAAATGATGCAAAACTGGAGGGATTACATAAAAAATGTTAATATTTTAAAAAAATCAATTAGTTCTTTTAGATAATATTTTAGAGTGTTTTCCTGGAGAAATAAAAAAATAAATAATCCTAATCTCAAAATTATAATAGATACCTTCTCAGAAAATGTCAGCCTGAGCTTGTCGAAGGCGGTGATTTTGAAGATTTTGACTTTGCCAGCCGTTTAATTTCTTCCCAATTATCAATAAATAACGCTTCCTTCTTTTTTCTACTCCACCCTTTTAACTGCTTTTCCCAAGCTATAGCTTGATTAATATCCTGAAATCGTTGGTAGTACTTTAATAATACTGGTCTTCTTTTATATGTGTAGGCCAAAGCATTTACATCATTATTGTGCTCCCAAATTCTTCTATCAATATCATTAGTTACGCCAGTGTAGTAACTTTTATCGGCACATTCTACAATATAAACAAAGTAATTATGAGCAATTTTCATATCGATGATTACTATTACAAATTTTTGCCATGTCTAACCGCCTTCGACAAGCTCAGGCTGACAACTTTTAAGATGCATCGCTTTCGCTTTAAATTAACCAACGGCATATTTCGACAAGCTCAATATGACAAAGGTTGACAACTTTACAGTTAGCAATTTCTAAATTTTAAAAAACTTCGGAAATCTATTACTACTCATACCGTAATGCCACTATAGGGTCTAATTTACTGGCTTTTAAAGCTGGGTAAAGCCCTGCAGCCAAGCCTACAAGGGTACACACAATTATTCCTCCAAAAATCCAACCCCATAATAATACTAAGCCAGATTTTAAAAGCAAGCCAATTACATTACCTAATATTATGCCAATTACTATACCCCAAAAAGCACCAAGTAAGCTAATAATTATAGACTCGGCTATAAATTGGTTTCTAATATCTTGGCTTGTACCACCTAAGGCTTTTATTAAACCTATTTCTTTAGTTCGTTCTGTTACGGCTACTAGCATTATATTCATCAACCCTATTGAGGATGCTAATAAAGTAATAAGGGCAACACCTATAATTCCTTTTTCCAAAAAGCCTAAATTATTTTCTAAGGTTTGTGCAATGCTATCGCTTTTATCTATAAAAAAGTTGTCTTCTTCTTTAATATCTAGTTTTCTAATGGGTCTAAAAGCACCTTTGGCCTCGCCAACGGCAACATTCATTTGCTTATTATCAGTAACCATTACACCAATGCTAAAACTAGCGGTATTATTAGCAAAAAGCCTTCGTATATTGTTATAAGAGGTTAATACTATTTTACCAGTGTTAAAAAATGAACTAGAACCCTTATCATTTAAAACTGCAATTACACGGTAAGGGATATGATCCACCTTTACTACTTTATCTAATGCTTTTATTGGATTGTCTGGAAATAATTTTGCTGCTACTGCACTGCCCAGCATACAAATATTTCTACCGGTTTCTATTTCGGTGGGTGTAAAATTTCTGCCAGCATTAATGGTGTAGCCATTTAACTCTAAATAATTTTCATCGCCGCCTAATACATTAATATCTGGGTTTGTTTTTTTTCTATCGGTATTCACCACCATGCTACCTCCTCCCCTAATAGCTAAACTTACTTTTGCAGGAAAAGGATATTGCTCTTTAAATTGCTTTGCTTGTTCGTAAGTTATTACTTTGCCTATGTTAGATTTTTTTTCTTTGAGAGACGATTTTTTTTCTGCTTTAGCCCTATCCCCTGAAGATTCATTCCCCATAAATCTTCTTTCTTTAAATCGTATGCTAAAAGCATTTGCCCCCATAGTACTAAAGGTAGAGTTAAGGCTATAACTAGCCGCCTTTAATGCCGTTAAAAACCAAATTAATGCACAAATACCCAATGCAATAATGGCTACAGTAAGCCCAGTACGCAATTTGTTGCTACGTATATTTTTCCAAGAAAGTGTAATGGTATCTTTAATCGTCATTAACAATAAAGTTATGTAGAGATATTGAATAAAAAATTTGATTTTTTATGAATGGCAAAAACAAAAATGCCAATCGGTTAAGATTGGCAAATATCAATTTTATATTTAAATTTAGTAATACAACCAATCTGTTAATAAGCCAGGGAAAACACCCAAAACAATTACTAAAAATGAGGTAACGATAAGTATAACTTTAAATGCAGGTGTTACTTCTTCTACAATGGTTTCGTCACTTACTGCATCTTTAAAAAACATGGCTTGTATTATTTTAAAATAATAATACGCACTTATGGCAGCACATAACACAGCTAATATAATTAACCAGTTTGCCGTACCTGTTTGTAAGGCTGCCATTAGCATATAAAATTTACTTTGAAAGCCTGCTGTTAAAGGCACACCAGTAAGCGATAGTAAAAATATTAAACCAGCAACAGCTAATACAGGCTGTTGTTTTGCTAAGCCATTAAAGCCATCAATAGTATAATCTTTCATTTTTAGTAAGATGGCGAAAATACCAATGGTAGCTAAGCTATAAGCGGCTGCATATAATATTAAACCTTCTTTTGCTTTTTCGTTTAGGGCAAAAATGGCAAACAACATAAAGCCTGCTTGTGCAATACTTGAGTATGCCAACATACGCTTTACACTTTGCTGAAACACTGCTGTTACATTACCAATAACTAATGTAGCCGCAATTATGATAATAATTAATTTTTGCCATTGAGGTTGTAGTACACCAAAAGCACCTTCAAACAAACGGGCAAATGCAAAAAAACCTGCGGCTTTTACAATGGTGGCCATAAATGATGTAAACACTGTGGGTGCCCCATCATACACATCGGGTGTCCAAAAATGAAACGGTGCTGCCGATACTTTGAACGACATGGATATTAGCAATAATACAAGCCCTATTGTAATCAATGTATTTAATTCCCCTTTGCCAAAATTTAATTGATTAATATAAAATGTACCTTGACTATTGCCGCCATAAATAAAAGCAATACCCATTAACATAATGCCTGTGCTAAAAGCACCCATTAAAAAATATTTTAACGCAGCTTCGTTGCTTTTTAAATTACGTTTATCGCTACCTGTCAAAATGTAAAGCGGAATAGTAATAATTTCTATGCCAATAAATAACATTAACAAGGTATTAAATGTAGCAGATATAGCTACACCACAAAGTATAAAGAAAATTAAAGCATAATATTCCGCCACATTTGAGCCTACTTTTTCAAAGGCTTTTCCACTTAGTAAAAAGTAAACCAGCGTACAAAGTAATATCACCCCAATAAAAGCTAAATTATAGCTATTAGTAGTAACCATATCTTTTACATCAATAGCAAAAAAAGGCTGCTGTTGCAAAAGCTCCATCATGTTTACACAAAATGTAATTATAATACCTGTAACACCTAAGTACAATGGCAAGGTTTTACTTTTGCTAAAGGCACCCGTTAGCATCATTACTATTCCCCAAACAGCTGTAAATATTATTGTATTCATTTTACCCTATCCCCTACGGAGATAATTATATTTTATTGTTAGTTAATTTTATATTGCCAATGCCTTTACAACTCCTTTTGTTAATTCAATCATAGGCTGTGGATATAACCCCATCATAAATATTAAAACCACAACCACACTCAAAATTATTTTTTCGTGCCACTCAATATCTGTAATGGATGCTGTTATATCATTCTTTTCGCCATAAAATACTTTTTGCACCATGTTTAATGTATATACTGCGGCTAAAATAATGCTTATACCTGCTACTGCTGCATACCAAGCATTAAAGGTAAACAAGCCACTAAACAACATAAATTCTCCTACAAAAGCATTGGTTAATGGCAAGGCAATATTTGCCAATGCTATTACTACTAAAAATATAGTAAGCACTGGAGCTTTATGTGCTATACCACCTAATTGAGAAATTTTACGTACACCTGTTTTTCTTTCCACCAACTCTACTACTACCCAAAGGCCAATAATATTTATACCATGAAAAAACATTTGAAGCATTACTCCTTGCAAACCACTTTCAGTTCTTGTAAAAATACCTGCACACATTAATCCTATATGTGCTATAGAAGAGTAAGCTACTAATCTTTTTATATCATCTTGCTTAATAGCAATAAGACTAGCGTAAATC
>JAGNRZ010000137.1 GCA_017988335.1 Ferruginibacter sp.
ATTTATTACTGTATTTAATTTACTTACCAATTTACCTGTAGCATCTACAACTGATAAGCTTATTTTTTGATTTTGTAAAGTGGTTTGTGCCACTTTTAATTGTAGCACCTCTTTTACAGGATTATTTACTACGCCGAAATAATCTTTAGCTGTAGAAGCAGGTGAATTAATTTTAATAATATTTGAATATTTGTAATTTCCATCTACATGTTTATACTTAACTCTGTAGTAATTATCGCCGTTTAATGGTGTTACATCTCTATAATAATATTCTTTATTATTTTTAGAATTATTGACATTTAATTGCATTGTGGCTAGTTCTATAAAATTTAATGCATTGCCACTTCTTTCTAAAATTATGTTACTATTAATGGAGTTGTTATCTAATATAAAAACAGCATCATTAACCAACCCATTTTTCCTTACATTAAAATCGAGTGTGTTTAAATCTAATGTGGTAAGCTTAAAAGTAGAGCCACCAGTTAAAGTTTTTGTGCTATCAAAAGTTACTGTGGTAGGTGTAAAACTTAATGGAATATATAAAGTATTATATGCCATTGAACCAATACTATTACCTACTAAGGCTAACGAATCTAATGCTGGATTAAATATAGCTATAGTTGTATCAAAACCTGGTGCTTGCAATCGTAATCCAAAAACATTACTATAATGTGTTACAGGGCTGCTTAATGGATATTTTGTTTGGCTAGCAATTTGCAATGCCAGTACATTGGTAGTTGGCGTATTCCAATTAACTACTGTAGAGGAGCTACCTGTTTTTATTACCCAATCATCAAAAAAATCGGTTAGGCTTCTACCTAAAACTCTTTCAAAATTTACTCTTAAAGAATCGGTATTTGCCGATTTATAACCAGAACCATTTGCTGAATCTAAATAATTACGAAGGGCTTGAAAGTACAAACTATCTCCGCTTAATAAGCGTAACATTGAGTGCACCATAGCTCCTTTTTGATATACAGCTTGATCGTTTGCTGTGGTCCATATAACGTTGGAATTACTAAAAGAGGTTAATCTAACTGGCTTAGTTGTTAAAGCTTTTGCAGTTGACCTAATAGATGCTAAGTTAGTCACAGGATTTAAGCCTGTAGCTGGCACCAATTCTCCTGCCAATACACTGGAGTACATTCCCATACCTTCTGCTAACCATAAATCGGCCCAAGTTGCAAAAGTAACTTTATCTCCAAACCACTGGTGCATTAACTCATGTGCAAGTGTAGCATGACTATTTACACTACCTGTAGCAATAGCAGAAAATGTTTGATGCTCCATACCAGAAGCTCCTTCTAAACCTTCATAAAAACCATGCTTTTCTCTTCTAAAAGGATAATCGCCTAACTTTTCACTAAACTTAATAAGTGTTTGATTGTGTATATCCCAGTTGCTTACAACAGTATTTTGTGCCGCTGCACTTCTACCTCTTAATATATTATAAGTAACAGGTACTGTATTACCGCTAGTAAGAGTAACATTACGATAAAACCTGTTAAACCTAGCCACACAAACCGATACTAGATAAGAAGGAATTGGGTAACGTGTTTTAAATTTAAATGTTCTGTTTCCAGCATTTATCGCTGAATCAATCAGTACTCCATTTGTGGCTACCCAAAAAGTATCGGCACCAGTCCATGGCACACTTACGGTAATGTCCATGCTATCAATCTTATCTTGCATATCTGCTTTGCAAGGCCACCAATCTCTATCTTCATAACTTTCAGACAATGTATTTATATAGCGTTGGCTACCCAATGCAACAGTCGTTGTATCTAATTGATAGCCTTGTGCAAAACCTGCTGGTTGAGGTGGAGTACCTTTATAATACACTCTAAACGAATCTATACTGCCAACTGAGGCAATAGTAGTACCTAAATTAAATGTTACAATATTTCCACTTCGTGTAATAGCAGGCGTAGTAGAATATTTTGTACCTCTAAATGTTATTGAATCAATAACTAAAACACTTCTTAAGTCAAAAGTTATTGCAGATACATTGTTTACTATAGTTTTAAAACCAAAAACTACATTTCCTCTAATATATTTTACACTTGTTGCACCTGATAATGAATCTGGATTGATACGCCAAAAAACTCTGTGAAATATTACATCAATATTATCACCTGTGCCGCTAAAGCCAGTGAAGTTTTCTGATGGTGAGTTTTCATCATTTAAAAACTTAGTATTAGGCTTTTTATGATACGGATTATCAACAACTGCCTGAGCTAATGATGAAAAAGAAAGAAATACTAAAAAGATTATTGTATAAGCCTTCAACATACAACTTTGGATTTTTATTTTTCTAATGGATATTAAATCTAATTGTATTGTAAACGACAAGATGAAAGAATAATTGTAGAAAACATATAATAAAAAGAATGTTTTTTTACGGTTTTTAATATGAAAATTTACTAAGTATTTTTACCATTTTACTTTAATAATAAACTAATGCTTTTATTTTAATGTATTAAATTTTATTAAGTATTCTACTACACAATAATAGGTTTGCTAAAGCGTTACACATGTAACTTATTATAGCATCCAATATATTTTATGAAGAATATTTTTACTGTGTTAGTATTTATATGTTTAACCACTTCTGCCTTTTCGCAATTAACCGTTACTTCATTTGCCAATAACTCAACAGTATGTGCAGGAAATTCTACTACAATTACTGCAAGTGCTACACCTGTTAGTTATTCTGTAACAAGCATACCTAATAGTTTAATACCTGATTATGGCGTAAATTATTTAGCAGATGCTGGAGTAGCTATAACCTCATTTGCTGTTGGTAATTTAAATGATTGTAGATGGGATAATATTGCTATTCCTTTTACCTTTAGGTTTTATGGCAATCCATATACCAGCGTTAATGTAAGTTCAAATGGCTGGGTAGGTATGGGTAATAGCAATTCAACAACCACAGGGCTTGGATTTACATTGCCAAACGCAACTGCCCCAAACAATACAGTACATGGTGTAACTGCTAATTTAACTTTAGCGGCTTCTGGCACTTTAGAGTATTTTACCGATGGTATAGCCCCAAATAGAACATTTGTAATAAGTTATCAAAATGTACCTTTTTTTAGTGGTGGCGGAACAACAACTTTTCAAATTCATTTAAAAGAAACAAATAATATTGTAGAAATACATACCACAAGTTGCAATAACACTACACTAGGTAAAGCACAAGGGATTGAAAACTCGGCTGGTACTGTGGCTACAGTTGTTACTGGACGTAATAACACTACCGATTGGACAAGCACTGGCTTTACTAATGGCTATCGGTTTACACCTGACCCTATAAACTTTACTTGGACCCCTGCAACAGGCTTAAATACAACAACTGGAGATGTAGTAATAGCAACACCTGCTAGTACAACTACATATACTATTAATGCTACAAACCCAAATAATGGTGCTACAGGCAGTAACAATGTTACTATTACTGTTGACCCTGCTTCATTTAACTTAGCTGCAACCCCAGGTGGTGCCACAGTTTGCCAAAACATAAGCGTAGCAGGTGGTGGCACAAATTATAGAGATGGAAATTGTAATTTAATAGCAACTATAACACCTAGTGGTGCAACACCTGTAACCAACTCAATTAATACTTGTACAAAAATAGATATTAATGCTACTAAAAGAGGTACAACTGATTTATACTTAAACAGAAAGTACGACATAGAACCTATAGTAAATGCAGCCAATGCCACAGCTACTATTAAATTATATTATTTACAAAGTGAGTTTGATAACTTTAATGCTAGGGCTTTAGATAGTGGTCATAAAGCATTACCCACCTCTCCATCAGATGTTACGGGAATAGAAAATATATTGTTAAGGCAATTTCATGGCACTGGTACTAATCCTACCAATTATACAGGAGCTTCGGTTGATTTTACATCAACAACATCTGGGTTTAGTACAGTATGGAATGCCACAAAAAATTGGTGGGAAGTAACAGTTCCTGTAAATGGTTTTTCTGGCTTTTATTTAAGTAGTAGTAAACTAGGTACTGTAAATATTAAACTAAATTATTTTACTGGTGTACAAGTAAATAAAAATAATATTTTAAAATGGAGAGTAAATTGCACAAGCGATAATGCCAAATTTGAATTACAAAGAAGTACAGATGGTATAAGCTATCAAACTATTAAAAGCATTACTGCTACAAAGCTTGAGTGTGATGCACCATTTGAATATATTGATGATAACGCTACTACAGGAAAAAATTATTACCGCTTAAAACTAATTGATGTAGATGGTAAAACTACTTTAAGTAATACCGTTTTATTAACCACTAAAACATCGAGTTTTGAAATACAAAATTTATATCCCAATCCTATTACAAATGATGTAGCTACACTTAAAATAAATGCTTATCAAAAAGAAATGGTAAATATTATCATTACAGATATTTCGGGCAGAATGATTAAAGCTAATAGCGTTACTTTACAAATAGGCTTAAATCAAATACCTATTTATGTAGATAATTTATCTAAAGGAACATATAATCTAACTGTTCAATCTAATAATAAACCACAAAGCATTAGAATATTTAAAAACTAAAGCTTAAAAAATAATGAATAAAAAGGCTGCTCTATTTAGCAGCCTCTTTTTATTTGCTTTATGCTATAGTACGTTTGTAATAGTAGCTCAAATGCTGTGGAAAACCTCAATTGTATTATCTTTTATCTTTTTAGTATTAAGTATTGTATTTTTACACTTTAACATAAAGCAATATGAGTAATGTTTTAGATAAAAAACCCGTAATAGGTTTTACATGTGGTGATATTAATGGTATTGGTACCGAGTTAATTATTAAAACACTAAGTGATGCTAGAATTTTAGATTTTTGTACCCCTATAATTTTTGCAAATAATAAGCTTATTAATTTTTACAGAAAAAGCTTGCCTGAAATAAATATTAATTATGCTGCCCTAAAAGAATTAAATAGATATAATCCAAAGCAAATTAACTTGTACAATTGCTGGGAAGAAGAGGTTGCAATTACACCGGGTACATTAAATGATATTGGCGGAAAATATGCTGTGCTAAGTTTGCAAGCTGCTACACAAGCTTTAAAAGATGGATTTATTGATGGATTGGTAACAGCCCCAATTCATAAAAAAAATGTACAAGCAGCTAATTTTAATTTTACGGGTCATACTCCATTTTTAAAACAATTTTTTGAGGTAAAAGATGTGGTAATGTTTATGGTGGCTGAAAATATGAGAGTGGGTTTGTTAACTGAGCATGTGGCAGTAAAAGATATTCATCAACACATTAGTAAAGAAAAAATTATTACTAAGCTCCAGCTTATTAACACATCGCTACGTAAAGATTTTGGAATAACTAAACCTAAAATAGCCGTATTAGGCTTAAACCCTCATGCTGGCGACGAAGGGTTAATTGGTAAAGAAGAAGAAGAGGTTATTAAACCAGCAATAAAAGAAGCTAAACAAAAAGATATATTTTGTTTTGGTCCATACCCTGCTGATGCTTTTTTTGCAAGAGGACAACATGAAAAATTTGATGGGGTATTAGCATTATATCATGATCAAGGTTTAATACCATTTAAATCATTAGCCATTGGTGAGGGTGTAAATTTTACAGCTGGTTTGCCAGGCGTTCGTACATCTCCAGACCATGGTGTAGCGTTTGATATTGCAGGTAAAGGCAAAGCTGATGAAAGTAGTTTTAGACAAGCTTTATTTACTTGTATTGATATTATATATGCTAGAAGTGAGCACTTTCAACAGTATAAAAATCCTCTTAAAAAAATTAGTGCTGGTTTTTTATCTAGAGTTGTAGATGAAAAAATTACCGAGATACCAGATTAATATCTTGCTAATAATAGCCCTATTAAAATTGTAAATACCACAATTATTTTCTGCTATTATACCTAATTAAAGAATGAAGAATTAATAATTTTGCCCTAATGTTTACTAGGACATTTTTATTTTTACCCCATAAAATCATCTTCTTTTTTACTTGCCCCCAACATACTTTCCACAGCGCCGCCTAGCATCGGAAACTTTTCGGTTACAAAATTTTTAATTACATCAATACTTTTTTGTGCTTGCTCTGCAGTAATACCAGCATCGGCAATAAGTCTGTCAATTAATTCTTGCATATCAAAATCAGTTTATTCTTATAAAAATAGTTATTTAATTTTCTTCGCTAAGATAGTCCCTCCCCTTTGGGGAGGTTAGGAGGGGCTTTTACTCTGTATCATATCTATCTACCCTTTCAATACCTGGCAAGCTTAACAACCTTTTCACTAATTCGTCCAGTTCTTCTTTATCATGTACAAATATTTTTACATTGCCTTCAAAAATTCCTTCCTTGGCTTCAATCGTCATAGCACTAATATTAAAACGCATTTCGCCACTTATAAGGTTGGTTATTTTGTGTATTACACCCACATCATCTAAGCCAATAATTTTTAAACCAGTTAAAAAAGAAATTTCTTTATTTTTTGCCCACTTAGTTTTTACTACTCTATGGCCATAGTTAGATAATAATCTTGTTGCGTTGCTACAATTGGTACGGTGTATTTTTAAACCCTCGCCAGTAGTTACAAAACCAAACACATCGTCGCCGGGTATGGGTTTACAACAGTTGGCAAGGCTGTACATTATTTGGTCGCTGCTTTCGCCAAAAATTATTAACTCAGCATCTTTTTTATTAGTTAGTTTATTGGGTTCAAAAGGTTTTTCTTCTGTAATTATTTTTACAGGTTTAGGTGGCACAAGTTTATCGCCACTAGTGGTAAATTCTTTTAACTCTTTTAAATCAATTTTTTTAGTAGCAATATCATACAACAAATCAAGCGATGAACCTGTTTTATAAAAATTACTTAGCTCTTCTAAATTGCTTTGTTGCATATTGGCGCCAATAGCTTCTAGCTTGCGTTGTAAAATATATTTTCCCTCATCGGCAACTTTTCTTTTTTCTTCTTTTAAAGTATCTTTTATTTTACTTTTAGCTTTGCTAGTTACTACAAAATTCAGCCATTCTAAATTGGGCTTTTGTTTAGCACTGGTAATAATTTCAATTTGATCGCCACTGCGTAATTTGTAACTAATAGGTACTAGTTTATGATTAACTTTTGCACCAATAGTTTTACTACCAACCGCTGTATGTACACTAAAGGCAAAGTCAAGTGCAGTAGCACCTACAGGCAACATACGTACATCGCCTTTTGGCGTATATACATAAATTTCTTCTGCTAAAAAAGAAGTTTTAAAATCTTGTAAAAAATCGAGTGAGTTATTATCTTGATTGGTTAATGCTTCTCTTATTTGCCCAAACCATTTATCAAAGCGGCTTTCGTCATTAGCTCCTTCCTTATACTTCCAGTGAGCAGCTAATCCTTTTTCTGCAATTTCGTTCATACGTTTGGTACGTACTTGCACTTCTACCCATCTGCCTTGTGGCCCCATTACAGTGGTGTGCAAGGCTTCGTAACCATTGCTTTTTGGGTTGCTTAGCCAATCTCTTAATCGTTCAATGCTAGGCGTATATTCATCTGTAATTATGCTATATACTTTCCAGCAATCTTCTTTTTCTTTTTCTATGGGTGAGTTTACTATAATTCTTATGGCAAATAAATCATACACTTCTTCAAAAGCCACTCCCTTTTTTTTCATTTTATTACTAATGGAGTGTATGCTTTTTGGCCTGCCATAAATTTCAAAATCAAAACCAGCTTTTTCTAATTTTTCTTTAATTGGACGAATAAAATCGTTAATATATTTTGTCCGTTCTCTTTTAGTATCATTAAGTTTTTGGGCAATGTAGCGGTAAGTATCAGGCTCCATATACTTCATGGCAAGGTCTTCCATTTCTGTTTTAATAACGTACAACCCCATTCTGTGAGCTAATGGGGCATATACATAAACAGTTTCGCTACTAGCTTTAAGTTGCTTCTCTCTTTTCATGCTATCCATCGTACGCATGTTGTGCAACCTGTCTGCAAGTTTTATTAAAATTACTCTAGGGTCATCTGTAAGAGTAA
>JAGNRZ010000138.1 GCA_017988335.1 Ferruginibacter sp.
AAAAATTAAAAATTTAGACAATTAAAGGGAATCTGCTATACCCAATAAACTTAGCATTAATCTAAAAAACAAAAGAAAATGAAAAAATTATTTTCAAAAAAAATTGCAATGCTAATTATTGCAATTACGTTAATGACTTCTCTAATGAGTTTCTCAGATATTGATAACTCAAATACTTATGGAGGTTCTAAAGAATCAACAAATGTAGTCGCTAGTAGTAATTCAACAGACGAGGCCAATATTACCGCTGCTGTTAGAGCCATTGTACAAGCTTCGGTTGTAGCAACTAGGGTTATTGGGAAAGCGGTAATTGAAGCTGCTGAATTTGTTGCAAATACATATACTTGTATGCATCCAACAGTAGGGGCTTATGCTAACTATAATAACCCTTATAGCGAAAAGTATGATAGCAATAAAGAAATTACGAATCTACAAATTAGAAAAATTAAAAATTTAGATTAATTAAATCAAAAAATATGAAAAAAATATTTTCAATGAAGGTTGCAGCATTTTGCATAGCCATAGCAGTATGCTTTACTTTAATGAGCTTTTCAAATAATGAAGGTTCTATAAACTACGGTAGTGCTAAACAAACAGTACAACAAGAATTTACAAAAAGTTCAAATGAATCTACTCAAATTACTAGAGCCTTAGTAAATGCTGCTAGAGTGATAGTAAATGCTGTGGTAGAAGTTTCAATGGAATATACACCAGAATTGGTTCATGTTGCTACTCACTTAGCTGCCGTTCAACCAAAAACTTCAAATCAATTTAGTGATATAAATTTGACTATATCACAAAAAATCAAAAGTTTAGATTAATTCAAACCTAGCTGGATAGTTGTAATAACTATCCAGCATTTTTATTATGAAAAAAATTATTCTTATTCCAATACTACTAATTTTTATTTGCTATTGGGCTGTAACACTTTTGTTTAATATGCCAGATAATTATATAAACATATCTTATCTTAAGCAATCGCAAACGTATAGCAAGTATTTCTATCAACGTTGGAGTTTTTTTGCTCCACCGCCTAAATTCAATGACAGGCTATATTACATTTTTCATTCTAAAAGAGATTCCTCGATGTTGATTTATGAAGTGTTAGAAATTACGAATTTAAAAAAGCAGGCAAATGCTCCCTTTAATTGGAATGAAGACTTGCTTGATTATGTGCTTGCAAATTCTGTTAATGGAATTTCTGATGAAATAGTTGATATGAATTCGTATTTTACTAATGAAACCAATGAAGGAAAAAATATCAAAGATTCAGTTAAATCAGACCTCATCGCAAAACAAATTCAACAATCTTATGGTTTTAATACAATAAAAAATTATGCAAAATTTGTTGCAAAGAAAAATAATATTGATATTAATGACTATAATCTTCAACTACGAATAACTCGAAAGTATATACCAAAATTCTCAGAAAGAAACAATCCAACAGATAGTACGAAAGAGGAAATGTTTTTTCAAAGCAATATTATAAAATAACATATGATTAGCATAAACCAAAGAATTGACAAATTAGGAGAAAAAAATAATTACGCTTTTTACGCTTCGCTATTCAGGCTTTTTATTTGCTTTCATTTATTAAAAAAAATAATCCTTTCTTGGCAGTACATTTCACTGTTATACAAGTCTACGTCATTTCTGCCGCCATCACCAACATATTTACTTGAGATGATTAATATTGACACTATGACTATTCGTAGTCATTATGAAATATTTATATCTTTTTATATTGTTGTAATTCTCTTATATTTTTTTGGAATCGGCAAGCATTTTACTGCATTGTTATTGTATATTTTATATGAATTACAACAGCGAATGTGCCATTTAGTGCTAAATGGAGGCGATAATTTGCTGAAATTTATCATGCTTTATATGATATTTGTAGATAGTTATAAATACTTTGTAATTTCTAAAATACAGTATAAAAATTCTAAAATTAGGTACTTTAGCAATGTATTTTCTAATCTTGGGGGTATTTCGGTCTGTCTACATTTATGTATGGCATACTTTTTATCAGGGTGGCATAAAGTACATGCAGATGTTTGGTTTAACGGTGTGGCTACTTATTATACTTTATCTTTAGAACGCTTTAAGGGTACTCCTTTTAATGAAATGTTGGTAAAAAATGGTGCTTTCGTTACAATTACTACTTATTATACAATGTTAGTAGAAATTTATTTTCCAGTATTAATTTGGTTTAAAAAAACAAAAAAAGTAATATCATTAGCCGCAATTTCATTGCACATCGGCATATATGTATTTATGATGATTTATGATTTTCAGATAGTATTTATTATGGTGCAAGGGTTCTTTTTTTCAAATGAAAAATGGATTAGATTAATTAATAAATATAAAAGAAAAATTCAAAATCTTAAAGAAAAGTTCAAAAAAAAATTACCACATGAATACAAGCAAACTTACTCAGCGACTACATAAGTATAAGGAAAAGCACAATATTGACACTATTGAAATTGGGATAGTTGAAAATGGTGTAATTACAAAAATTTCAACAAATGGAAATATTGAAAGTAATGCTTTTCAAATTGCCTCAATTACAAAAATATTTACGGCTCTAATCATTAGTATAGCAGTTAAAGAAAAGTTATTATCATTTAATACTACAATTGCCCAAATATACAAACAAAGGCATAGTACTTTTGGGGCTTTAGGTAATATTACTATTCATGAGTTGCTTACGCACTGCTCAGGTTTACCAAGAATACCTGCTGAACTTATGAATATTATGAAACATGATTTAAACAACCCATATAACCTAATATCAAAAGACGATGTATGGCAATACTTATTAAGTAATCCAACAATTGGTGTAAAAAAATATAGTTACTCTAATTTTGGTTACGGTTTATTAAGTATAATTATTGAAGACGTTTACAGTCAATCATACAATACTATTTTAAAGTCAAAAATATTTGATGTCTTACATATGGATAGTAGCTCAATCAACCCTCAACAAAATAACTCAAAATTAATTATACAGGGCTATAATAATTTAAATGTTCATACGCCAGTTTGGCAAGACAATGCTTTATCTGGTGCAGGAGCAATGATTAGCACATTGGATGATTTTATTAAATTTATTAATGCCCATTTTGTGGCAAACCCTTTAAATGAAATTTTAGCATCACAATTTGTTGTACAGTCAAAGCAAATGTGTTTAGGATGGCATAGACAAGGTTTTCTGGGTAGGCTTTCTGGGCTAGGTAAATATATGTGGCATAATGGTACTGTAGGAGGCTATTCTTCATACGCAGCTATTAATCTGGTAAAACAAAAAGGGTTAATAATACTTGCAAACAAGGGTCTTATAATAGATGATTTAGGCTACTTAGCATTATCATACCTAAACTAAAATTATTAATATCATAACTTATTATAATAAAAAAATGAAAAAATTTACCACAATCAGACTTATTACTTTTACTTCATTAAGTGCTATCTTAATAACACTTTCTATAAGTTATCTTACAGCAGTTTTATTAGGTATTGGGGACATTAAACTATCCTCTTTATTGCTATTATTTTTTATTCAAAGTTTAGTTTGGTATTTTTCCTCGATTTTACTTTTAAAAATATTTAGTCGTCAATTAACAGTTACAAAAACTATTAATAAATATTTATTCGGAGTTATATTTATTTGTATCAACTTTTTCTTACTTCTTTTTTTTGACTTCGTTTTTTCTACTATTACTGACTTTAATTTTTCTGTGAAATTTGGGGCATTTCTAGATTTAGTTTTAGCAGATAAAAAGGCAGATGTTTCTTCTGCGGAATCTTTTCAAATTGCTCCTATTTCTCTACAAAATCTTGCATTTAATTTAATAGCAATTGTTTTTCAAATTTTTGGTTCGGCTAAAATATATTGCTTCAATTATATAAAAAAGAAAAATTTGTTTTCATAGGGTACGGATTAAATGAGAGCCTTTGTTTCTACATAGGCTCAATTTTTTTAACAACGTTTTACCATTCCTGTTACTTGCATTATATTTTCTTTAACTAATCCACTTTTACTTTTAGGGCATTAACAATTCTTTCAAATTAAAACTTAAAATTATGCCCTCAACATCCGAAACAGGTCATGCAAAAAACGTAGCCCACTTTCAAAACTTAATTTCATTTTGTACTAGTTATGGCTCAGCGTACAATCCTAGTAAAGACGCTTTAAAAATCACAAACTTACAAACACAATTTACCAATGCACAAAATGCCTTGCAAGCAGTAAAAACAACACAAACGGCATTTAATAACGCTACTAATAGCCGTATGCAAGCCTTTAAGCCATTAAAAAGTTTAGGTACAAAAGTAATTAACAGCTTAGATGCAACAGATGCTATACCAGCCACAGTAAAAGATGCAAAAACAATCAATAAAAAATTACAAGGGCAAAGGGCTACACCAAAAGCAGATGCACCAGTTGGTGATAATGCAGCCCCAGTAGATAAAACCATATCAACCAGCCAACAAAGTTACGACCAACAGGTAGAGCATTTTTCCAAGTTAATAGAACTTTTACTTACAGATAGTAATTACACACCCAACGAAGCAGAATTAGCATTAGATGGCTTACAAACTAAATTAGCCCAGTTAAAAGAAGCTAACACGGCAGTGGTAGATACCTATACTAATTTTAGCAATAGCCTTATTACAAGAAATTCAGCATTGTACAATCCATTAACAGGGTTAGTTAATACAGCCTTAGATATAAAAAAGTATATAAAGTCAGTTTACGGAGCATTAAGCCCCCAATACAAACAAGTAAGCGGCTTAGAATTTAGAACTCGATAAATTTGAAATGAATACAAGCCAATAAACACTAAAATGCCCTCATTAGAGGGTATTTTTAGTTATGGTAATATTATAATTAGTTAGGTTACCTTAATAATTAGCGTTGGCAAGTATAAAACTACCGTTGGCACTTATATAACTACCTTTGGCGTTGTTAAATCTTCTTACTGCGTTGTCATAATTACCTATGGCACTTTCAATTATTACTCCGTCATTGACATAATTACCGATGGCATTCTCAAAAATAGGCTTGGCAACTTTATAATTAGCATTGGCAAGTATAAAACTTCCATTTGCATCAATAAAATTTTCTAAACTAAATAAAAAAGAATGGATAATATATTACTCTATCTTAACCTATCACTATTTTTTACCATTTTTTCATCTTTATTAATTGCTCTAGCCGCCAATAATAAAAACAATAGTATGCCAATGTGCAAAATTGCAGTTAAGGAATAAGTGCCTAAGGAAAAGGATTGTGTTTGCTTATAGTATAAAAATAGTAACAGTAATTCCAACACCATAGCAGCAATACATAGTCTTATTTGTAGCACTCGGTTTTTAAATAAAAATATGTTTGCTAATACAAGTAATGCTAAAATTAAAGTAGGTATTAATAAAAGAGTATTTTCCATACCATTTAGTTGGTAAGAGGCTACTCCCTTAGCATTGGTACCGCTGTAAAAAGAAAATTTTAGTGTTAAAAAAGCACACACACTTGCTAATAATAACCATACAGACTGTATACGTTGTAACATAAAATTGTTTTTTACAAAAGTAGGTAATACAAATAAAAAAACCATCTGATAAAATCTATCAGATGGTTTTGTATGAAGAAGAATAAGGTTAATTTTCTATTACTGGAGCTACAACTGGTGCAGCTTTTAAAGGAATAACATTTGTAGGTGTTAATTTACTTTCTGTGGCACCAGTAGTTTGGTCAATTGTTTTTGGTCTTACTGTTTTACCAGCCATTGTTGCTTTCATTTCCTCCGTCATTTTTGCTTGCATTTGAGTAGCATTTGCAGAAGGGATTACTTTTGCCTCAAGCTTTTGAGGTTGTATAGTAGCATCATCTACTCTATTAAGTGGTGAGGGAGCTACCAGTGCTGCATTTTCAGAAGTTTGCAAAGGAACAGGCTTTAATTGTGGTGTGGGTGCAATAACGTTTAAAGGTTCTGTTGCTACTACTCTTGTACCTGGTGCAGGAATAGTAGTAGCTATTGGTTTTACAGCAACTGGTTTTGCATCAAGCTCAGCAACAGGTGTAACCACTACATTTTGTGAAAATACTGCTGTACTTAAAAATGTACTAGCTATTATAAGTGAAAAACATTTTATAGTATTCATGCTTTTATTTTTTATTGTTTAATGAATGGATAGCTTTCAGACTGTCCGTTTGCTTTTACAATTCGTATTATATAAGTACCCTTTGCTAATGGCTGTACATTTACTTTTACATTGTTTACAGAAGGTTTTAAGGTAGAAATATATTTACCATCTACACTGTACAATTGCAATGTACTTGTAGTAACATAAGAGCTTGGTAATTGTACGGTTAATACATCTACCGCAGGTACAGGGAACAGTTTAACCTGCTCTAAACCTTTGCTAAATTTAACCTTACGAACATCGGAGTAAGTTACTTTACCTCTAATGTCTATTATTTTTAAGCGATAATAATTCCAGCCTTCTACAGGGTTAAAATCGTAATCGGTGTATAACCATGCTGCTTTTTGTAAAGAATTAATTACATCTATTTGGCTAAATGAAGTACCATTTGTAGATTTTTCTACCTCATATTTACTTACTTCTTGCTCATCTTTAACATCCCAATTTAGGCGTACTTTATTACCATCGCCAATGGCGGTGAAGTATAAAATTTTAACTGGTAAAGCATTGTATTTACTAAAAGTGCCTAACGTAAAATGATCATAATCGGTAGTAGGTAAAAAGATAGAATAATAACCATTAGAACGAACAAAGCCTGATAAACTATCGGCACCAAAAGTATTACCTGTAACCCATCCTGTAGGTACATCCCAAATATCTGGCGGACGATTAATGTACTGAGCTACTAATAAGCTATCTCTAATAGCAGCAGTGCCGCTAACATAACTACGCCCTCTCCAGCTAAGCCATACTTTAGCATCATCATCGTTACCACTTGCCATGTTGCTGCTTATATCCCAATATTCTACACTGCTTATATGATCTATTGGAGGAGAAAATACATTTGTATTATTAGGTGGGGTGGTATAAAAATATTGTGCAGTAAATCTTGCTGTGTTCGTATTAAATTTAGATAATTTAACAGGTGCATATAAGGTGTCGTTACCTACTTGAAATACATAATCGTTACCATCTGTACCAGTACCAGCAACATTTGCAGCTCTTTCTAATCTGCCATTTACCCAGCTAGTAGCAAAGTTATTAGTACTTTGTATGGCATTAAGAGCAGGGTTGCTTACATACATTTTTGTAGTGGGTAAAGTGTAAAGCAATCGCTTATCTAAATCTAATTGATTTCTTACTTCAATATCAGTATTTAACACTACACCACTATCGCTAAAACTGCGTAAATTATAAAAACGAGTGTTGCCATAAATATATTGAAAACTATCGCTTTCAAAAAGCACTTTGCCATTGCTAAGTACATCATATACACCTGCGGCAGTACTGTCTGCCCAGTTTTCTTGGCCACCTAATGTGTTGGGGCGTAAATACACTTCGCCGCTATCTTTAAAATTGGTAGTACCCGTAAATGTAATACCTCCATTAATTACAATTTTTGTACCCGGTGTACTTACCATATTTACATTGGTAGCTTTTACTACTTGCTGGGCTACTGCCAAGCTAGTGGTACCAAAAATAAATAGCAGTATTGTTATTAGTTGCTTTTGCATAACAGCAATTTAAATTATAATTTTTAAATATTTATTATTTATTTAGTAAATGGTAATGTTTACTCAGTAAACAACGTAACAAGTTACGATATTACTTTTATTTTGCCTATCACCTTTTTGTGGTATTTATTGAATACCCAATTTTGCTTTTATTGCCTTAATATCGGCTTCTAATTGCTCGTTTTTCTTTTTTAAATCTGCATTTTCTTTAGCTTGTGCTTCAATTTGAGTTTGTTGCTCTTGAATGGCTTTGGTTAAAGAAGG
>JAGNRZ010000020.1 GCA_017988335.1 Ferruginibacter sp.
TATTATAAGGGAACTAAAGATTTTTAAAATAATAGCAGCACCTTACAGAAACAGAAGAAAAAGATTTGGCTTAAGAATAAATTTAATAGCAGCTTTTTACAACCTTGAATTATGAAAGAGGTCTATTTTCTTTATCAAACAACCATACCATACCATTGCAATAAGCAAAGTTGAACGATTGCTTTAACTCTGCAACACTGTCGGGTAGCATCCACTCAGTTGTTTTAATGCCAGTAGCACTATTAAATAATTCAATTCTTTTTTCTAATACATTCAACAACCCAATTTCTGCCTTGGGTATGCCAGTATAAATTAACGAAGTGGTATTGTAATACTCATTATCGTTATCAAAAATTATTGGGTCTGCATCTTTAGCTGTTTTTAATTCAATAGTTTTTTCTTCTTCGGCTTTTAAATTATTAACCGATACGCCTGTGGTGCTTAAAAAATATACTTTAGCTTCTTTTGCATTAAATACTCCTACACTTTGGTCGCTAGGCTGTTTTGAGCCTTCGTGTATTGGTGTAGCGTCGGAGGTTACTTCGCCTTTAGCACTTACAGTATAGCTTACCCAGCCGCCATCGGCATAGCAATTGCCTTCAATTTTTTTTGTTTTTGGGTTATACCATAAACCACGTAAATCGTTATTAACCGATTGTACTTTTTGTTGCTTTCCATTAGCATCAAAAGTTACCAAATCGTAACTGGCATTACCTATCATGGGTATATAATATTTTTTTGTGGTAGGATGATAAACAACACAAGAGCCATTAGCGCCATCACCTTCTGGCATTTGCATTTCCATTATTTTTTTTAATGTTTTTTTTGCAACAGGTTTTGCTGTTTGTGCATTTGTAATAGTTATAGTACAAATGCACAAAAGAAAAAAGATAATCCGTTTCATTTTATGAGGTTTTATTTATGCTAAGAAAACACAATGTTACTTGTTGTACAATACCCTTGAGACGGTATTTTACAATTTTGATGTGTTGTTTAACGTTTTCCAAAGCAAATCTTTAAGCTCTGGCAAGCCTTGGTTTAAAACAGAGGAAATAAATACGTGTGGTATATTTTTAGGAAGTTCTTTTGATATTGCAGTTTTTAATTCATCATCCAGCATATCGCTTTTGCTAATGGCTATTACAAAATCTTTTTGCAACATTTCTTCGTTATAATCTTCTAGCTCTTTATACAAAATATCAAATTCTTTTTTATGATCGGCACTATCGGCTGGTATTAAAAAAAGTAAAATACTATTACGTTCTATATGGCGTAAAAACCGATGCCCTAGCCCTTTGCCTTCGGCGGCACCTTCAATAATGCCTGGCAAATCGGCAATGCAAAAACTTTTTCCATCTCTATACTCTACCATGCCCAATTGCGGTACAAGTGTAGTGAAAGCATAATCGGCAATTTTGGGTTTGGCAGCAGTAATTACACTTAACAATGTTGATTTACCTGCATTAGGAAAGCCCACTAAACCCACATCTGCCAATACTTTTAATTCCAATATTTTCCAACCTTCAACCCCTGGCTCACCAGGTTGTGCATAATCTGGTGCTTGGTTGGTGGCGGTTTTAAAATTGCTATTGCCTAAGCCACCTCTACCGCCCTTTAAAAAAATTACTTCTTGCCCGTCTTCCAAAATTTCGGCCACTTGGTCACCAGTTTCTTCATCTAGAGCAATGGTGCCTAAGGGTACTTCAATTATAATATCTTTTCCGTTACGTCCAGTACTATTGTTTTTGCTGCCGTTTTCACCATCTTCGGCAATTACGTTTTTAAAATACCTTAAATGCAAAAGCGTCCATAACTGTGCATTGCCTTTTAAAATAATATGTGCACCTCTACCACCATCGCCACCATCAGGTCCACCCATTGCCGTAAGTTTATTACGCATAAAATGCTTGCTACCTGCCCCACCATGGCCACTATGGCAAAATACTTTTATTTGATCTACAAAGTTTGAACGTTCCATATTATGCCGCAAAGGTGAGTAACTTTTTGCACAATACATAAAAGCATTTTTTTGTACCAGCTGTAAAGCCTTGTGGCATCATCGTTGCGTCGCAATCCTTTCATCAGCATACCAATAAGCATCGGTACAGCCTTTTTGTTGTTTTATCAAAAGCTTAACTTTGTGTAAAGCAACTGTTGGCTTTAAAATTCATCTACAATATTATAAACAAAGCAGTATGAAAAAATTAGTTTTATTATTTATAATTTCTTTAGTTAGTTTTTCTGCATCGGCACAAAAAAAGAAAAAAAGAAACACCACTAAAAGAGCGGCGGTTACGCAAGTACAAACTAAGCCTGCTGCACAACCAGCTTGTGTACAAACGCTAATTGAAAAATTTAGTAAAGAAGAAAAGCAAGAGCCTAGAAGAAGTATATACAGCTATACTTACAAAGGCAAAACAGTGTACTATGTAACAGCCCCTTGCTGCGATTTTTTTACTGATGTGTATGATGAAAGTTGTAACCTTATTGGTCACCCAGATGGTGGTATTACAGGTAAAGGCGATATGAATATGCTAGACTTTAATACACTTAAAACAAACGAAAAGCTAATTTGGACAGATGACAGAAAGTAATACTTACTTGCTTTCATTCCAAGTTTTATAATTAATGGTTTGTATTTTTTGGTTAGCTGGAATTTGGGTTAACGGTTCACACTCTTTTAAGGTTTCAAAAAGTTGTTGTGGTAATTGTTGGTATAATTTTGTGCCTTCAGTTTTCCAATTTATCATTTCACTGGTTACTTCTTTTATTTTTTTTGCAGGGTTACCTACAATTAAACTTCTAGCTTCAAAAACTTCATCAGCCTTTATAAAACTTAAAGCCCCTACAATACATTCATCTCCTAATACAACGTTATCCATAAGTACTGCATTCATACCTACCAAACAATTTTTACCAATAGTGGCACCATGTATTACTGCACCATGTCCAATGTGTGCACCTTCTTTTAATAAAACAGTTACACCCGGAAACATGTGAATAGTACAGTTTTCTTGCACATTACAACCATCTTCAATAATTATTTGCCCCCAATCGCCACGGATGGCAGCACCTGGGCCAATATATACATTTGCACCAATAATTACATTGCCTGTAACTACCGCTTTAGGATGTACGAAAGACGATGGATGAACGACTGGTTTTATATTGTTGAATTCGTAAATCATAGTTAAAGGGAAGTAAAATAGTAAATAAAGTAAATAGAGTAAATAAAGTAAATAGAGTGTATAGTGAAGGTTTAAGTTTTTTTAGGCTCATCTCTTTTGCTTCGTAAAAAAACTAAATAACCATTTATCATACGTTCTATTTCCTTTGCTTTTTGTTTTAAATTATTAAATTGTTCATCACTAATATATCCTTCGTCTAATGCATCAAATAAATGATTTACTGTTTCTGTTAAAGAGCCTCTAGCTTGAATACAATAATGTATTTGATCAGGATATGTAAATCTACCATGCCCTTCAGTAATTAACGAATTTATTGAACGAGAACTTCGTATTATTTGGTCAGTTAGCCTAAATTTTTCTTCAACAGGAAAAGTTTTTGATATTGTTCTAACTAAGTTTTTAAATAATCTTGCTTTTTTCCATACTTCTAACTCTTCAAAGCCAAAATTTTCATTACCCATAGTTAATTTATTTTTTATAATGTTAGCGTAACTACTTTATTTACTCTATTTACTTTATATACTTAATCACTAACCTTTATCCAACTAAAACCTTATCCGTTCTATAACACAAACCTTTAAACTGTGCTACTACTTGATTGTTTTGATTTGTAATTTCGATATGATAAAGGCCTGTGCTTTTGCCATTGTGAATTTCTTTTGCTTCGGCAGTAAGTTCATCACCTATATGCACTGGTTTAATAAAATTGATAGAGGTGTCTAATGCCACACTTAATTGATTGCGATTATTGCATGCAAAAGCAAATGCACTGTCTGCCAAACTAAAAGTAACACCGCCGTGAATGATGCCAAAACCATTTACCATTTCGGCTCTTATGGTCATTTTTATTTTGCTGTAACCTTCTTTTACATCAATAACAGTTATGCCTAGCCATTGGCTAAAAGCATCATGTTGCATCATGTGGTTTACTACTTGTTGTGGGGTTGTCATGGTTGTTTATTTATTACCGCAAAGTCGCAAAGACGCCAAGGAGATAGTTTCTACTACGTTATTAATTGCCTTTAAAAATTGGTTTTCTTTTTTCTAAAAATGCATTTATGCCCTCGTTGTAATCGTATGTTTTTGCAGCGGCTTGTTGCAATTCATCTTCTACCCCTAATTGTTGTTGCCAGTTATTAGTAAACGATTGGTTTAATGCTTGCTTTGTAAGTGCTAAACCTTGCGTAGGCATTTGTGCTAATGTTGCTACAATTTTTTTACTTTCTGTTTCAAATACATCATCGCTAAAAACTTTATACAACATACCTAATTTCTCTGCTTCGGCAGCCTCTACTTTATCGCCAAGCATCATTAATGCACTAGCCTTTTGCCAACCAATTAATCTGGGCAAAGTAAATGTGCCACCACTATCTGGTATTAAACCAATTTTGCTAAATGCTTGTATAAATGATGCTGATTGGGTTGCTACCACTACATCGCAACACAAAGCAATATTTGCACCAGCACCAGCGGCAACACCATTTACAGCACACACTACTGGCTTTTTTAAATCTCTTATTCTAGCTACAATAGGATTGTAATGCTCACTTAAAATTTGAGCAATTTCTATTTTATTGTCACCCACTAATTCACCAATATCTTGCCCAGCACAAAAGGCTTTGCCAGCGCCTGTTAAATAAATGGCTCTTACAGTTTCGTTAGATGCACATTCATCTAAATAGTTTTGTAGCAGCAAAGCCATTTCTCTGTTAAAGGAGTTAAACTTATCTGGTCTATTAAGTGTAATAAAGGCAACATTATCTTTTATTTCAAATAAAATACTACTCATATTGTTAACTTATTTAAACGTCAAAACTTTTTACATCTGTATGGGCTAATAAAAAATCATCTACTACATCATATTTCCTATCTGGGCTGCTTATACGATAAATATACACTCCATCACTATCTTCTTTTAAAGTTTTCATACATCTATAACTCATGCTATTATCTTTAAAAAATTGTTCAAACTCGGCTTGAAATTTTGCACCAATAGAGGAGGTTCGTATTCTATAATCTTTTACTCTATGAAAACGATTGATAAATTTTTGTACTGGTTCTAATACAAATAATACTATTACTACCATGGATGTTACAACAACAGCTAATGGGTAATTATGATAACCTACTGCCATGCCTAGTGCTGCAGTTACCCAAATTAATGCAGCAGTGGTTAAACCGTTTACACTAATACCCTCTTTAAAAATTACACCTGCACCAATAAAACCAATACCAGTTACAATATTACTGGCAATTCTATCGGGGCTGGTGTCATTACTTTCTTTAGATAAAATGGTGTAAAGGCAACTGCCAACACATATAATTATCATAGTTCTAAAACCTGCAGGTTTGCTTCTAAATTCTCTTTCAAGCCCAATAATTGCACCTATTACAAATGCTACTGATACTTGTGCCGCCTCCTCTAAATAAAGATTTAAATCCATCTTTAAAAGTACGAAAATCTATGATTGTTTTAGTGACACTTAAAATAATCAAAAGGTTCTTTACAATCTTGGCATTGATATAGTGCTTTGCAAGCTGTGCTACCAAATTCACTAATAAGTTTTGTGTGGGTTGAGTTACAAAGAGGGCATTCAACTCCATCGGTAACAATTTCAAATTTTTTGTTTGGAGCTGCTATGCCATATTCTTTCAACTTTCTTTTTCCTTCTTCACTCATCCAATCGGTTGTCCATGCAGGTGAAAGTACAGAGGTGATTTTTATTTTTTTGTAACCCTGCTCCAGCAATTTCATTTTAATATCCATGCTAAGCATATCCATTGCAGGGCAACCAGTGTAGGTTGGAGTTATTATAACTTCTACAACCTCCCCTAACCCCTCCGAAGGAGGGGAATAAATTACATCTCTTACAATGCCTAAATCTAAAATGGTAAGTACGGGTACTTCAGGGTCGGTTACTTGTTCAAGTATTTTCCAAATATTATCTTGTGTTAAAGTAGATGATTTTACCATTGACTATTAGGATAAGCCCTTTGTATATATTGCAATTCTGTTAAAACAAAACCCAAATTTTCAGTATGTGTGCCAGTTTTACCACCTGTTTGCATGTATGTGTTTTCTGGAATAGATAGTGTTGCTTCGTCAAAAATGGCTTTTACTTTTTGCAACCAACTGTTTTGTAAAGAAGCAAAGTTGATATTGATTTCTTTTTCATAATCAACAGCTAAAAACATTTCTCCAGTATAATGCCATAGTTCAGTAATTGCAAATTCCATTCTTTGTTTACTCTCTTGTGTTCCATCGCCAAGGCGTATAACCCATTCGCTACTCCAACGTACATGATATTTTATTTCTTTTAAAGCTTTGGTGCAAATAGCAGCTAATTGTTCATTGCTGTTATTTTGTAATTGCTCAAATAACAAATATTGAAATTGGCTAAAAAGATATTGACGTAAAATAGTTTGCCCCCAATTGCCATTAGGCAGCTCTACTAATAATAAATTTTTAAATTCTCTTTCGGTACGTAAATAAGCTAGTTTATCTTCATCTGTATTGCCCATTAACTGAGCAGCATATTGATAAAAATTTCTACTCTGACCTAATAAATCTAAACTAATATTAGTTATAGCAATATCTTGCTCTAGTATAGGGCCATGTCCACACCATTCGCTATTGCGTTGCGATAAAATTAAAGTGGTATCGGCTAAGTGCAGTAAGTAATTAATCAATTTATTCTCCATAATAATTCATCAATAGTGATATGCTTTTTACATATGATTTACCTCATCTGGCAAATTATAAAATGTGGGATGACGATAAATTTTATCTACCGCAGGTTCGTATAATTCACCAGCTTCATCAGGGTTGCTGGCTGTAATATTTTTACTCTCTACCACCCAAATGCTTACCCCTTCTTGCCTACGGGTATAAACATCTCTTGCATTTTCAATAGCCATTTGAGCATCGGTAGCATGTAGGCTTCCTACATGCTTATGATCTAAACCTTGTTTGCTGCGTACAAAAATTTCCCATAATGGCCAAGCAGATGCCTCATCATTTGTTTTCTTTACTTCATTACCTGCTGCACTTTCGTCTCCACCAAAATCGCCGTAGTAATATTTTGTTAGTTTGATTTTCATAATAAAATGATTTATGGTTTAAAACCAATACGTTCTCTTTTGCTAAAATCTTCTTCGTTTTCTTTTTTGCTCATTAAATATTCTAAAGCTATAAAAACTTCTTTAAAATTTTTATTATACTTTTTTTCTAATTTAACAATTTTTTCATACAATTCTTTGTGGCTTAATGCAGCAGTTTTCAGTAAAACAAATGTTCTAATAATAGCAATATTTACATCTATTGCTTTTTCACTATTTAAAACGCTTGATAACATTGCTACTCCTTGCTCCGTAAAAGCAGTTGGTAAATATCTTGTTCCACCTCTACTGTTTGAGGTCACAATTTGTGACCTCAAACCCTGAAACTCTTGCTGAGTAAGGGTAAATATAAAATCGGCAGGAAACCTATTTGATTTTCTTTTTACAGATTGTTTCAAAACTTTCGTTTCAACCTCATACATTTCCGCTAAATCAAAATCTAGCATAACCTTATGCCCACGTATTTCGTAAATTTTATTTTGTATAATTGATACTTGCATAAATTATTTATTTGGATATCACAAATTGTGATATCCAATTTAAGCTACTTTTAATTCAACCTCGTGTTTCTTCTTTTCTGCATATGCCTTAGCAGCTTCTCTTACCCAAGCCCCATCGTTATGTGCTTTATTACGGGCTGCTAATCGTTGTTTGTTGCATGGGCCATTACCTTTTACTACAGCCCAAAATTCATCCCAATTTATTTCGCCAAAATCGTAATGATTTCTTTCTGCATTCCATTTAAGTTGATTATCTGGCAACGTCATGCCTAACACTTTAACTTGCTCTGCAATCATATCTATAAATTGCTGACGAAGTTCATCATTAGTTTTGCGTTTTATTTTCCACTTCATGCTTTGGTCGCTGTTGGTAGATTCTGAATCTTTTGGGCCAAACATCATAAGGCTTGGCCACCACCATCTATTTATAGCATCTTGACACATGGCTTTTTGCTCTACAGTGCCTTTGCTTAAAATCAAGAGAGCCTCAAAACCTTGGCGTTGATGAAAACTTTCTTCTTTACAAATACGTACCATAGCCCTTGCATAAGGACCATAACTTGTACGGCAAAGCATTACTTGATTTAAAATAGCAGCACCATCTACCAGCCAACCAATGGCTCCCATATCTGCCCAAGTAAGTGATGGGTAATTAAAAATGGAAGAATATTTTGCTTTGCCGCTGTGTAAGTCGGCAATCATTTCGTCACGGCTCATTCCTAAAGTTTCGGCAGCACTATAAAGGTATAGTCCATGCCCTCCTTCGTCTTGTACTTTTGCTAATAAAATAGCTTTGCGTTTTAAACTAGGGGCTCTGCTAATCCAATTGCCTTCGGGTAACATACCTACTACTTCACTGTGTGCATGCTGACTTATTTGTCTAACATTGGTTTTGCGATAGGCTTCGGGCATCCAATCTTTAGGTTCAATTTTTATTTCTTTATCAATTTTTGATTGAAAAATATCTTCAAAATGTTGAGTATCCATGTGGTATTATTTTCTATACAAAGATAACAAAACTAGTACCCCTAAGTTCAATTTTATAAAAACAAAAAAGCCTGATTAGGCAGGCTTTTGTTAATGTATTTTTAAAAATTCTATTATTAATGGGTAGGATAAACATTATCTGCCATTACCCATTTACCTTTTTCTTTGGTGAATGGAACTTCACTTGAAGTAAACTCTTTATTTATTAAGCTGGTTATTTTTAAAATAGCTTTACCGCCTTTGATAATTACTTTGTACTTGTTTTTTGGGTTAACGTACCATTTTATCATGTACTCTATACTTTCTTGTCCGCCAGCCCATCTGTCATAATCAAATCCTACAGCTATTTCATCGTTGGGATTGGCTTTAAAACAACTATCACTATATAAAAAATGAGTTTGTTCATTTTTTATATAGGCTTCGCCAACGTAGGGTACATTTTTTCGTAAGTAAGTAAAATACTTATCTACTTCTTTCCATTGAATATGGAAAGGTGGGGTATTTTCTTTTCCTTGGCCTTTATATAATTTAAAGGCATTAAATTTTTTTTCGTTTTTTAAGTAAAAGCTTTGAAAATCTGTAAATACTTTTTTTATACTTTTTTGCTCGGTATTTAATTGTGCAAATGCAGGGATACAAAAAAGAGAAGTTGCTAATACTATAATTATTTTTTTCATATACAGTAAAATTTAAAAAAGAGCAATCAATTTTGGTTGCTCTTTAAAGGTTTAATAGTTAATGGTTTTTTATCTAGCATAAACGCCGTTTACACTTACAACTGCACCTGGGCCACCACTTAAGCCAACAGGAGGCATTGTTAAATTTACTTCTTTACCATCTACTTTTAAAACCGATTTACCTGAAGTTCTTTCTACACCTTGTTGGTAAAAAGGCATTGGACTACCCATAGCTCTGTTAATTAAATAAGGCTTGCCTAAATCACTCATAGTACATTCAAAAGTATGACCACCAGCTACAACTTTTGCAGTAGCTCCTTTATCATCGTATTTAATATCAAAAGTACCCATTACAGTAGGAGCTTTTTCAAAAGGAGTACCAGCAAAAATTTTTGGACCAAAATAATCGCCTACAGTTTTATTAGTGCTTACAAAACCCATTACTAAAGGTGGTTGTAGTGTATCTGGTCTGTATAAAATCATACCACTTGGTGCTTTACCCACAGGAGTGTTTACAATATTGGCTACATGAAAAATTACATTAGGCATTTTGTAATTTTTGTCGGTTACACCAGCTACGTCAATACCACCTTCCCAACTCATCCAATCGGTTACATTTGGATTAACGGCTGCGGTAGTTTCAGTTTTTGGAGTTTCTTTTTCTCCAGTTTTAGGTGCTTCAGGTTTTGGATCGTTGTTGCAAGATGCAAAAAGCAATAATGCAATGGCTGGAATTAGGTTCTTTTTCATTTAAGTTGTTTTAATGTTTAAGACATTAAAAATAGACGCTTAAAAAAGAGTAAACAATACCCAGAAAAGGGTATTTTTCAATAACAACTATCTATTAAAGCCTGTTCTTTTACTCTTGAGTATTTTGTGAAAACCATTTATGCTCATTTACTTTGTTTACTGCTTCTACTTTAGTGTGTATGTGCAATTTTGTATAAATGTTTTCAATATGCTTACGAACAGTGCCATGGCTTATAAATAGTTTATCGGCAATTTGCTGATAACTTAAACCATGCACCAGTTGTTGTAAAAGCTGGGATTCTCTTTCGCTAAGATTATAATCAGATGGTTGTGGCGAAACTTTGTCAATTGTTTTCTCCCTCAATAAAGTCAATGCCCTGGAAGCTATATGTGGACTCATAGGGCCACCACCCATCATTATATCTTCAATGGCACTTACAATTTTATAGGCTTTACTATCTTTTAATAAATAACCGGCTGCCCCTGCTTTAATAGCTTCAAACACTTTTTCATCATTATCAAAAACGGTTAATATTAAAACTTTAATCGCTGTTTCTTTGGTTACAATAGCGGTGGCTTCAATGCCATTCATTACAGGCATTTCTATATCCATCAATATTACATCGGGCAATTTTTTTTGAAGTGTTAACTTCTCTAATAAATCTTTCCCATTGATTGCCATGAAAACAATATTGATATTTTCAGCCATCAGCAAATTTTCCTTTAACTGTTCTGCCAAAACTACATTATCATCTACTATGTCTATGTTTATCATTTTATGCATATTGAATTTTATTAGACAGGTTTAATGGTTAATGGTATTGATAGGGTAATGGTTGTTCCATGATTAATTTGTGAAGTGATTTCTATATTTCCTGAAATATCATTAATTCTCTTTTGCATATTTATTAACCCATTACTGTTAGCAGGTAGGCTGGTGTTAAAACCAATGCCATTGTCCTCAATAGAAATTAACAATAATTGCGGCGATGCTGTAAAACAATAACTGGCTTTTGTAGCGCCGGAATGTTTTACAATATTCTGCGTAGCCTCCTGTATTATTCTAAAAAGCTGTAAACTTTGATTGGCAGTTAATTTATTTTCTATACTGCCACTTACCATTACATTCCATTCAATATTTTTTTGTGGTAATACCCGTTGTAAAAAACTTCTGGTACGTAAAACAAACTCATCTAAACTATGGCTATTTTCCTGTACAGCCCATATCGTTTCTCTCAATACATTTACAGTTTCTCTTGATTGTTCGGAAAGCTGCTGTACTTTTTCCAAAGCCTCTGTAGACTGATTGTTTAGTAATTTATTTTCTATATTATCAGTTTGAGCTATCATAGTAACAAGGCTGGTGCCAAGATGGTCATGCAAGTCTTTACTTATACGTTCTCTTTCTTTATTTAGCCTATTTTCAATTTCTTTTAGTGCTTCAATTCTTTTATCCTTTCGTTTCTTTATTAAATAATTTATTCCAAACAAACTTAAAGCGGCTGCACAAATACATAAACCTACAAACCATGCTTTTTGCCAATAGGGTGCATCAACAACAAACTCACTAACAATAATTTCTTTACTTTCCACACCATCTTCATTAATGCTTTTTGCTATTAATTTATACTTACCACTTCGTAGTTTGGAAAAACTAATGGTTAGCGAATCTTTAAGCTGAACAAAATTTTCATTAAGCCCTGTAAGTTTATAATACAATGTAGGTTTACTAAATGGATTGGCTTCAGTTGGTTTAAATGTGAATGAAACATTTTTAAACTGTGCAGGTAGTTCAAAAGATGAATAATTGTTTATATACTGTTTATCATACTGAACAAAATGTAGAGACGGAGAAATAATAAAATCTTGTCGTTTAATATTATTTAACTGTGAAATAAAAATTCTTTTTAAAGAACCCGTTACCAACGTATTATTGTTGCTGTTATAAATACATGATTGCACTACATCATTATCTCCTTCAACTACCGGAGCAGTAGAAACAGCATGAAACTTATTATTAGAAAACTCATGTAAATATTTATCGGTTATCAGCCAATACATGCCATACTTATCATGAAATGAAAAAGCACAGCGGTTACCCATTATTCCATCGAAGCTATTGTATGTTTTAATCACTTTATTATTAGTATATACTGCAATACCTTTTGCTGTGCTAATCCAAAAACTATCTTTGTACTCATGCACATCATAAACAGCATTTGCAGGTAAGCCCTGTGAGGTAGTAATGGTTATGTTTTTTTTATTGGGATAAACAAATTGAACCCCATCTTCATAACTTAAAGCAGCATAGCCATTTGTTATAGGTATTAATTTTTCGGTTACTGCAAATACAGTAGTATCAAAACGATTTGGTAAATTCAATACTCTATAATTTAAAGCATGATTACCATAAGTACCCACCCAAAGGCTATCACCCATTTTTATTACCGATGAAATGCCGGATGAATGCTCATTAACATTTTTTTTAACTAACGAAATACCATTTTTTTTATATACACTAAAACCAGATAAAGTTGATACATAGAAATTGTCGTCCCAAATATTTATTGCCTGTACATTTTTGTCGGGTATTTCAAATGTTTGTGCTAGCTGACTTGTGCCTAAATCAAACTGTATTATTTTGCCAGACAATAATGCATAGATGCTATTGCCTTGTTGTGCTATACTTTTTATTGGTTTACCATCTGTATCTATTCTTGCATTGCCATTGGGTAAAAGCATTTGTATTCCATTACCCAATGTGCCAATAAGTAGATTTCCATTTTTTAAGGCATGTACATCTGTAATAATATTATTGGCTAATCCATCTTTTTGGGTGTAGTGTTTTATTGTTTTTCCATTTTCACTAATAGAAAAAAAACCATCTTCTTCATTCCATGTCCAAATAATATTTTTTTCTTGTATGGCATTAAAATATCTGTTAAAGGGTTTGTATAATTGCAACTTACTATTTACTCCATTTGTATTAAAGCTAATAGTGGTGCCATTGTGAAAAATGCCATCCGCTATTTTTTCAGATAGACCTGTAATATTTGCTTGAGAAAAAAGCGTATCAATTTTCCAACTACTTTCAATAAAATTTAAATGAAAGCCAACTTGGATGTTTGGCGTAAATTTATTTATACTAATTTTTTTGTTTTCAAAATCGGTATAAATAAAAGGCTCTTCTTTTATTTTAAATTCAAAAACTTTGGTTGAGGTAAATGGTGGTTTTGGTGAAACAGAAAAGCCTTTTATGATACCCTTCTTTTCATGAGGAAAATCATTGTAATAAAACAGCTCCCCATTTTTATTAAACTGCAAATGATAGGGTAAAAAACCATTGGTTACAAAACTGGCTTTATTAGTAGCAATGTCGAAGTAATGCATGCCTTTTGCTCCTATGCCTAGCCAAATGCCTCCCTTTTTGGTGCAAAAAACGCCTGGTATATAATTACCAGGTAAGCCATTGTCTGTATTAAAAATTTTCCAGGTAAAGCCATCAAACTTTGCCAAGCCCTTATCGGTACCTACCCACAAAAAACCATTTTCATCTTCATCTATACTAAGCACATAATTGCTGGGCAGCCCTTCCTTAATGGTAAACGACTGAAAGGCAGATAACTGCTGACCCCTAATATGGCTGCATATACCCAACATCAATATTATATATAAAAGAAAATGTTTTAACACCTCAATTTTGTAAAGTTGATAATAAAGTTACAACCTAAAATACGCAGTTCGTCGTATTTAATAAATGGTGAAGAATCGATTTTTACAATACAGCAACATCTTCTCACCTTAAAAAAAGATTGTATATCTTACATTTTAAAAGAATCAGACACTCATTAAACAAATGAATATGTATATAAAATGGAGTATTACGTATTTACTCTTGCTTTTATCGGTGGTTTCTTTGGCGCAATCAAAAAAGGCAGATAGCTTGTTTGCTGTAATTAAGAAAAACCCACTTGATACAAATGCTGCTAAGGCTTACATTACTTTATCCGGTATATATTTCAACAATAATTTAGATTCTGCACATTTATTTGCTGAAAAAGGTTTAGAACTTGCACAAAAAAACAAGGCTCCTAAATTAATATACAAATCGTTAAACTCATTAGGATACATTAGTTATTACAAAGGAGATTATAAAAAGGCCATTGAATATTTCCAATCCTATTTTAAAGAAGCGGAAAGTAATAACAATCTTATAGAAATGGCAATTGGCCGTAACAATGAAGGCAACGTTTATATTGAGTTGGGTGATTATGTATCTGCAATAGCTACTTACGAAGACGCTCTTGCACTCCGAAAAAAAGCAAAAGATAGCAGCGGTATTGCCATGAGTTATAACAATATTGGGTTTATTTATAAAGATTTGGGAGATTATGAAAAAGCCACCACTAACTTTTTTAACTCTCTTAGAATTAATGAACAACTGAATGATAAGCCGGCTCAAGCACTTACGTATAGCTATTTGGCTGTTACTTATTGGCGAAAAAAAGATTATTCGCTGGCTCATCAAAATTTGAATAAGGCTTATGCTATTCAGTCGCTACAATCTGATGAACCGAATATGGCTATTAGTTTACAAACACACGGTGCTGTTTTTGCAGACGAAAAAATGTATGATAGTGCTGCCTTGTATTTTAATAAGGCAAGAGCAATACATCAAAAAGGAAATGATTTGCGACAGTTGGCATTAATACATGCAGATATAGCCGACTTATTTGCCCGGCAAAATAAATTCGATTCCTCTATATATTATTATCAAAAAGGTATTGAATTGAATAATGCAATTGGTAACAAACGCAGCCAGGCTACTTTATTTACAGGAATAGCCAATGCATATTTACAAGAAAAAAATTATGCTTTATGTAAAATTTATCTTGATAGTGCAAAACAACTGATTGCCACTACTACCAAAAAAGAAGATTATAAAAATTATTATAAAATAGAAAGCGACTATTATGCAGCTACCGGAAATGCAAATGCTGCTTTGGTTAGTTTACAGAAGTACGGCATATATAAAGATTCGTTGCTAAATGAGCAGAATCAAAAAGCTATTGCAGATATGCAAACGAAGTACGATGTGGACAAAAAAGATAAACAGATAGTTTTACAACAGTCTGTATTGGCTAAAAGAAAATTGCAATTAATAAGCCTGGTCGGTCTTATATTATTATTAGGCCTATTAGGATTTTCGTATTACAAACGTTTAAAATTAAAACAAGCAGCTAGATTGCAACAAGAAATAATGTTGCAACAAGATGCTGCCACTCAAGCAGTAATTGAAGCCGAAGAAAAAGAACGCAAAAGAATAGCCAGCGATTTGCATGATGGTGTTGGTCAGTTAATGACCGCCGCTTGGCTTAATATACAAGCTATCAATTCAAAAACGCAAAACATAGATGCGGAAACATCTGAATTGCTAAACAAAACAATGCACCTGGTAGATGAAAGCTGCAAAGAAGTAAGAGCAGTTAGTCATAATATGATGCCTAATGCTTTGCTTAAAAAAGGATTGGTAAATGCAGTAAGGGAGTTTTTGCAACAGATAAATACAAAATCTACCCAAATAAATTTACAAACAGAAAATTTACATAAGCCCTTACCCAGCCATGTAGAAACAGTGCTGTACAGGGTAATACAAGAGAGTGTAAACAATGTAATTAAACATGCACAAGCTACTAGCCTGGATATAAGTATAAATCAAGATGAAGAAGGAATTGATGTGTTGATAGAAGATAATGGCAAAGGCTTTAACTTTATAGAAGCAAATAAGAAGGAAGGAATAGGGTTACAAAATATTAAAAGCCGTATTGAATATTTAAAAGGGACTGTGGAGTGGAATACCGCAGAAAATAAAGGAACATTAGTGGCCATACATATACCACAAACCGCATAATGAGCAAGGAGTATAAAATAAAATTAGCAATGGTAGATGACCATCAAATTGTAATTGATGGTATAAAGGCTTTGTTACAACAAGATGATGGGTTGGAGATTGTAGCCACCACCAACTCTGCCGAAAAAATGTTACAGTTACTTAATGAAACAGCAGTAGATATTTTACTTACAGATGTGGCGATGGACGGTATGAGTGGGCAACAATTAGCAAAACAAGTACGAAAGCTTTATCCAACAATAAAAATAATAGCCTTGAGTATGAGTAGTGTTGGAGAAATTGTAGAAGAAATGATAAACGATGCCGATATTTCTGGCTACCTGTTAAAACAAACGGGCAAACAGGAATTGGTAGAAGCTATTAAAAAAGTTTACAAAGGCGGCATTTATTTTCAACCCCAAATTTTAGATGAATTAGCCAAGCAGGCCAATATAAAAACAGAAACAGACACAGCACATCTTACTATCAGAGAAAAAGAAATAATTATACTACTCGAAAAAAACTTATCCAGTAAAGAAATAGCCGAACAATTATTTATTTCTGTACGTACCGTAGAAACACACCGCAAAAACATTCTTAAAAAAACAGATACCAATAACACCCTAAGTTTACTTAAATGGGCAAAAGACCATAAGATACTTGCTAGTTATTAAATCTAAACTATTTTACAATCATTTCTTCTTTGCTAAAAATACCAAATCAACGGTATATGGGTAGCTGTAATTCTAGCCATCTTGCCCTTACAAACCCATAGCCTCAGTAGTAAAAAATACGCAGTTCGTCGTATGGAGGGGTTGATGGAAAAATAAAACTTGCAATATAAAGCGATAAGAAAATGAAAAAGTTATTACTAATCTTTTTTGTTGTGCTATCCATAAGTAGCCAAGCCCAGTTAACAGGTACTAAAACCATTCCAGGTGATTATGCAACCATAACAGCAGCAGTAGCAGCTCTTAATTCAAGTGGCGTTGGTGCTGGCGGAGTTACATTTAACATCGCCGCTGGTTATACCGAAACAGGTAATAATACAATTACAGCAACTGGTACAGCTGCTAACCCTATTATATTTCAAAAAAGCGGCGTTGGTACAAACCCTACAATTACAGCAGGTGTAGGTACAGGCTGGGATGGTATATTTAAAATGGTAGGTACAGATTACATAACTTTTGATGGCTTAACATTACAAGAAAACCCTGCAAATAGTACAGGTAACTATATACAAAAAACGGAATTTGGTTTTGCTTTTTTTAAAGTAGATGCTACCAATGGTTGCCAGCACAACACAATTAAAAATTGCACCATCAGTTTAGATAGATTGTTTTACCAAGTTGACCCTGGTGGATTAGCTCATTATTCATCTGCAATTTATATGTACAATGTAGATGCAGGATATAATTGGATTAATAGTGAAAGTACTGCAACAGGTACACATTCTTATAATATTATTCAAAACAATGCCATATCAAATGTAGAACAAGGTGTTTTTATCTATGGCTATCATAATACATCTTCAAGCATTGCAGTCATTGAAAGGCATAACGAAGTAAAAGATAACAGCATCACCAATTTTGGTGGCAATAGTGTAGCAAGAGGCATTGGATTATTTTACGCAGCCAATTGTACAATTAGCGGAAACACCATTTCAACACATACTGCTCATCAAGCTGGAGCAGTAGCTATAGATTACAATCCAACAGGAAAATCTGGTTGTTTAATTACTAATAATACCATACAATTAGATGGAAATGCAGTAACAGGTATACAAAAAGGTATTCAGATTACAGGCGGAGGCGGACCAATGGTGGCTGATCCCTTATGGAAAACCATTACTATTACAAATAATACTATTTTACCTTCTAATACTAATTACGATTATACTGGAATATACTGTTTATATGGCGGTGCCGAATTTGAAATAATTGAAAATAATATCATTAATCTAAGCAGTAATGCAAGTACAAATTCTGGCGAAGCACATGGTATCAATGTAGGAAACTGGTGGGCAGATGCTACAACACTAAGTATAAAAAACAATATTGTTCAAGGTCATGCATCAACCATCACAAATTGTTTTGGTATTTACGCAAATGATAATACCGATTTAATTACAATTGAAAATAATAAGGTATTAAATAATAATTCAGCTAATTATAATGGGATATATATAGGTGGAAGCGAAGGTTCAGTAGCAAAAAATAATATTGTTGCGTCTGCTACTTCAAATACACATAGTTATTTTATTGGCTTACAAACAGCCCAAGGCGGTACTCAAATCATTAATAATTATATTGGTTGTAGAGCAAATTATTCAGCTTCTGCAATTGCCTATGGCATTAATTTAGGAGCAGGAGCTACAACATTAACCACTAAAGTATTTCACAATACGGTGTATATTGATGGGAACCCCAGTAGCGTAAATATTACAGCAGCACTCAACATCAACTCCACTCAAAATGTAGATATACGAAACAATATATTTTGTAATGCTATGTTAGCTGGCACTTTTGGTAGTAATGATATTACAGCATTTGCAAATGGTTTAAGTACATCAGCTTCTACTTTTATGGCTCGTAATAATTTGTTTTATGCAGGTACACCAAGTGCAACAAATTTCATTTATAAATCAACCAACGGCGAATTTCAAACATTGGAAAATTATAAAATGCATGTTTGCTCAAAAGATATTAATTCAGTAAGTGAAGTAGTTCCTTTCCTAAGTTTAGATTATACTAACCCCAATTATTTACACATTAACCCTGCTGTTGCATCTTTAGTAAATAATATGGGCTTTGCCACACTGGAAGTTACAGTTGATTATGATGGAGATGCCCGTAATGCTACAACACCCGATATTGGTGCTGATGAACTAAATGGAATTGCAGGTGTACTAACTACACCATTAACACCGCCTGTACTTTGGCTTAAGGCAGACATAGGTGTGTTTAGTGATGCAGGTGTAACAGCAGCAACCAATGGACAAACAGTACAACAATGGAACGACCAAAGTTGTAATGGATATAATGCATCGCAACCAGATGCAATTAAAAGACCCACTTGGCAACAATATGCCTTTAACGGTAAGCCAGCTTTATGGTTTGATGGTACCAATGGAAATTATTGGTTAGAAAATACAGTAAACACTCCTGTGGCAACAACTGGTAGTGCAAGAACTTATTTTGTGGTGGCAAAAGCAGCTTGTAGTGCTACTGGCACTTATTATCCGGGAGGGCATTTGTTTACTAACAGGCGTACATCTTGCGCTAGTACTTTAGAGTTTGTTCAAAATGGAGGCTCCGGAATTTTTCATGGAGGAAATCTTTGTTCAAATCATCCACAAGCAACCAGCGTAAATTTTGCAGATGGGCAGAACCGTCCATTTATTGGCAGTTGGCGTACAAACGGAACCGGTACTAATTTAGACTTTTGGTTTAATGGAACTGCCGCAACAACAGCTAATGCTAACTTTATTGATGATAACGGAAGTGCAGGATATTGTATTGGAGACAGAAGAGATGGGTTTCAATATGATGTGCCTACAGGTCGTTATGATTGGCAAGGACATATTGCCGAAATTATTGTGTACGACAGAGCATTAACAGAAGGAGAAAGACAAAGTGTAGAAACGTATTTGCAAAATAAATACGCTGTTACTGGTTTACCATCTCAATTTGATGGTGTGCCTACAACTACAAGTTCTGCAAATAATAATCAATCAGATGCTTCATGGGTTCATACTTATGGAACGTTAAACACAAAAGTTGCTGTTTCTGTTAATGCAAATTGTGCAAATCTTGGTACCATCAATAGCACAGTATATGTAGATGCTACAGCAGGTATTGCTAATGGCAACCGATATATGCGTAGGCATTATGTTATTAATCCTACTACAGATCCTGTAGGAACAAAACGGGTAAGGCTTTATTATACCAATGCAGATTTTGCTGATTTGCAAACTTATATTCCTACGCTTACATCAGCATCGCAATTAGTAATTACAAAGTTTGATGGTACAAATGAAGATGGAGTTTATAATCCATCAGAAGGAACATCTGTTTTAATTCCATCATCTCAAATAACCACAGGCACTGTATTTGGTGTAAATTATTTAGAGTTTAATGTGACAGGCTTTAGTGAGTTTTGGATACATACCGGCACTTCCCTTTTAAACCCACCAACATCTTGTACCGAAACCTTTAATGGTACTACCGATTATGTTACTGTAGGGGATATTGGTGCAAGACCAACTGAAGGGTCAATTGCATTTTGGTTTAAACCATCTGCATTAAACTCTTACCCCAATATTTTAAGCACAGGAGGCAATTACGATGGCGACCCTACTGGTAATCGTACCATTCGGTTTGAAGAATCAGGAGCAAGTTTTTACACTGTAATAGGTAGTGATGCTGCATTAGGCACAACAGGATTTACTATATTAAATTTCACCAATAGTTTAATGGCCAATAATTGGTATCATGTTGTACTTAACTGGAATAGTAATACCAATACTGTAACAGGTTTTTTAAATGGCACACAAGTATTTAGTAGCTCATGTACAACATGGCCTACCAATTTTAATAACCTTAATATAGGCAGAGGATTTGATGGTGCTAGAAAATGGAATGGCTCATTAGATGAAATAAATATTTGGAACAAGCAATTAAACACTACAGAAATAAATAATCTTGTTTCAGGAATAATAAATACTAGTGATGCCGCCTTAAGAGCATATTATAATTTTGAAGGCATAACTACAGATGGTGCAGGCGTTGCAGTTTTAAACAAATCGGCAACAACAGCAGGTAGCTATAATGGCGTAACTGTAGGTACAAACTGTACTCCCAAAAATTCATGTTCGGTAGTAAATTGTGATGCCAAACTTTGGCTTAAAGCAGATGCAGCTGTTTATACTGATGCAGGTGTAACATTGGCAACCAATGGACAAACCGTACAACAATGGAATGACCAAACTACAAATGCATACAATGTAACCCAATCCAATAATGCATGGAAGCCAACATGGGATCAAAATGCATTTAATGGAAAACCTGCTATCAATTTTAACAGAAATGTCAATTTTAGTTTTTTGGAAAACACATTAAATAATCCAGTTCCATCTGGAGCGGCAAGAACTATTTTTATAGTTGCAAAAAAGACATGCTGGCCTTGGAATGGTGGTACTTTGTTTACACAAAGAAGAAGTCAGCCTTATGCAGCATTTTATGCTTATAATTTGGGCTCCAACCCAATCACTTTATATTCAGATGGAGTAAATGCATTTAGCAATGCTAGTACAACAGTAAATGCATCAGTGGGCACACAGTTGAGTGAAAATACATTTGTTGCTACCTATAAAGTATCAACACAAAACGGCAATCTTCAATTTTATGTAAACGGAGTGCAGCAAACTGTTGACCAAAGTGCTGGTGTTACTAACGAAACTGGCAGTAATGGATTTACCATTGCTACATGGGGTGCTGGTTCAGACCCATTACCTTTTAGCGGTTGGATTGCAGAAATAATAGTTTATGATAGAGCATTATTAGATATAGAAAGACAAAGCGTAGAATCTTATTTGCAAACAAAATATATTACTACAGCATTGCCAGCAGTGTTTAGTAATATACCAACTGCTACAGTAAGTAGTAATAACAATCAAGCAGATGCAAATTGGAAACATACTTACAATAGTACAGATAATTCAAAAGTAATAGTGTCTATAAAAGATAATTGTTTCGAATTAGGTACTATTAATAGCACTGTATATGTAGATGCTACTGCTGGCACTTACGCAGGCAGAAGATATATGCGTAGGCATTATGTAATAAACCCTACTGCCGACCCAGTGGGTACAAAACGAGTACGATTATATTATACTAATGCTGATTTTGCCGATTTGCAAACTTACATACCTGCATTAACATCAGCGTCGCAATTAGTAATTACAAAATTTGATGGTACAAATGAAGATGGTGTTTACAATCCGGCAGAAGGAACATCTGTTTTAATTCCATCATCTCAAATAACTACAGGCACTGTATTTGGTGTAAATTATTTAGAGTTTGATGTAACAGGCTTTAGCGAATTTTGGATACATACTGGTAACGTAGCATTGCCTTTACAATTCCTTTCCTTCACCGCCCAAAAATGCAACACCAATCAAGTTTGCTTAACATGGAAAACTGCCAATGAACAAAACGTATCTCACTTTGAAATTGAAAGAAGTATTGATGGAGTTTCATTTAGTAAAGTAGGTACAAAATCAGCTAACAATTTATCGCAAAATACATACACTGCTAATGATGATATTGCTGCATTACAAGCAAGCAAAAAAATATACTATCGAATTAAACAAGTAGATAACAATGGCCGTAGTAAGCAAAGCAATATTACTTGGATACAATTAGATAGTAAAAGTGTATTAGTTTATCCTACATTAGTTTTATCATGTTTTACTGTGCAAAATAATTCAAATGCTACTGTGCAGTTACAACTAGTAGCTGTAGATGGCAGTGTAGTATTGCAGCAAGCAATTACAACAGGAGCAAATATTGTAGAAACAGAAAAATTACATGCAGGCATGTACATGTATAGAATAATAAATGCAGATAAAACATTAGCAACAAGCGGTAAAATTGTAAGACAATAAACCTGTTATACAAGTTTTCGATTGGGGCAAGCAGTAAGCTTGCCTTTTTTATTTTTAATACTTAAAAATACCCAATCAACGGTATATAGGCGGCTATATTATTCCCCATCTTGCCCTTACAAACCCATAGCCTCAGTAGTAAAAAATACGCAGTTCGTCGTATTTGTTCTTTAAGTGCTATTACGAATTTTGAGTTTAACATACAAAATTTAGGGTTTAGTTCTAATGCGATTTAAAAATGTCGGAATTTATATCCGGGTTTATTAGAAAATAAACAATTGTATTAGTGTTGTTATGTTTTTTTTTATTCAATAACATTCAGTCATGAAAAAAAAATTATTTTTTATTTTCCTCCTCGGGTATATTCAGATTGTTGTGGCTCAAAGAGTTGAAATAGTTGGCCCATCAGGTAGTGGAGACTTTGGATTACGCACTGTGGTTTTAAGTAATGGGAATTACGTTTTATCTGATCCTGCTTATGATGAAGGTGGAAAAAACGATATAGGTGCTGTTTATTTATATAACGGGGCCACACATGTACTAATTAGCACTATTAAAGGTAGCACTGCCAACGACAGAGTAGGTTATGATATTAAACCCTTAGTAAATGGAAATTTTGTAGTTGTTAGCCCCGACTGGGATAATGGAACTATTGTAAATGCTGGAGCAGTAACATGGTGTAATGGAACAACAGGTATAAACGGAGTAGTTTCTCAATCAAATAGTTTAGTTGGTTCAAATACTAATGATCAGGTGGGTTTTGGCATCAGTAGTCCAACAGCATTTATTAATGTTGTTGAGTTGCCTAATGGCAATTATGTAGTAATAAGCCATAAGTGGAATAATGGTGCAGCTACTGGTGCTGGTGCAGTAACTATATGCAATGGAAATAGCGGCCTTATAGGGGTGGTATCACCTTTGAATAGCCTTGTAGGAACTTCTACAAACGACTATGTAGGTTATTCGGGAATAAAAATACTGACGAATGGTAATTTTGTAGTGAGTAGTACCAATTGGAATAATGGCAGCATATTACAGGCAGGTGCAGTTACATGGGTAAATGCAAATGTTGGAATAACTGGATCAGTAAACAATACAAATAGTCTTGTAGGTTCAGTTCCATATGATCAAATCGGTAGAGTTTATGCTCTTACAAATGGCAACTATGTGGTTTCGTCTCCGTTTTGTGATATTAATGGCATATCAGAATCAGGAGCAGTAATTTGGGCTGATGGAACAACAGGTGTTACAGGAACCCTAACACCCTCAAATTGCTTTTATGGAACTACCGCAAATGATGGAGTAGGAAGCGATATCGTATCATTAGCAAACGGAAATTTTGTTATAGGTAGTCCTAATTGGCATAATACAAGTTTTATAAATGCAGGAGCAGTAACCTGGGCAAATGGTAATTTGCCTGTAATTGGAACGATTACAAATCTGAATAGTTTTATAGGTTTAAAAGCAGATGATTATGTTGGCCTTTTTGGAATAGTGCCTTTGCCAGATGGAAATTATGTTGTATGTTCTTCACAATGGGACAATGGATCCATTTCTAATGTAGGTGCAGTAACTTGGGCAAATGGCACTACTGCACTTACAGGTTCAATATCTACTACAAATAGTTTGATAGGAAGCATAGCCGATGACAAGGTTGGTGAGTCCAGAATTACTGTTCTTTCAAATGGAAATTATGTCGTTAAAAGCCCACTATGGGGCAATAAAAAGGGTGCAATTACCTGGGTTGACAAAAATGCTCCGCCCATCGGAATAGTTTCAAGTTTAAATAGCTATGTTGGAATCAATTATGATGATCAGTTGGGCGGCAATGTAACAGCTCTTACTAACGGCAATTATGTAGTTAGTACAAGAAGTTGGGATAATGGGTCTACTTTAAATGTAGGGGCAGTTACATTATGTAGCGGTCTATCAGCCACTATAGGTGAGCAAACTGCTGCAAACAGTATTATTGGTACTACTGCAGATGACAATATTGGAAGTGCAATTGCACCTCTAGCAAATGGCAATTTTGTAATTGTCAGTCATCTGGCTGACATTAATGGTATAGTAAATGCCGGAGCTGCTACTTGGTGGAATGGTAATACTTCAACTACGGGTACTGTTTCAGCCACTAATAGCCTGATTGGTACTACTGCAGGCGATGGGGTGGGATGTTGCAATAGTGTATCATCATCAAATGCAGGAATTACCCCCCTAAGTAATGGAGATTATATTGTTAATTCAACTAGCTGGGATGGATATGGCTTTACAAATAATGGTGCTGTAACATTTTGTAATGGTGCTACTGGAACTGTAGGGACTGTACTTAAATGCAATAGTGTAGCTGGTTTTATTAATTATACTGGTAGCGCCTCAAATTTTACTATCAAGTACAATAATATTTATAATTACACAATCGTTAGTAATTCGTTTGATAATAGGGCAACCATATTTTATAGCTCATCCCCCTCTCTTGGTTTGCATTTAGATAATTTTAGTGAGAATGTAGTATCTGGTTCTACTAACAGTTTTATTAATAATAATTGTCGTATTCTGTCTACAATACAATCAAATGGCAGTACCCCAGTAGAAGGATATGTTAATACCAGAGTACGGATTCAACCATCTATACCAGTATATGCTGGCCAACCTTTTGTTGCCCGCCACTACGAAATAACCCCTGGTATAAATGCAGCAACCGCTACCGGTCGCATAACCCTTTACTTTACACAACAAGAATTTACAGACTTTAACAACCATGCAAACAGTATATTAGATTTACCTGCTAATCCAACAGATGCCACAGGTAAATCAAACCTAAGAATTGGAAAATATAGTGGAACAAGTAATGACGGAACCGGCCTACCTGCATCCTATACAGGTGCAAAATCTGTTATTGACCCTCAGGATAATGATATTGTTTGGAATGCAACTTTAAACAGGTGGGAGGTGAGTTTTGATGTTACAGGTTTCAGTGGGTTTATCGTACAGACCTATAAATTTGTATTACCCCTTCAATTCCTTTCCTTCACCGCTCAAAAATGCAACACCAATCAAGTTTGCTTAACATGGAAAACTGCTAACGAACAAAACGTAAGCCATTTTGAAATAGAAAGAAGTATAGATGGAGTGTCATTTACCAAAGTAGGTACAAAAGCTGCAAATAATTTATCGCAAAATACTTATACAGCTATTGATGATATAAGCACCATACAAACTAAGCAATTGTATTATAGAATTAAGCAAGTAGATGTAAATGGAAGAACAACCAATAGTAATGTGCAATTGATAAAACTGCAAAGCAGTGATAAAATCACCATTTACCCTAATCCGGTAACTGATGAAATTAATATTGTTAATTGGAATAAAGTACAAGAAGTGCAGTTGTTAGATGCTACAGGTAAAACAATAAAACAATGGCAGGCTGTTACTTCTTCTAAATTAAATGTAAATAAAATAAATGCTGGTGTTTATTTCTTAAAAATAAAATTAAAAAATGATGAAGTGATAACACAAAAAGTAATTAAAAAATCAACAAATTAAATTTATACAAAATGAAAAAAATAATATTGGCAGTTGCAATTTTAATTTTTACATGCACAGTATCGCAGGCTCAGTTTAAGCTTTTTAAAAAGAAAGATAAAACATCTGCCGATACTACACAAACTGCAATAGCAGAGCCTAAAAAAGAAAAGAAAACACTGAAAGAAAAAATATTTGGCAAAAAATCGAATAATAAATCAGATGGTAAAATTGAAGAACCTGTCGTTGAAACTGCATGGCCCGAAGGCACTTTAACCTATCAAGAATTTTGGAACGATTATAAACCGCATGGCATTCGATCGCATCCAAGAACCATACTAACGAATGAAATGTTAGATGCTAAAACAGGAGCAAGTATGATAAAACAATATACAAGAGAAGGGGATAAAAATGCATTGCTACGAACATTAGCCAATGGTGATAGAAAAAAGGTAATGGTATTTTTAGACAAATTAAAACCAAATGAAATAGTAGACGCTTTTAAATTATTGGATAATGATTGGGCTATAGAATTGGCATGGTATGTAAATGAAAAAACATATAACATCATTGCTCCAAAAGTGGATGCTATTAAAAATTATAGATTAAAATAGTAAAATAATTATTATGAAAAATTTATTTCAATTTAAAATTTATTTTCTTTTGTTACTATTATTATGCAATAAATATATATATGCACAATACGGCGACGCCTATCACTCAAAAAACACTTTTGCTTTAGAGCAAGCTAGGCAATCTCGTATGCAGCAAAATGATGATGCTCATAGGGCTAAAATGAATTCGCCCAATGGTATTAATTCTAATAGAGGCAGTGGAACTTATGGCTCAGCTGATTTAAGTTGGCTGAATAGATGGGGCAAAAAAAAGGAATATGTAGAAACAGCTGAAGCAAAAGCCCAAAGATTAAAATTAGAAGCTGAAATAAAAAAAGAACAAGAAAGAAAAGAAGCAGAGCAAAAAGTAAAAGATGACGCTTGGAAAAAAGAATTAAATAAATTGTCGGTTGCAAGAACAGTAGCAGAAGATAAAGCAAATAGCTTTAATACAAGATACGAGGCCAATCAGTTTTTGTACAATTATATTGATTCTATTAATAATGTAGTTAGGCAAAATTCTATAAGAACTAGCAGTGCAAAAAATGCACCATTCGCCTCTCAAGAAACTCAGTATTGCAGATATGGAAACCTGTATTTGGAATATAAAGCTTATGATAAAGCATATAGTTATTTTGATATGGCTTATAATACAAAAGAAACAAATCCTATCAGTAAAATGGAATGGTTGTGGAATTATAGTTATTATTTAAATAGCCTACTATACAATGGTACTAATTATGAGTTTAATGTTTTGCAAACTTCTAGAGCTTATGTTTATAACGATAATAAGATTAATGCTTTTTCGTATGCACTTTTTTTAAACAATGAATTAAATAATGCCTGTAGTGCCTATTGGCATTTTATGAATAATAATCCAAAAAATATTACTGATTCGGTAAAAACAGTTCTTTTAACAAGAATAGTAGCAATGAATTTGATTAATGGAAATAATGCAGAGGCCCTAGATATTGTACATAAAAATTTTGATGACACTATCCAAAATGTAGAAAAAGTAAAATCTATCATTTCGGGAATGTTGGCCACTGAAATAGAATTTTTAGAAAGCAAAAAATATACTATACCTAGTTTTAGCACTTTATTTGATTTAGATTTATTATGTAAGCTTTACCCAGATGATATAGAGGCAAATAAACTAAGAATGGAATATGGTAAAACATTTGGAAACCTCGACAGGCAAAAGAATATCAATAATCTTTGGACTAATTTACCCAAAAAAAATTATCAAATTTCGTTTGAAGATCATCTTACTAGAGGTAGAGAAGATGGATTATTGCAAGAAGCTATTGATAAATTAGGCACAAGTAAAAAGGTGCCTCTATTAAAAAACTATGAATTACCATTGAGGGATATAAATGCCTACCTTAAAAGAGAATTTTCAAGCACTTATCATTCCTTTGCTGTAAAAGATGGCTATTTAATTATATACAATAAAGCGTATAGGCCTTATTATATAAAAATTGAAGATTTTAAAGGCATATATTATACTTATGATGATAAAGACCTTAAATTATATGGCAGTTTTTATAATGCACACACCGAAGAGTCCGAAACCGAGAAATACATTTTTAGAGAAAAAAATACTCAAAATATTAATCAATTTAAAGAATTGTTAGAAAGACTATTTAAAGAATTAAAAAAGAAAAAATGATTATTAAAATTTAATGCCGTTTGTATAAATTTAGGCGGTAAGCTGTCTCTTCATCATTGATAAAGATGAACGAAATGTCATCTGAAATTTATTTGATTAAACTAAAATTAATAAGTGGAGAAACTGTAGCACAAAAAATAATAAAACTTTAATAAAAACCTAAAACTCAAATTATGAAAAATGAAATCACATGTAAGCGTTTAGTATGCTCAATACTATTATTATGCACAATAATATTATGGTCTTGCGAAAAAGATTCTAACAACGCTACTCCCAACCCTACACCTGCTAATGGTAGCTTTACCTGGACGGTAAATGGCGGAACTACAGTAATTACAGCCGATTCGGCATTTTACAGAGCTGCCTTTAAAACCATTTTTGCCTACAAAAAAATTAGTGGTGTAATGCAGTTACAATACGAAATAAATTTAACAGGAGGTACAGCAGCAACTTATCCTGTTGGGGCATCAAATGCAATTACATATACTGCAAACTTGCCCTATTTTGTTGCAACTGCTGGCAATGTAATTATAACAGCAAATACAGGTACAAAAGTTACAGGTAGTTTTCAAGGTACAGGTACATTAACATCGGGCACAAGTTCGGTATCAGGTACTTTTACCGATATACCAGTTCAATAAAAAAATTAGTAATATTTTTTTCAATCTTAACTTAATAAAAATGAGCAAACTATTAACAATATTAGCCTTATTGTTTTTTTTGACAAATTCGCTAAAAGCACAATGTACAAAAACTGAAATGAATTATCTTATAACTGTTGGT
>JAGNRZ010000139.1 GCA_017988335.1 Ferruginibacter sp.
GACATAAGAATAAGAAATAAGAATGCCTCACTTTGAGCAAAAATTGCACCAAAGGAGGCATTTTTACATATTGTCACATCCACAAATTATTGCCAGTACTGTCTTTGAGAATTACAGAGAGAGCCTTTTTAATTATATTTTATACAATATTAGCTTCTATAATAGTATTTAGTTTCTCTAAATCCAAAATAGTTTTACCGCCATCGTTACTACGATGGTACATGGGTATATATTTAACACCATAAATAATTTCTTTAAAGGTATAGCTTGTTCTAGCTACAACGGTATTGCTAAACATATCGTCAAAGGCTTTTATAAAAACAATAACCTCACCAACAGTGTTAGCAATATCTTCTTTTGTGTAATTGTACAAGGGGCTATCTTCATTTATAGGGTGTACAACCGTCCAGCTAAGCGTAAGGGCATTTACTTTTGTAAATTCAAGTTCAAGCGGAAAAAATTTGTTTACCATTTTTCCATTTTCTTCTACCATCATACCTAACGATATTTTTGCTTCAGCATCCGTTAATGCCGTATTTTTAAAAGGAGCAAGGCGTATCATTAAAGCCGATATATTTTTATAGGGAGCAATAATAGCGTTATCGCTAAACTTTAAATAAGCAGTAGGTTTACTAAATCTTCCGTATAATAAACCTGTAGCTAAAGCAAAACTTAGCAAGCCTGCCAGTGCTTCCATTGAGGCAACAAAACTTGCTAAAAAGCCTGATGGACTAATACGGCCATAGCCCACAGTGGTAAAGGTTTGCATACTAAAAAAGAAGGCTTCGCCAAACTCGGTAAAGGCATTGCCTCTTTGCATACCTACCAAATGGTCTAAGCCAATAAGCATATATAGCAATGCAAAAATTAAATTGATGGCAAAATAAAAAAGAATAATGACTGCTAAAAACTTCCATCTAGGCACAGCTAAAAGGGTATGATACCAACTAATTTGTTCTAAAAGTGGAGTGCCAATTTTTTTAACATTAGGGTGTCCATTTTTATTTACAAATCTGCCCCCATAGTCAGCTGCATTGCTGCCAAATCCAGTATTATCTTCTGTTTTAGCCTTTCTATTAAATTTGCGTACAAATGCCATCCGTATTAATGAAATTTTATTGCGTTATTTGTAGTGTAATACAAAGATAAGCGATACACTACATGCAACTACGCCAATTAATATATACTAATATTTTGTGGAGAGGCATAAATATGTTTAGTGTATTTGTCTTAAACCTTCTGCTATCAAATGTTTACGGTGCAGCAAATTATGGTAGTTTATTTTACTACGTAAACGCACTAGCTTTTATTGTGTTGTTAGTTGGGTTTAGCTTAGATGCTAGTTTTACTTTTTACAATGCTAAGCCTAATACAAATACTAACCAGTTTACAAAATTAGCCATAGTGTGGAGTGTTAGTGGTGCAGTAATAGCTACACTCATTGTATTTTTTTATAATAAAATTGTAAATGCCAATTTTAGTATTGTTAATTGCTTTATGTATGTAACAGGTATGTTGTTACTTACTTTTTTTACCTCTTTATTTAATGCAAAGCACCATTATATAACACAAAATTTAACCATTGCTGTTGTTAATACAGGCTTAGCTATATCGCTAATATTTTTAAAAGATAATTTTAATGCGTTTACACAGTTATTTTTTATAACTGTTTTGTTGCAAGGATTAGCTATAGCTGTTGGCTATATATTTAGATATGTACAAAAAACACCCTTACAACTAGTTGATAAAATTACTGTTAAAATACTCTTACAATATGCTTCTATTGCCTTTGTAGGCAATGTTTTATTTTTTTTAATGTACAGGGTAGATTATTGGTTTATAGATTATTTTGTAAAGGATAAATTAATGTTGGGTAATTATATTCAAGTATCAAAAGTAGGGCAGTTGTTTTTTATAATACCCAGCATTGTAGCTTCTACAGTGTTTGCTGTAACGGCAGAAGGTAAAAAAGAAAATATGCAGCATAAAGTAGTTCAGTTAAGTAAACTATTATTTATAGGAACATTGCTATTGTGTATCCCTTTGGTTTTTTGGGGTAATCGTTTTTTCCCATTTGCTTTTGGAGAGTCATTTATTTATATGTATCAGCCGTTTTTGCTATTACTACCAGGGATTGTTATTTTATCTGGGCTATTCCCAGTAACGTCTTTTTATTCTGGAAAAAAAAGGATAGTAAAAAATATCTATGGCTTAGTAATTTCACTTGTAGTATTAATTGTGAGTGATTTGTTACTTATACCAACTTATAGTATTAATGGGGCGGCATTGGGATGCACATTAGCATATTTTGTGTATGGTATTTACATTATCTTTGATTTTTATAAAGGAATAAAAAAAAGCCTTTAAAGATGCTACCAAGGATCTTCTCATATTTTACTACTAGTAAATATTTTTTTAATGAATTTTGAAAATAGGTATAAAAATGGAGAATATGAAACATCAAATCCAACTTGGGGAGAAGAAGACTCATATTGGAAAGCTGTAATGATTAAAAATATTGTAAAAAAAAATTCTATAAACCCTAGTCAAATAATTGAAGTAGGATGTGGTAGTGGAGCAATTCTAGAAAATTTACAAGTTGAGTTTGGCAAAACAAATTTTATTGGGTACGATATTTCTCCCCAAGCAATTAAACTAGCCCAAAGCCGAGGGAATAAAATTATTTTTTTTGAAAAAGATTTTCTTATTGACAAATCCAATATTTTTACTGATTTACTTCTAGTAATTGATGTAATAGAACATGTTCAAGATTATTATTACTTCCTTAATTCTATAAAAAGCAGAAGTAAATTTTTCGTTTTTCATATTCCTTTGGATATCAGTTGTAGAACTATATTAAAGCCTCATGTAAACTTGCAGCAGAGAACATCTGTTGGACATATTCATTATTTCTCGGAAGAAAATGTATGGTGGATGTTAAATGACTGTGGATATATAATAAATGACTGGCATTATACAAAACCTACAATAGATGTAGTAAGACCAAAATCGATTAAACAAGCTGTAAAAAAATGCCTTCGAAATATATCTTATTTTATTTCAAAAAAATGGAGTGTAAAAATTTGGGGTGGATATTCTTTGCTTATATTAGCGGAAAATAATGAGTAAATATTTCTAAATATAAGATAGCTTATTACAGAATAGTAGGAATCTTTTTTGAATTAGTGATGAAATAAATAATTCAATGAGTGAAAAAAAATATAGCAATATAATTTTAGTTTTGCCCTCATGGTACCCTAATAAATTATCACCTTATGATGGCGATTTTATTAAGCGTCATGTTGAAGCTATTAGCTTATATCAAAATCAAACTGTTATTTATGTGGTAAAAGATGAGAATGGAATAATGACAAAAGATGTTTTGATAGAAATAAACCTTGATAATAATATAACTGAACAAATTATTTATTACAAGCCGATAAAGACTGGATTTAAAATGTTTGATAAACTTTTATCGCAGATTAAATATAAGAGAGTTTATAAAACAGCTATTACCAATTTTATAAAAAAAAACGGAGTGCCTTATTTAACACATGTTCATGTGGCTTATAAGGCAGGTTTATTGGGCTGTTGGATAAAAACTAAATGGAATATACCCTATCTACTTTCAGAACACTCTACTATTTATCTTAAAAAAGCTGAACCAAATATAGATGAGCTGAATTATTACTTTAAACAAATAATAAAAAAGGTAATTAATAATGCATCTAATATTTCGGTGGTTTCAAATTATTTAGGGGTTGCAATAAATAATTTTTTGCCTAAGATAAAATTTAAGTTAGTACCTAATGTGGTAAATTCAAATATATTTACAGAGGTAGTTGATGGAATAACGTTAAAAGATAATACTGATTTTATTTTCATTTCTAATTTTACCAGCCAAAAAAACTTCCCTTTTTTAGTAGATGTAATAAAGTATCTTAAACAGATAAATATTGAAACTACAATTCACTGTTACGGAAGCAATAGCCTTGAAGATGTTGATTTGGTAACAAAGTATGATGTTTCAAATAGATTTATTTTTTATGGGGAAGTACCCCAAAAAATTATTGCCCAAAAAATGCAACAAGTTTCGGCATTATTAATTTGTTCAAAATACGAAACTTTTGGCTGTGTTGTTATTGAAGCTAATGCCGCTGGGTTGCCAGTGTTAGCAACCCCCACAAAACCGTTTGACGAATTAATTGAAAATGGTGTCAATGGGATTGTGGCAACTGAGTTTTCTGTAGAGGCTTACGCAGAAGTGATTAAAAATTTTATTGATAAGAAATATGTATTTGATAGCAAACAAATTTTCAAGTCTGTAAATAACTATTCGTATCAAAGTGTAGGAAAGCAATATTTTGATATTTATAATTCTATTCTAAGTAAATAAGTTGATTTTCAGTAACGTTAAAAATAAAATAACAGTATGCTAAGTGTGCTGTGGGTGCAAAATTTTGGGTAAGCCATTTTTTTTGAGAATTTCTTGGAGATAATTCATCTACTGACAAAATATAGTTTCCAGGTGTTGGTATTTCTGGTACAATTGTCTTATAATCTTTATTTTTTTGTAAAAATCTCATTAAAATATCTTGCGATTGATAATAGTCAATACTACTATCATGTAAGTATTTGTATGCAATTTTTTTATCCCATATTAATTCATTAGTGTATGAAATAAAAAATGGGAAATAGCGAAACAGTAAAAAGAAGTGAATTAGCAGAATAAATAGCAAATATTTAATTTTTATTTTCATAAGTAAAAATTGAATAGTGGGTACTAAAACAAAAAATAATAAAGGAAATATTATTAGTAAATGCCTAATGCCAATTTTAAAAGGGTTGAAAAAACTTAATATTAAAGTAAAGTAAAGAATAGGTATTATTGCAAATGCATTCAATGTGTTTATCTTTTTTCTAAATGAAATGATAATTCCAAATAAGATAATTGTAACAATAAGCAATGGTGATTTAATTAAAAAAGTACCAAAGTAGTAATACCATAAATTCCCTTTTTGAATCCATTGGCCATTAAAAAGAATACCCCAATAACTTGATGCTGTCGTTTTATAATCACCACCACCAATTTCGGCATGATGCATGGCCATATCCATACTTTCTATATAATTAAAGGGTAAGGGAATAGGTATTCTATTTATCCATTCTATCCTACTTAACGAAATAAAAAAAGTGCTATTAAAATTTTGATTAGAAAGATTAAAAAAACTGTTATGAAAATAGTACACTAAATTAATAATAATTACAATAACTATAAGTATTATGCTAAGCTGTGTAATAGCTTTACTAAGTTTTGTTTTTTTTGAAAGCCACAAAATAATAAAATACCCAAACAGCAATGGTAAAACATACAAAAATGTAAGTTTACAAACTAATGCAATACTTAGCACTACACTTAACATTGCTAAGTATCTACACTGATTTGAGCGATAATATTGCCAAGCAATATAGGCTAGGGTAATAAGTAAAGCACCACTAATTAGGTCTGTACCAATCAGCAATCCATATGAAAAAAAAAGCGGATCAAATAATAACAACAGCAAACAAATAAATACGGCTTTAATATTAAATAGTTGAAATCCCCAAATAAAAAAAATAAATGCAGCTAAAGCAGTAAAGGGATACATAAAAAGGCGCCCCAATTTAATGTCGTTAATACCAAAATCAGTAGGTTTATAATTAGGATGGATTAATTGTTTTACAACCCTCGGTATTAGCGTTAAAGCAACTATTGGACTTTTGCTATCATTTAACTTGTACTGGCTTCTTAAAGGATTGCCTTTAGCCCATTTAATGGCATAGTTAAAATAATCAACTTCATCGCCATTTACAGATTGCTTATTAATAAAAATAATTGAAACACAAAAGTGCAATGCTATAACACTCCAAAATAGTAACTTTAATTTATTTGGAAGTGTAGAATATGTTTTACTTAATGTGAGTTTCATTGCTTATGTAAATGTAAATAGTTTTATTTATGTATAAAAGGTATGGTTTTATTGCAATTTTGGTAATTGTATTGTATACACTTAGTAACCTTTACTGCTACCCCAAACTTAGCCCCACTGGTGATGAAATAAACTATTATGCCTATGCTGTAAACATTGTAAAAGGTAATCCTCAAAAACAATTTGTAAATGGCAAGCCCCAGTTTAATACACAAATGCCTATAAGTGTAGCTAATACATTACCTCGTATGGTGCAGCAAGTGCTGCAGCCCAGTTTAAAAAAGGATGTAACTAATGCACAGCAAGATATTATTAATGGTAGATTAATTTCGATTGCCATAAGTATTTTACTGGCATTATATGTGCTTAGGTGGAGTACACAATTGTATGGTAAAGCGGCTGGTTTATTTTCGTTGGTGATATTGCTGCTTTGCCCAAATATAATAGCACACAGCCAATTTGTAGGAACCGATGTGTATAGCTTTTTTATAGCCACTGCCATTTGCTACCATGTATGGCGATATAATACTACAAAAGATTACTTGCAACTTTTTTACTTAGCCTTGTTTTTAGGTATTGGGCAAATAGCTAAGCAAAGCCTCATTGTTTTTTATCCTATAGTATTTGTATTATTGTTTTTTGCTAAAACAGCTACAGTAAAGCAAAAATTTGCATTTGTTGGCAAGGCAATTGCAGGTATTGCTATAGTAAGCATTTTAGTTATTAATATTGGTTTTTTGTTTTACAAAACTGGTAAGCCTTTAGGCGAGTATCATTTTGTTTCACAAAAAATTGTAAAGGTGCAAAATGCTTTTTCTTGCCTTAAAAATTTACCTATCCCTATGCCAGAGCCTTATGTACAAGGGTTTGACTTTGCTGCATTTAATGAAGAAACACCACCGAGTATAGAGGGTAAATCATCTTACGGGCAGGGTTACTTTTTAGGCAAGCCTGTTGGCGGCAAACCATTTTATAGTTATTATATAATTGGCTTAGCTTTTAAGTTGCCTATTGCAACAATCATCATACTACTAACATCGTTGGTGGTATATTTTATAAAAAGAAAAAGCTATGCTTTTACAAAAGCCGAAATATACTTGCTGCTACCAGCTTTTGTGTTTTTATTTTTTTTAAGTGTAAGTAGCACCATGTATTTAGGGGTAAGAAATGTATTACTTATGATGCCCTTACTTTTTGTATTTGCTGGCAGTTTGTGGAAATATATTACTGCCTACAAATGGAGCAAAATTGGGGTAGGTATTTTATTAGCTTGGCAATTAATAAGTGTGGCTAAATACTTTCCTCATTTTATACCTTACACCAATGAGTTTATTTGGAACAAAACAAATGCCTACAAAGTTTTTGGTGATGCTAATCTATTTTATCAGGAAGGGCATTGTTTAGTAAAAAATTATTTGCAAAAAAATGCAGATATACAATATGAGCCTACCCAACCAGTAAAAGGTAAAGTTTTAGTAAGTATTGAGCATTATTACGATTGGTGGCATTTAGGTAAAATGAAATGGCTAACCGAATTAAAACTTGAGCCAGTGGGTAATTTTGATAGCCAGTTTTTGCTATTTGATGTGAAGTAGGGCATTCACCGCAGAGAAATGAGAACGCCAAGCTTACGCAGAGTATCTTTGCGTAAACTCATTATCTCTTTTTCTCTGCGGTGAACAAAAACAAAAAGGCTGTAATGCCCTATAGCTTACTGATGTACAAGAGTGCGA
>JAGNRZ010000021.1 GCA_017988335.1 Ferruginibacter sp.
TTTTTTACCCTTCTTTTCTTATTGTTTAAAAATAGTTTAGCGTCGGCTGCAGATTTAAATGAACATCCAGAGTATTTATTATGGATGATTGCCATTATTACAGTAGATAATTTAAACACTTTACCTTTTGCCAAACTTAGGCAAGAGAATAGACCTAAGCGTTATGCCTTTGCAAGAGTGGCTGGTATTTTAATTAATTTATTTGTTGTTATTTTTTTCTTAGGCATTGCTCCTAAAATAATGGCTAATAATCCTACAAGTTTTTTAAGTAGCATTTATAATCCAAATGTAGGCTTGGGCTATTATTTATTAGGCAACTTATGTGGCAGCCTTTTTACACTTATACTTTTATCAAAAGAAATAAGACAAATAAAATTAAAATTTGATACTGTACTTTGGAAAGAAGTAATGGCTTATAGTGCACCCTTAATTATAGTAGGCTTAGGAGGAATGATTAATGATGTTTTAAGCCGATTGATTTACAGGCATGTAGTTGATTTACCTAAAGTACAAGCCGACCATGAGCTAGGTATTTTTGCCAATGTATTTAGAATTGCTTTACTAATTACCATTTTAATACAAGCTTTTAAAATGGCTGCCGAGCCTTTCTTTTTCAATAAAAGTAAAGATGAAAATGCACAACGAACTTATGCTAGGGTAATGAAGTTTTTTGTAATTGCTTGTTGCTTTATGTTTTTATTTATTGGACTGTATTTAGATGTGTTTAAATGGATATTTATAACTTTTGCTAATCCTAATTGGGCAGAGGGCTTAAATGTAGTGCCGCTATTAGCATTAGGTAATATTTTTTTAGGCATTTATTACAATTTAAGTGTGTGGTATAAACTTACCAATAAAAATATGTATGGTGCAGTAATTACAATTATTGGCGCTATAATTACCATTGTGTTAAATATTATTTTGATACCAAAATTTCATTACGCTGGTGCTGCCATGGCTACCTTTTGTTGCTATTTATTTATGATGATTAGTAGCTATATGCTAGGGCAAAAACATTACCCTGTGCCATATGCTACAAAAAAACTAATCGCTTACATTGTGTTAGTTGTAATCATTTATTTTGTGCATGTTTTAATAAAAAATATTTTACCTAATACACTTTGGTTTTCTTTATTAACAGCCACCTTACTTTTATCATTCTTTACATGGTTTGTTGGTAAAGTAGAAGCTAAAGAATTGGCAAAGCTGCCTGTTGTAGGAAAATATTTTAATAAATAATACAGAGATATTCTATGCGTAAGTTTTTACAATATCTTTTTAAAAAGCCCCTCACTTGGGCTGCTAATAAATTTTCGGGGGCTCCAGATAAAAATGCTGTGTTTAGTTCTTTAGATAAACTGTATAAAATAAGTTATCAAAAAACAAATAAAAAAACTACTACACTTAATTTTAATGCAACTTCTGATAGTTTTATAATTTTTAGCGATCAACATAAAGGCAATAAAGATAGAGCTGATGACTTTGCAAAAAGTGAGGCTAACTACATTGCGGCTTTACAATATTACCAGCAACAATGCTTTACATTTATTAGCCTTGGCGATACTGAAGAAATTTGGAAGTACAAGCCAGAGGAAGTAATTCCGAAAAATGAAGCTGCCTTTAGAGCAGAAGCTGCTTTTCAAATAGACAGTAAATATTACCGCACTTTTGGCAACCATGATATTATTTGGAAAAATAAGTGGGATGTAGAACGTTTGCTAAAACCCTATTTTAAAATGCCATTGGCAGTAAAAGAAGCAATTGTTTTAAAGACAAAAATTGATGGTGAATTTTTAAATATTTTTTGTACTCATGGACATCAAGGTGATAAGCTAAGCGATAATAATGCAGTAAGTACTTGGCTTGTAGCCCATATTTGGGCACCTATACAACGCTACTTACAAATAAATGTAAACACACCCAGTAAAGACGATACCTTACGCAACAAGCATAACAAGTTTATGTATGAATGGAGTAGCAGTAAAAAGAATTTACTTTTAGTAACAGGGCATACTCACAAACCTGTTTTTGCAAGTGGTAAATACAGCAACCACCCTAGCAACAAAATAAATGACATTGAAACCTTACTAAAGCCCACTTACTATAATAGTGGCTGTTGCTGCTTTAGCGATGGCGATATTACTGGTATTGAAATAGCTGATGGATTTATTAGATTGGTGAAGTGGTATGATGAGGGAGATAGCACTAAAAGAATAATTTTAGAGGAGCAAAATTTAGAACATATTTTAGCTGATTTAAGGTATTAAACACAGAGATACAGAGGCATTTGAGTTACACAGAGAAATTTATTATCTCTGTGTAACTCTGTTAACTCCTTAGCTCTGTGTTAAAATTTATTTCAAATCAAATCTATCTAAGTTCATTACTTTAGTCCAAGCTGCAGCAAAATCATGTAAAAATTTTTCGCCACCATCTTCACAAGCATATACTTCTGCCAAAGCTCTTAACTCACTGTTTGAACCAAAAATTAAATCGGTTCTTGTAGCTGTCCATTTTACTTCGCCTGTTTTGCGGTCTTTTCCTTCAAATAATTCCTTACTTCCATCAACACCACTCCAGGTTGTACCAAAGTCTAATAAATTTACAAAAAAGTCGTTTGTTAATTTATCTTTTTGTGTAGTAAGTACTCCATGTTGAGAACCATCATAATTAATATTGATAGAACGTAAACCACCCATTAATACAGTTAACTCGGGTGCAGTTAAGTTTAGCAACTGTGCTTTATCAATTAATAAATCTTCTGTAGTAGCTACAGCACTTTTCTTTTTATAATTTCTAAAACCATCGGCTTGTGGTTCAAGCACCCCAAACGATTCTACATCGGTTTGTTCTTGTGTAGCATCTGTTCTACCAGCTGTAAAAGAAACGTTTATATTATGTCCTGCATTTTTAGCGGCTTGCTCAATTGCTGAACATCCAGCCAATACAATTATATCTGCCAATGAAACTTGTTTATTGCCACCAGCATTATTAAAAGCGGATTGGATAGAGGTTAAAACATCTAACACTTTGCTTAGTTGTGTAGGATTATTTACTTCCCAATATTTTTGTGGAGCCAGTCTAATTCTTGCCCCGTTTGCACCACCACGTTTATCGCTACCTCTAAAAGTACTAGCAGATGCCCAAGCTGTTGAAACTAATTCACTAACAGATAAGCCACTTGCTAAAATGCTTGCTTTTAATATAGCCACATCTTGCTCATTCACCAACTCATGATTTATAGCTGGAACTGGGTCTTGCCAAATTAAGGCTTCTTTAGGCACTTCTGCTCCTAAGTAACGGCTTAATGGCCCCATATCTCTATGCGTTAATTTATACCATGCTTTTGCAAATGCATCTGCAAACTCATCTGGATTTTCAAAAAATCTTCTAGATATTTTTTCGTACGCTGGATCAAATCGTAAAGCTAAATCTGTAGTTAACATTACAGGTGTATGCTTTTTATCTGCAACATGTGCATCTGGCACAGTGCCAGCACCCATGCCATGCTTTGGAATCCACTGTTGTGCACCAGCAGGGCTTTTTGTTAACTCCCATTCATAACCAAATAAGTTCCAGAAAAAATTGTTACTCCATTTTGTAGGTGTAGTTGTCCATGCACCTTCTAAGCCGCTGGTAATCGTATCTTCAGCATTTCCTTTTCCAAAAGTATTTTTCCAACCCATGCTTTGTTCTTCAATGCTTGCCCCTGCAGGCTCTCTACCCACATATTTACCAGCATCTGCAGCACCATGTGTTTTACCAAATGTATGTCCACCGGCAATAAGTGCTACTGTTTCTTCATCATTCATTGCCATACGGGCAAATGTTTCTCTTATATCTTTTGCCGCAGCAATAGGGTCTGGGTTACCGTTAGGTCCTTCTGGGTTTACATATATTAAGCCCATTTGTACCGCTCCTAATGGATTTTCAAGGTCCCTGTTTCCTGTGTATCGCTTATCGCCTAACCACTCAGTTTCTGCACCCCAATAAATTTCTTCTTGTGGCTCCCACAAATCTTCTCTGCCACCTGCAAAACCAAAGGTTTTAAAACCCATACTTTCTAATGCCACGTTGCCAGCTAATATCATCAAATCTGCCCAAGATAATTTTTTACCGTACTTCTTTTTTACTGGCCACAATAACAATCTAGCTTTATCTAAATTGGCATTATCAGGCCAACTGTTTAATGGAGCAAAGCGCTGCATACCTGTGCCACCGCCACCTCTTCCATCAAGAGTTCTGTATGTACCTGCACTATGCCAAGCCATACGTATCATAAATGGGCCATAATGACCATAATCCGCAGGCCACCAATCTTGTGATGTGGTAAGTACTTGCTCAATATCTTTTTTAACAGTAGTTAAATCTAAGCTTAAAAACTCTTTTTTGTAATTGAAAGAGGCATCCATTGGATTAGTTAAAGACGACTGCTGACGCAAAATGTTTAACTTAATTTGATTAGGCCACCAAAAACTATTGCCAGTGCCATTTCCTGCTGTTGTTTTTTTTAATAAGCCGCTTGTAAAGGGGCATTTGCTTTCGTTATTTTCCATATTATATTTTTATTTTATTGTAACAGAATTTGAAATTAATTGTTTATTGAGTTGGGATGTCAAATTTAAGAAAAGATTGGCTTGCGGCAATTATGAAATTTACCAAATTAGAAACATTTAAAGTAAATCCTTTTATTCTTGCTGAGAGAAAGTAACAGCTTGCCTTACAACATGCTTAACAGGACGATTAAACTGTATGGCAGGTTTCCAGAGAGGTGAGTTTTTTATAGGATGTAATGCATTTTCATTAAATGCCTCATGTAAAGGAATATCAATATAAGCATCTTCCACTTTGCCTTGTTCGTTTATTGTAAACATTACTATGATAGTAGCTTTTCCCCCACCTTGGAATTTAAAGCCATTTGGCCAAAATAATTTTCTATCTAGATAATCTTTCCACGAATCAAATTTTTTTGTTGAAAAAGTAGCATCCGAATCTATAATTGGCTCCCCCTCAACCAAAGCACCATCTTCTTTATAATATGATGCACTTACTATTTCATCATTTTTATACTGCACTTTTGCCGCAATTTTATTGCTCTTATAAAAGTACTGCCAAACTCCCCATTTTTCACCATTAATTAAATATCCAGCTTCTGAAGGTGTGCCATCATCATACCAACTTATAGAAACATATTTTTCTGCATCAATTGGAGAAATTGAATCTTTAATAAAACCATTGCTGTGCCATGCTAAATATTCGCCAGATAGTTTATCAAACATAAATCTACCTGAGTCTTTCATCATACCATTGTAGTGGTATGAAATAAATATGCCATTGGCTTTTCCATTAAAATATCTTCCTGTTAATTTAGGCTTTTTATTTGCATAAAACGATTTGTATGTACCATGCCGTATTGAACATTTTTCATCTGCGTACAAACCAATAGAATAAAGGGATTTAGTACCTATGTAAAAATCAATTTTATAATACCCACTATCGGTTTTTTCTATAGTAGAAAAAAATCTGGCAGTAAGTTCATCACACTCTTTCCAATCGTAGTCATAATACTTTTCGATTTTTTGAGCTGAAAGTTCAAATGATTGCAATGCAATAATCAAAATAATTAAAGAGTACCTCATAATTTTAATTGTCTACATATTTCTCCTATACTGCCCTCCTACTTCATACAAAGCATTGGTAATTTGCCCTAGGCTACAATATTTTACGGTTTCCATTAGTTCTTCAAATAAATTACCGTTGTTAATGGCTACTTCTTGCAAGCACTTTAGTTTATCGGCACTTTCATTTTGGTTGCGTTTCCAAAAGGCCTCTACATTTTTAATTTGCTGTTCTTTTTCTTCGGTAGTACTACGGATAACTTCGGTTGGTAAAATAGTAGGGCTTCCACTTTTGCTTAAAAATGTATTTACACCAATAAGTGGTAATTCGCCAGTGTGTTTTTGATGTTCGTAAAACAAGCTTTCTTCTTGTATTTTATTGCGTTGATACATTCTTTCCATACTACCTAATACGCCACCACGTTCTGTAATTCTATCAAATTCTGTAAGCACAGCTTCTTCAACTAAATCGGTTAATTCTTCAATTAAAAAACTTCCTTGGTTGGGATTTTCATTTTTCGCCGTTCCCAATTCTCTATTTATAATTAGTTGTATGGCCATGGCACGGCGTACACTTTCTTCAGTAGGTGTAGTTATCGCCTCGTCATAAGCGTTAGTATGTAAACTGTTACAGTTATCGTAAATGGCATACAAGGCTTGCAAGGTTGTACGTATATCGTTAAAATCAATTTCTTGTGCATGAAGGCTTCTACCACTGGTTTGTATATGGTATTTTAGCATTTGGCTACGCTTGTTGGCTTTGTATTTATACTTCATACTTTTTGCCCAAATTCTACGAGCTACCCTGCCTATTACGCTATACTCAGGATCCATGCCATTGCTAAAGAAAAAAGAAAGGTTAGGTGCAAAGTCATCAATATTCATTCCTCTACTTAAATAATACTCCACATAAGTAAAGCCATTGGCTAATGTAAAAGCTAATTGGGTAATTGGGTTTGCACCTGCTTCTGCAATATGATAACCACTAATACTTACACTATAAAAATTGCGTACTTTTTGATTGATAAAATATTCTTGCACATCTCCCATCAACTTTAAGGCAAACTCTGTACTAAAAATGCAAGTATTTTGTGCTTGATCTTCTTTTAAAATATCGGCCTGCACTGTACCTCTTACTTGTTGCAAAGCATTTGCTTTTATTTGCTCATAAATTTCTTTTGGCAAAACATCGGCTCCACTTAAACCCAATAAGCGTAGGCCTAATCCATCATTACCTTCTGGCAATTGGCCAAGCATTTCTCCATTTTTTAATTGAACAGGCATACCATCTACACCAATATATTTGGGTAAATTATCAATACTGAATTTGCTTTCAATAATTTTATTTACTTCTTCTCTTAAATTATTTTCAATAATATATTTTTCACACTGTTGATCAATTGCTGCATTTAAAAAGAAAGCTAACAACATTGGTGCTGGCCCATTAATGGTCATGCTCACTGATGTTTTGGGACTACACAAATCAAAACCGCTATACAGTTTCTTTGCATCATCAACCGTTGCAATGCTTACGCCGCTGTTACCTACTTTTCCGTAAATATCTGGTCGTGGTGCAGGGTCTTCGCCGTATAATGTAACACTATCAAACGCTGTACTTAATCGCTTTGCAGGCTGACCTTGGCTTACATAGTGAAAACGTTTATTGGTTCTTTCTGGTCCACCTTCTCCTGCAAACATTCTGGTAGGGTCTTCGCCATCTCTTTTTAAAGGGAATACACCTGCAGTAAATGGAAAATGCCCTGGAGCATTTTCTTGCCCTTGCCAGGTAAGCAAATCGCCCCAATCTTTAAACTTAGGCAGTATTACTTTACGAATACGAGTACCACTCAAACTAACTGTTGTCATAGGTTGTTTAATAACCTTATCTCTTACTTTATATTCGTAAAAATCTTTTTGATACTGTTCTAACTTATTAGGCCAGTTGGCTATTAGTTTTTTAGCAACTGGAGTAAGTTGATTGGTATAAAACTCTATTTGTTGTTCTATAGCATTTATTACAGATACATCTCCTTTTACTTTAAGAATTTCTAAAGAGCCATGTAGTTGATACAATTTTGATGCTACAGCACTTTGCTCTACAGTTAAAATATCGTATTCTCTAATAGTTGTAGAAATTTCACTTAAGTAACGTACACGGCTACTTGGTATTATGGCTTGAGATACTTTTGCTGTTGCTCCAAAACTATATTCACCAAAAACAGTATTCGTTTTTTTCTCAATAGCTACTAATAATTTTTCAAACAAATGGTTAACGCCTTCATCGTTAAACTTGCTTGCCATTGTGCCCACAATAGGCAACTCTTCATTTGTAGCTGTCCATAAACTGTGGTTACGTTTGTACTGCTTACACACATCTGCAAAGGCATCTAAAGCACCAGCTTTGTCAAATTTATTTATGCAAACCACATCGGCATAGTCTAGCATATTTATTTTTTCTAATTGAGATGCTGCACCGTATTCTGGTGTCATTACATACATACTTACATCGCAATAATCTAAAATACTAGCATCGCTTTGTCCCACACCTGCACTTTCTAAAATTATAAAATCAAAATTGGCTTCTTTGCAAACATCAATAGCTTCTTGCACATAACTACTCAATGCAGTGTTATCATCTCTTGTGGCCAAACTTCTCATGTAGGCTCTACCGTGACTAATAGCATTCATCCTAATTCTATCGCCTAACAATGCTCCTCCTGTTTTTTTCTTACTAGGATCTACAGAAATTACAGCAATAGTTTTATTGGTAAAGTTGGTTAAAAAGCGACGGACAATTTCGTCGGTCACACTACTTTTACCTGCGCCACCAGTTCCTGTAATACCTAAAACAGGAATGTTGGTCGTTGGTCGTTTGTCGTTAGTTGAAACACCATTTTCGGCATTCGTAATTTTTCTTGCAATAGTTCGTACATCTTTCACTTCACCCAAAGTCATAGTTTGCTTGTACTCTCCAGTACCATTTAATGATATATCACAAGCAGATATTACATCTTCAATCATTCCCTCTAAGCCCATTTGTCTTCCATCATCTGGGCTATAAATTTTTGTAATGCCATAGTTGTGCAATTCTTCAATTTCACTTGGTAAAATAGTACCGCCACCACCACCAAAAATTTTTATATGTCCACAGCCATTTTCTTCTAACAAATCTTTCATGTATTTAAAAAACTCTACATGCCCACCTTGATAGCTGGTAATAGCAATGCCTTGTACATCTTCTTCAATGGCTGCTTCTACAATTTCTTTCACACTTCTATTATGCCCTAGGTGAATAATTTCGGCACCTTTGCTTTGCATAATCCTACGCATAATATTTATGGCAGCATCATGCCCATCAAATAAGCTGGCAGCAGTTACAATACGAACTTTGTTTTTGGTAGAAAAACTCATAATTTTTATTTTGAAATCACCGCAGAGAAAAGAGTTAAATGAGTTTACGCAGAGATACTTTGTGTAAGCACTGCTTCTTCTTTTTCTGTGTGAACTATACAAACAATCTATCTACAAAAATACAAAATCATTTTGCAATACTTTAATTCAAAAACTTACTAAATAAAGTTACTTTTGCTGCTTAATTTTTTTACAAGTGATACATAATTTTAACGCTGGTCCATCTATTTTACCCAAAACGGTTTTTGAACAAGCTGCTCAAGCAGTTGTGGAGTATAACAATAGTGGATTATCTATATTAGAAATTGGGCATCGTACCCCAACTTTTCAGGCAATAATGGATGAGGCAATAGGGTTGTTAAAAGAGCTAATGCAATTAGATAATGATCATGAAGTGCTTTTTTTACATGGTGGTGCAAGCACACAATTTATGCAAGTACCCATGAATTTATTAAACGATAAAGAAACCGCTGCTTATACAGATACTGGGGTGTGGAGTTCAAAAGCAATAAAAGAAGCTAAGCTTTTTGGAAATGTAGAAATTGTGTGTTCATCAAAAGAAAATAATTACACTTTTATACCTAAAGATTTTGCAGTACCTAATGATGCAAAATATTTGCACATTACCACTAACAATACTATTTACGGCACACAATGGCAAAAAATACCATATACCAGCAACTCATTAGTGGCAGATATGAGTAGCGATATTTTAAGCAGGCAATTAGACTTTAATAAGTTTGATTTAATATATGCAGGAGCACAAAAAAATATTGGTGCTGCTGGTGTAAATGTTGTTGTTGTTAATAAGAATTGCTTGGGTAAAGTAAAGCGTAACATTCCTACTATAATGGATTATCGTAATCATATACAAGAAGGAAGTATGCTAAACACTCCGCCTGTATTTGCTATATATGTTTGTATGCTTACGCTTCGTTGGTTAAAAGAGCAAGGTGGTGTAAATGCTATTGAAAAAATAAATAACGAAAAAGCAGTTTTGCTTTACAACGAAATAGACGCCAACCCTTTATTTACAGGCACTGTAGCTAAAGAAGATAGAAGCAAAATGAATGTTTGTTTTGTAATGAACAATGCAGCAATAGAAGAAAAATTTTTACAATTTGCTAAAGAAAACAATGTTTACGGAATAAAGGGGCATAGAAGTGTAGGCGGATTTAGAGCATCGTTATACAATGCATTACCACTTGAAAGTGTTAAATATTTGGTAGAATTAATGGCAAACTTTGCTATAAAAAATGGATAAAAATTAATTAACATAACTTTGCACCCGATTATAAAAAAACCAATCCAACATGAGTATTATTAAACCCTTTGCAGCATTACGACCAGAAGCACAATTAGCAAAACAAGTAGCTAGTAAACCTTATGATGTATTGAATAGTGCAGAGGCAAAAATTGAAGCACAAGGCAATCCCAATTGTTTTTTACATATTACTAAAAGCGAAATAGATTTGGCAGATGATATTGATACACATTCTCAAGAAGTGTATGATAAGGCTAAAGAAAACTTAGATGCTTTTATTAGTAGAAATATTTTATTCAAAGAGAGTAAACCTTGCTATTACATTTATCAGTTAATAATGAATGGCAGAAGCCAAACAGGTTTAGTAGCAGCAAGCAGTGTGGTTGATTACGACAACGATTTAATAAAAAAGCATGAATTTACTAGGCCAGAAAAAGAAAAGGATAGAATTGACCACATGAAAACCATTGGTGCACAAACTGGTAATGTGTTTTTAGCCTATAAAAATGTAAGCGATTTAGATAATTTGATTGAAGATTGGAAAAAAGAAAAAAATCCTGTTTACGATTTTACAGCAGATGATGGCATACAGCATACTATTTGGATTGTAAATGATGATAACGCAATAGAAAAAATTACTACCATTTTTGATGAGCAAGTGCCTTGCACTTACATTGCCGATGGGCATCATAGAGCGGCAAGTGCTGCTAAGGTAAAAGCGGCTATGGGTAGTGATGCTACAGAAAATGCTAATTATTTTTTAACTACTCTTTTTCCACATAATCAGTTACAAATAATGGATTATAATAGAGTAGTTAAAGACTTAAACGGATTAAATACTGAAGATTTTATTGCTAAAATTGAAGCCCATTTTACAGTAGAAAAAGTAGCAAAAGCATTTTCGCCTAGCCAATTACATGAGTTTGGCATGTATTTAAATAAACAATGGTATAAATTAGCAAGTAAAGAAAATACGTATACTACCGATCCTATTGGCATTTTAGATATATCTATTTTAAGCAATAATATTTTAGAGCCAATTTTGGGTATTGCTGACCAACGTACAGATAAACGTATAGATTTTGTAGGCGGAATTAGAGGCTTAAGTGAATTAGAAAAAAGAGTAAACAGTGGCGAAATGGCGGTTGCGTTTAGTCTTTACCCAGTAAGCCTACAGCAGCTTTTTGATATTGCTGATAGCGGTAATGTAATGCCACCAAAAAGTACTTGGTTTGAGCCTAAATTAAGAGATGGTTTGTTGACACATGTGATTGTTGATTAAATAAAAAATTTAAAATAACATAAACCTACTCAATATGAAATATCATCTATTTTCTATAAGTCTGTTTTTGATTTTGAATTCTGTATGTCTTAGTCAAAACAATACAGAAAGTAATAGAGCAATATTTTTAAATGGAGTTCAGTTCGAAAAGCCAGATTATAATTTTAAATTTAATTTTAAAATTGAGGATATTCCAAAAAATAGATTTCTAAATTATAAAGTTCACAAAAAAGGGATAGGAGGTGGATGGACTCACATTGAATTTGACTCTGTTTATTTAAATGGGTTTTTACTAACACATGTAATTGTTAAATCTACTAAAAGAAAGAATCATGAAACATATCTAATAAAAGAATTTGTTGGATTTATTGACTTTGAGACTCGTAATAAAATGGCTGCCTACTTTGGTTATGATCGAAAAGGATGGATGTATTACCCAAAAGAAAAGCCATCGTATAAATTTTTTCTTTACAAAGACAAAAGGATGGCTTCAATTGTACTTCAACCTTTTAAAATTAATTCTTAAATCTGCATTGCATAAATTCATTTTTGCACTCTTAAAATACCTAAAATTAACATTAAAACAGTTTTTGAACCTTCAAATCCTTTTTCTCACATAATACTTTTGATTAGTATCTTTAACCCATGAAAAAAACATGGATTATTTTTTTTATTACAATAGCTAGTTTTACAGCAGCAGCACAAGATGTAGCACAATTACAAGAAACTGCCAGAACCTTTATGGTACAAGGCGATTATGCCAATGCGATTATTGTATTAAACAAAGCCAAAGATTTACAGCCTAGCAACATTGATATTAATAAAGACTTAGCCCTTAACTATTACTTTAGCAACAATAATAAAAAAGCATTAGAAACTATAAAGCCATTGCTAGATAGAGAGGATGCTGATGATAAATGCTATCAAATAGCAGGTGATATTTTATTAGCTAATGACGATGCAAAAGAGTGTGAAAAATTATATAAAAAAGGGATAAAAAAATTTCCTAATAGCGGCTCACTATACAATGAATTAGGAAAATTAATGTGGTCGCAAAAAAATTATGATGCAATAAAAATGTGGGAAAAAGGAATTGAAGTTGATCCTAGCTTTTCTAAAAATTATTTTAATGCATCTAAATACTACTATTTTAGTACAGATAAAATTTGGAGCATTTATTACGGCGAAATATTTTTAAATATGGAGCCTATGAGTACCTCATCTCCCGAAATAAAAAACATTTTGCTTGAAAGCTATAAAAAATTATTTGTCGATACAGATGCTGAGCAAAAAGCACAAACTAACTCTGCTTTTGCAACAGCCGTTTTGCAAACTTTATTAAAGCAATCAACAGTAATAAGCTCTGGTATTAACACCGAAAGTTTAATAATGCTGCGTACTCGTTTTATATTAGACTGGCAAAACACTTATGCCAGCAAGTACCCCAGCCGTTTATTTGATTTACAAAAGCAGTTATTGCAAGAAGGTGTTTTTGAAGCCTATAACCATTGGATATTTACGGCAGCTCAAAACTTATCGTACTACCAAAGCTGGACAACCACTCACTCTACCGAATATGCAGAACTTACTCGTTTTCAACGAGGTAGAATTTTTAAAATACCAACAGGGCAATATCATAAATAATATTTTGATGTTTGAACATTAATTACCTACTTTTGTGGTACTAAATTAAAAAATAATAAAATGAAAAAATTACTTTTCGTATTAGCAGCTACCAGCGTAATGGTTGCTTGCAATAATGCTCCAGAAGCTGACAAAGCGGCTACAGGAGAAAAAGAAGCTGTAGCTTCTACAGAAGGAACAGCGTATGCAACAGATTCTACATCAACTGTAGGTTGGACGGGTACTAAGCCTACAGGTGCCCACCATGGTAGTTTTAAAGTGCAAAACGGAAATCTTTCAGTAAAAGAAAACAACTTAACAGGTGGAAGTTTTGTAATTGATGTTAATAGCTTAAATGTAACTGATTTAACAGAGGCTGATGGTAAAGGAAAATTAGAAGGTCATTTAAAAAGCCCAGATTTTTTTGATGTTGCAAAATTTGGAACAGCAAAATTTGAAATTACTGGCGTAGAAGCATTTAAGTACGATAGCCTTACTATGAAAGATGTGGTAATGAAAGATGCTACACATACTATTAAAGGAAACTTTACATTAAAGGATAGTACAAAAAATATTTCTTTTCCTGCTAAAGTAAATATTGCTGCTGATAAAGTAACTGCTGTTGCTGATTTTAATATAGATAGAACACAATGGGGTTTAAATTACAAAGGTCCTAATAACCCTCAAGATTGGGTAATCAGCAAAACCGTTAATTTGAAATTAAACATTGCTGCTTCTAAAAAGTAAGGGTATATAATTTTTTTAAAAGCCATCTTGTAGTTACAAGATGGCTTTTTTTTATTACCTTAGTTGTATAACGAATGTATATGAATTATAACGATTGCTTATTTGATTTTTTAACCTATCAGTTAAATAATTTTCCTAAGGCAGATATGTTTGCTGCAAAAGAGAATGGAAACTGGCGATTATACAGCACACAAGAAGTAAAAGAAACTGTAGATAAATTAAGTTTAGGGTTACTGTCGCTAGGAATTGGTGGGGGTAACAATATGCCTGTGGAGCAAATGGATAAAATTGCTTTAATTAGTAAAAACAGGCCAGAATGGTTAATGCTTGATTTTGCTTGCCAGCAAATAGGCGTTTGTCTTTGCCCTATTTACCCTACTACCAATGTAGCAGAATTAGAATTTATATTTAATGACGCAGAGGTAAAATATGCATTTGTAAGTGGCGACGAAATTTTAGCTAAAGCTAATAGTATTAAAAGTAAAGTAACCAGTTTAAAAACTATTTATAGTTTTGATAAATTAGAAGGTTCTACTTTTTGGGAAGATATTTTAGCAACACCGACTAACGAAGATTTAGCTAAATTAGAAGATATAAAAAAGAATATTGTTGCTAGTAATTGTGCTACTATTATTTACACTAGTGGTACAACAGGTACACCCAAAGGTGTAATGCTAAGTCATACCAACATTGTGAGCAATGTTTTAAATGCCAAAAAAAGTTTTCCTTTTGAAAAAGATATTAATAAAAAAGCATTAAGCTTTTTACCACTCAATCATATTTTTGAAAGAATGGTAAGTTACATTTATATCTCTAGTGCTAATGGTATTTACTATGCCGAAAGTTTAGAAACAATTGGCGATGACTTAAAAGATGTTAAACCAAACTTATTTACAACCGTACCAAGGCTGTTGGAAAAGGTGTATGAAAAAATTGTAGCAAAAGGCACAGAGTTAACTGGTATTAAAAGAAAATTATTTGACTGGAGTTTGGCTTTGGGCAATGACTATGATACTAGAGGAAAAAGCCTTTGGTACAAAGTAAAGTTAGGTATTGCTAACAAAATTGTTTTTAGCAAATGGAGAGAAGGATTGGGAGGCAATTTAGAATTAATAATTACAGGCGGTGCTGCATGTCAAGTTCGATTATTAAGAGTATTTAATGCAGCTAAAATTCCTATAAGAGAAGGATATGGTCCTACAGAAAATTCGCCAGTAATTACTGTAAACCCCAAAAATGATTTACGAATAGGCACTGTAGGCCCTTGTATTATAGGGCAAGAGATAAAGTTAGAAGCCGATGGAGAAATTTGTGTAAAAGGCCCTAGCGTAATGTTGGGCTATTACAAACGCCCCGATTTAACTGCCGAAACAATTATTGATGGCTGGTTACACACAGGCGATATAGGTGTATTTGAAGATGGAAAGTATTTGAAAATTACTGACCGCAAAAAAGAGTTGTTTAAAACAAGTGGTGGTAAGTATGTAGCACCTGCACCTATTGAAAATAAAATGAAGGAGAGCCCATTTGTAGAGCAGATAATGATTATAGGAGCTGAACAAAAATTTGTAGGGGCATTAATAGTGCCTTCTTTCCCTAGCTTACAAGAGTGGATGAGGCATAAAGAGATTCCGTTTACCACTGCACAGGATGCGGTACATAACCCAAAAGTATTAGCACTTTATAGAGAGTTAATTGACTCCTTCAATAAATTTTTTAACCATGTAGAGCAAGTTAAAAAATTTGAATTATTACCCAATGAATGGACAGTAGATACTGGAGAATTAACGCCAACACTTAAGTTAAAACGAAAAGTAATAATGGAAAAATATAAAGATGTAATTGAACGAATTTATAATTAATATAATAAAAAAGGCAGTGGTATTTACCACTGCCTAGTCTAATAAATAAAATATAGCCTTAGCTTTTTTCTTCACAAAACTTAAAAGCAAGTTCCTTATTCAGTTATTATTTTTTCAAAATGAAGTAGTTTCCCATTTTCCAAAATGCCTTCTATAATTATTTTAAATTGCTTAGCTTTATCTGAATTATAAAAGGAAAATTTTATTTCATTATTATTTTCATCTGTATTAAGATAAGGATTCCAATACAAGGTACTTCTCTCATCTATATTTATATTGTTATTAGCATCTTCATAATTTGGTGAAAAAAATTCTTTAGTTGGCGAAAAGCCTTCTACAAACACATCTGTTAAACCTGTTTTAGTAGTAGTGCCACCTCCCTTTTTTGTGTAAATAGCTAATGCACTTCCATTTCCGCTAACTCCTGCTGAGTGTGAATACACTCTAACTAAAGCTACTTCAGATGCTTGTATGCTTAATAATGAATATGTATCAACATTCATTTCATCTAAAAAAAGAGCCATTTGTGCATTAGGGTTTGAAATACTTCTAATACCTCTGTATGTTACTGAATACTCCGCAGGGCCTCCAGTAATATTTACATCAAATAAACGGGGCTTTAGAAATTCCAAAATATTTTGCGATGAAGAAGTAGGGTTTGTAAAAAAATCAATTTCCCTAGCAGCACTACCACCAAGCCTTCCTCCCACATAACTCTTTTCGTATTTTTCTTTTTCTGTTTTTACTTTAGCCTGTACTTTTATTTCTTTTAAAACAATTCCTTTTTCAAAAGAATTATTTTTACTTCGTTCTAAAATTTCTTTTACCCATGGCGATAAGCTATCTTGTAAATTACTTTTAAAGTAAGCCGAAGATAAATTGGGTAAATGAAACATTGAGCCAATAGATTGTGTATTGAGTTTTATTTTCATTTTATCTTCACTTCCATTTCTATTATAAAAAGCTATTTTAACAGTATCTTCAAATACCATTTGTGGCAAATAAAATACACCGCTGCTATCAACATCAACATACATTAAATCACTATAGTTATCTTTTGTTTTTACATACATTGTTAATGTTTGAGAAGTAATAGGTTGTTTGGTGTAGCTATCATAGGCAATACCTTTAACATTAACATAGTTTGGGTCGGGTAAAAAATATTTTTTTTCATATAATTCATAAAGCTCTGTCCAGTTGTATTTTCTCCATCCATTTGTAAGCATAACTAAATCTAGGTTTTGAATATGTTCATTATCAATTTTTTCAAAATAGTAAGATGGATTATAAACTAAACCTTTTACATCGGTAGTTAGTAAGAATTTAGATAAAATATTATCATAATTATCAGAAGTATTGTTGCCATCAGTTACGGCTAGTGCATAAGTACCCTTTATTTTTTCATTTATTCTAAAAGAAAAATTATTTTTTCCTCTTTTTTGCAAATTCACTTTTTCTGCTGTAAAAAAAGTGTTTACAATATAATCTTGAGAATTTATAAACAATAACCGTTCGGCTAACGGTTTATGATTTTTATTAAAAACTGTTAATTGTAAAATGCCTGTAGGTAAGTCTTTGGTTGGTATTTTACCGCCAACCTCTTTTTGGTTAATATTTATTGGGATGTTAAATAAAACTTTAGTTTCTTGAACTCCTAAAATATAACTTGGCTGTAAATCTTCTATATTAATGTTTGATATGTCTAAATAAAAGCCAATATCACTGCTTTGTAAAACTGATAAATTTACACCTTGCTCTATAGTATTAGGTAATGCAACGGTAGCAGATGTATTATTTGCAAATTTACATTGAGCAAAATATTTTTCATTGCTATTACTGTTCAATACAAATTTACCCATTCCATAATGTGTACTCTTAAAATTAAGTATAACTTTGCCTGTTTGGTTAACAATATTCCCTTCTACATTAACTGGATAGCCTTTTTTATTTACACATCTAAATGCGATAGCGGTATTTTTATTTACAACAAAATTACCTCCTTCAGGAAAAAAATTAATAGTTATGCTGTCATTACTGTTTTGTATTGCATTTACTTTTTTACTATTAGGGCTATATATAACTATGCTTTGTTCATAAGGTTTTACATTTGAAAAGCTCATATACTTTCTTGTATAAGCTTTTACTCTGTAAACCCCTTCTGTTAAATTTGTAGGTAAAGTAAAATCACCAATAGCAGATGCTCCAAAAATGGGTAATATTTTTTTATTAATTGTTTCATTTTGCTCATTTATTAATTCAACGGCTAATACTGTACTTTGTTTGGCAGGTAATAAATTCTGTATTAAGAATGCTTTAAACCAAATAGTTTCGCCAGCTATATAACTTTGCTTATCATATTGTAAGTATATTTTTTCAGGATAGTTGACGAAGTTTATTTTATTTAAAATGGCTTCTGGTGTTTGTGTAAAACTGGCTTTTGTAAAACAGAAAAGGGTAACAAAAGATAAAATTAGTTTGCGGAAAGAAAAAGTTATCATATGAGCATATTTTATTTATTAATAGCAAAATTAATAACAATAAAATAATTTTTAGGTAGCTTGAAGCTTATTTTTCTTGGTCTTATCTTAAGGAAACAAAACGGATTAAATTTTTATAATTAATTATTAATAATTGTCACAAACCTCACTTGGGTTTAATATTTGTAGCAAAATATAAAATTATTATCTACAACTCTATAAAATTCTATATTCTTTAAAGTTACAAGACAAATATAAAATTAGGCAGTGGTAATCACCACTGCCTAATTAAATAAATAAAATATAGACTTAGCTTTTTTCTTCTTGCTTGCCACCCATAAAATACATTGCAGCACCTACTACAACTAAGCCAATTTTAATTGCCCAAGCTGCACCTTCGCCCCATTGGTACATCCACATTAATATTTTAGGTACTCTATCAAAAAAACCAAATACAATAGCTAATAAGCCTAATACGGCTACAAAGGAACCAATCTTTTTAATCATATTAGTTAAGTTTAGTTTAACAAGATAATAATTATTATTTATTTTGCAAATATGTGTGGGGCAATTATTGCCATTGTTTATTTAGCTTAGTAAATTGGGTTATTATTAACTAAAGTGCTATCATCTTTAAAACAAAAAAAATGAATACAAACTTATTTTTCGATTTTACAATTGACAAGGAAGCAAAAAAAGTTTTTATAACTAGAGAATTTGCTGCTGAGCTTGATTTGGTATGGGATGCTTTTACCAAAGTTGAAATACTTGACCAATGGACAGCACCCAAACCTTGGATAGCAAAAACTAAGTATATGAATTTTAAAGTGGGTGGTAAAAGATTTTATGCTATGGTAAGCCCCGAAGGCCTTGAACGTTGGGCTATACAGGAGTACACATCTATTACTCCAAAAACCAATTTTAAATATTTGAATGCTTTTGCAGATGCAGATGAAAACCCTCAATTACCAGGCTCTGATTGGGATTTGAATTTTAGTGAAGAAAATAAAGTAACGAAAGTTAGTATTATTATCTACAATGAATCTTTAGAAAGAATGGAGAAACTGATTGAAATGGGCTTTAAAGAAGGATTTACAATGAGCATGATAAACCTTGAAAAGGTATTGGCAACATTAAATAAATAAAGCAATGAAAAAATATACATTTAATTTTTTAACAGCATTAGTTATAGCAAGCTTAGTAGGTTGTGGAGATGCTCAGCAGAATGCTGATAAAAAAAATAATATTGATACAGCATCTAATAAAACTGTAATAAAAAATACTGATATGATTACTCAAAAAATAACACCTTGTCTTTGGGTTGAAACAAAAGATGCAAAAGCAGTTGTAGATTATTATCTTTCTATTTTTAAAGATGGTAAACTAAAGGAGCATCATAAATATAAAAATCCACCAGAAGCTGGAGGAGGAGATTTTGAAACCGCAATTATGGAAATTAATGGAATGGAATTTAATATTTTGGCGGCAGGGCCATTCTTTAAATTTAACGAGTCTGTTTCGTTTGTTATTAATTGTAAAGACCAAGCAGAAGTAGATTATTATTGGAATGCTTTAACCACAAACGGTGGGGCAGAAAGTAGCTGTGGTTGGTGTAAAGACAAATATGGTTTATCGTGGCAGGTAGTACCTGTTGAATATTTTGACCTTATTAACAGTAATGATTCACAAGTCAGAGAAAAGGCAATGAAAAATACACTTAAACAGAAAAAGATAATACTTTCTGAACTTAAGTAAGCTAAATAATATTAGGTACGAAGAGCAAGTCAAAATTAAAGCAGCATAAAAATCTACTAATATTAAAAAGTATATTTATACCATTTAGACTTTAAAACTGCACTGTCATTTCGACCGCAGGGAGAAATCTAATCATAGTCTAAAAGATAGATTTCTCCTTCGTCGAAATGACAAAAAATAGGTAATATAAAAGCCTTAATGGCATTAAACAAAATAATAAATGAATATTAAAGAACAAATTAAAAGTTATATTGCTACTCTATCTGAGCCAAAACGTTCGGATTTTGAAACCTTGCATAAATTAATACTTCAAACATTACCAAAATGTAAACTGTGGTTTTTAGATGGGAAAGACGAAAAAGGTAAAGTTGTTACTAACCCTAATATCGGATACGGACTTCAAAATATAAATTATGCTGATGGCACAAGTAAAGAGTTTTATCAAATTGGAATAAGTGCAAACAGTACCGGAATTTCTGTTTATATTATTGGTATTAAAGACAAAAAATATTTAATGCAGGCTTATGGAAAAAAAATAGGCAAAGCTAGCGTAACAGGTTATTGCATTAAATTTAAATCACTTATAGACATAAATATTGATGTGCTTAAAGATGCAATTATATATGGAGTTAATGCAACGAGTTTAAAATAAATACTATTATTTACTTCATCTTCTCCACCCTACTTGGCGTATCTCTTCCGCTAACAATTGTTTTACTACTTACTGCAATGGCTTTAATTATTTCTGCCATATTGTTCATATCTAATGTGCCAATTTCATCGCTTACTTTGTGGTAGTTTGGCTCATTGTTTGGCGGCTCTTCCATTTTGCTTGTGCTTATGGTATGTGCTGGCACACCTAGGGCTGCAAGGGTTGCATTATCGCTGCGGTAAAATAAATTTTGTTTAGGGTAAGGGTCTGGCTCAAATTTAAATTTACTACCGTTAAGGTTGGCTTGCAATATTTTGCCCATATCACTTTTTTCGTAGCCTGTAATAAAAGCACTGTTTTTTCCCCACTTACTTTCGGTGCCAATCATTTCAATATTAAACATAGCTACCACTTTATCGGGGTTAAGTTGTTTGCTAAAATACTGGCTGCCATAGCCGCCGATTTCTTCGGCGGTAAAAGCTACAAAAATTAAGGTACGTTCGTTATTTTTTTGTGTTGAAAAATATTTTGCCAACATCATTACGGCAGTGGTGCCAGCTGCATCATCATTTGCACCGTTGTAAATACTATCACCAGTTTTATTGGGCTTTGTTACACCCAAATGATCGTAATGGCCGCCAAATACTACGTATTCATCTTTTTTACTTTTACCGGGTATAACTCCTACTACATTTTTTAATTTTTGTTCGGTTATTTTATAGTCGGCATTTATGTTTATGTTAGTAATAGTGGTATTATTAGTTAAATAAAAAATTTGATTAGTAGGAGAATAAAATTTTTGGCGATAGCCAAAATTTTTTAAGCGTTTAAATTTATCGCTATGCACTTTATCTACTAGTACAAAACAGTTTTTGCCTTCATCTATAATATCTCCAACAGTATTAAAAAAATCGTCATCTTTTTTTATGCTTAGCATTTCATACCCTTTGGTGTTGCTGATTTGTACACTGGCTTGGGAACTATGGGCAAAAAAATTAGTTTCGGTAATAGTGTCACCGTCAATAACACCATTAAGGCTGCTAAGCTTAGGTTTTACTAAACTAAACTCTTGAAAATAGTTGGTAGCTTTATCCCAATAGCTAAGTTTACTTCTTGTGAATTCATCTGCAATAAAAGATGCAGCTTTATCAATACCTAGGGTAAATGGTTTACGCCCCATCATATCATCGGCACTTAAAACAGTTTCAATTCGTTCTACTTCTTTTGCATTTATTATTTTATCAATGTTCTGCCCAAAAGAAAAAAGGCTTAATAAGCCTGTTCCCAAAATTAAAAGTAATTTCTTCATTCTTAATTCCTAATTATTAATTGTTACAAACTCATCATTTCCTTAAACTTAACAGCTTGCCTACGGCTTACTTCTACTTTTTCGCCACCATGTAAATCTAGCAATAAACCACCATTAAAGTAAGGCTCAATTTTTTCAATCATTCTTAAGTTAACAATGTGTTTTCTGTTGGCTCTAAAAAATACTCTATCATCTAATCTTTCTTCTAATGCGTTAAGCGATTTTAATATTAAAGGTTTGTTAGTGCCAAAAAATACTTTGGCATAGTTACCTACACTTTCAAATAAACGTACCTCTGCTAATTTTACAAACCAGCAGCGTTCCCCATCTTTCACAAAAACTTGGTCGGCTTCGGTTAAAATACCACGGCTAGCAGCTAAGGCAGCAGCTAATTCTTTTTCTTCGGCTTGTTGTAATTTTTGTAAAGCGTCAGCTAATCTTTTAGGCTCAATAGGCTTCATTAAATAATCTAACGCATTTACTTCAAATGCTTTTAAGGCATATTCATCGTAGGCGGTAGTAAAAATTACATGTGGTGCAGCATCTAATTCTGCAAGCATATCAAAACCAGTTTTGCCTGGCATTTGTATATCTAAAAATATTAAATCAGGCGATAGGCTTTCTATTTTTTCAATACCTTCATTAGCATTAGCAGCTTCACCAATTATTTCAATATCACCAAAATCTTGCAATAATTTTTTTAGCTCATTACGAGCCAATCTTTCATCATCAATTATTAATACTTTTTTTTGCATTCACTACAGTTTTATGTTTAAACTAATACTGGCATAGTTACTTTTGACTCTACCATATTGTTATCTAAATTTTTTATGCTAAAAGATGCCTTGCCTTGATACATAAGGTTCAATCTATCTTCGGTACTTTTTATACCAAAGCCGTCACCATTTTTTGTACCATTTAATTGCCCAGTATTTTGTACCAGTAATTCTAAATTATCGGCCTTAAAATCTGATACTACTTTTACCGTACCTCCGTTTACTTGTTTACTTATACCATGCTTTATTGCATTTTCAACCAGCGTTTGCAGCATCATAGGTGGTACTTGTTGGTCAAGTGTATCTTCATCTATTTCTAGCACTATTTTTAATCGTTCTTCAAAACGCATTTGCTCTAAGGCTAAATAATCTTTTACAATACTCAATTCTTTTTCAAGTGTAACCGTTTCTGCTTTTTCGGCTTGCATACTACTGCGTAAAATATTGCTTAGTTCCGTAATGGCTGTTCTTGCCCTTTGTGGGTTTTCATCAACCAATGCTCTTATACTATTAAGAGAGTTAAAAATAAAGTGTGGGTTAATATGAGATTTAATTGTTTTTAATTCTAACTCTTTTATACTACTTTCTAATTTTAATCTATCTACTTCGTCTTTTCTTGTTTTTTCTACATAGTGATATACTATATAAATGAGCAACCAAATGCCGATAAGCAATATGTTTTGATAAATACCAAATAGGTCGGTTTTGTTTTCATGCTTCCACTCACCTTTACTGTTTTTATACCATCCTGTATTTTTTTTAATAGAGGCAATAGTTTTAAGGCTTAACGAATCTTTTACAGGGGTAGTGGGGTTGTAGTAAGTAACTTTATCTAGCCCAGCTTCGGCTTCAATTTTTTTAGCTTTTTCAAGCCGTTGCTTTAAAATGAAATTATCGTAAGAGTATGGAGTTTTATGTTCAATAGCATTACCTCCGTAATATAGTGCTACCGATGTTATGGTTACGGCTACTACAAAAAATACCACCACATTATTAAAAGAATACTTAAGCCAATTTGTTTTTTTTATTATTGTTCTTAATATATGGGTTGCCAATAGACCAGAAGCTAAAAAAATAATTAAGCTAATAATAAACTCATTTTTGCCACCAATTTCTGCAAATCTATCACCAAAAACTACCAAATTAAAATAGGTAATAATAATACCCCAAACTCCCCAGCCAAAAATCTGACATAGCCAATATCGTACACTAATATTCTCCATATTTATAAAGTTAAAAGCAACTTAAGCAATTTTAAGGGTAATATTGATTAAAGGTAAAAAGATGGTATAAAAGGCTTTTGATATTAACAATACAAAAAAGAGTATAAAAACTATTGCAATTTGGTTTTCAGGGAATTATCTTTACTACAAATGCAACCAATATTGATTGCAGAATATCTTATAGCAAATATTTAAACAAATTAAAACCAAATTCAACATGTCATTCAATTTATTAGATGCTGCTAAAGGCTTGTTTACTAACGAGTTAGTAGGAAAAGCCAGTTCTTTTTTAGGTGAAAGCGAAAGCGGAGTAACCAAAGCCCTTGGAGGGATATTACCTACAGTAGTAGGCGGACTTATAGATAAATCATCTAGCAACGATGGTGCAAATATGATTGCAAACTTAGCTGGTGAACAACATAACTCTGGTTTATTAGGAAATATTGGTAACTTTTTTGGCGATGGCGGTGGATTATTAAATAAAGGCGCTGGTTTATTGAGCGGCTTATTTGGTAATAAAACTGATGGCTTAATTGGCTTAATATCAAATTTTGCTGGTGTAAAATCATCATCATCATCATCTTTATTAAGTATGGCTGCACCATTAGTATTAGGCTTATTAGGCAAGCAGGCTGCAAGTAGCGGTTTAGGTGCAAGTGGAATTGCTTCTTTATTAAGTAGTCAAAAATCAAGTGTTGCTTCTGCAATACCAGCTGGCTTAAACTTAAGCAGTATGTTTAGCGGCTTTGGCGATAAAGCAGCAGAAACTGTTAGTCATGCAAAAGCTACAGCTACTCACTACACTAATCAAGTAGAAGAAAAAAGTGGTGGTGCCATGAAATTTTTATTACCATTGTTATTATTAGGAGCTTTAGCTGCTGGTGTTTGGTACTTTACTAAAGATGGTTGTGGTAAAAGTGGTACAGCTACTACTGGCGATGGTCATGATACTATTCATAACACAAGCGGTACTACAACTACTGGTACAGAAGGTACAACTAATACAACAGTAACTATGCCTGCTGTAACTATTGATAGTGTTTCGGGCTTAGTTAGCTACGATTTAGGTGCTCCAATGGATTTAGAATTACCAGGTGGTGTTAAATTAGCTGGTGTTGCTACAAATGGTTTTGAAAATACATTGGTTAACTTTATTAAAACTGGTACAATTGATACAGTAAATAAAGCGGCTAACTGGTTTGATTTACATAATGTACAATTTATTTCTGGCAAAACAGAATATACTGGTACAGCTGCAGCTCAAGTTAAAAATGCTGGTGCTATTTTAAAAGCTTATCCTAATGTAAAAATTAAGATAGGTGGTTATACAGATGCTAGTGGTGATGCTGCAAAAAACAAAGCTTTATCTCAAAGCAGAGCTAGCAAAGTAAAGGCTGATATTATTGCTGCAGGTGCTAAGGCTGATCAAATTGTTGAAGCTGTAGGTTACGGTAGCGAATTTGCTAAAGCTGCAACTACTGATAAAGTAGGTATGGCAAGAGATAGAAAAGTGGCTTGTAAAGTTGCTGTAAAATAAAATTAGAAATATAATTATTTAAGCCTCTTAGTTTTTACTAAGAGGCTTTTTATTTTACCCAAATAAATCAACTATTTTTACAGCATGGCTAACCCCAATTTAAATACCGATAAACAAAACTTAACATCTGCCGATGCAGAGTTTGAAAATAATATACGCCCCAATGCCATTAATGATTTTAGTGGCCAACCACAAATTATTGAAAACATTACCGTTTTTATAAAAGCCGCTAAGCTAAGAGGTGAAGCCTTAGACCATGTTTTATTTCATGGTCCACCAGGATTGGGTAAAACAACTTTAAGTAGAATTGTAGCCAATGAATTGGGTGTAAACATAAAAGAAACCAGCGGCCCAGTAATTGAAAAACCTGGCGACTTAGCAGGCTTACTTACCAATTTAGAAGCAAACGATGTTTTATTTATAGATGAAATACATAGATTAAGCACTGTGGTAGAAGAATACTTGTATGCTGCCATGGAAGATTACAGAATTGATATAATGATTGATAGTGGACCTAATGCAAGAAGTGTACAATTAAATTTAAATCCGTTTACATTAATTGGTGCTACTACACGTAGCGGATTGCTTACAGCACCATTGCTTAGTAGGTTTGCTATTAAAAATAGATTAGAATATTACGATCATACAACACTTAAAAATATTATTATACGTAGTGCAAAAATTTTAGGCACAAAAATTACAAGTGATGCCGCTGCCGAAATAGCTGGTCGTAGCCGTGGTACACCACGTATTGCCAATGGTTTATTACGTAGGGTAAGAGATTTTGCACAAGTAATTGGCAACGGTGTTATTGATTTAGCCATTACACAACACAGCCTAAAAGCATTAAATGTAGATGCTTACGGGCTAGATGAAATGGACAATAGAATACTAAGTACAATTATAGATAAGTTTAAAGGAGGCCCTGTGGGCATTACTACCATTGCCACAGCGGTAGGCGAAGAAATAGGCACATTAGAAGAAGTGTACGAACCTTTTTTAATACAAGAAGGTTTTATAATGCGTACTCCAAGGGGCAGAGAGGTTACCGAAAAAGCCTACAAGCACTTAGGAAAAGTGCCGCACAGAGGCGGCACTGGTAATACATTATTTAGTTAGATGAATTTATATTTATGGAGCTACCAATCTAAATCCATTGCCATGAATATTTACAATTTCTATATCGCTATCTTCTTTTAAATATTTACGAAGTTTAGCAATGTACACATCCATGCTTCGTCCGTTAAAGTAAGTATCGCTACCCCAAATTTTCTTTAAAGCAATTTCACGACTTAATAAATCGTTTTTGTATTCGCTAAGCATTTTAAGCAACTCATTTTCTTTTGGAGAAAGTACTTGTACTTTACTATCAAAAGTTAACTCTCTTAACCTTGGGTTAAAATGGTATTTACCTAAATCAAACTCTGCATTTACTTCTTCTTTATGCATTTCCTCATTACGCTTTAAAATAGCTTTTATTTTAAGCAATAACACTTCGCTATCAAAAGGTTTTGTAATATAATCATCTGCCCCAAGTTTGTAGCCTTGTATAATATCGTCTTTCATTGTTTTAGCACTCAAGAAAAATAAAGGAACATCGGGGTTTATATCTCTTACTTCCTCTGCCAAAGTAAAGCCATCCATATTAGGCATCATTACATCAAGTAGGCAAATGTCAAACTTCTCTCTTTGAAAAGCGGCTAAGCCTAAGCGACCGTCTCTTTCCAAGGTTACATCGTAATCGTTTAATTCTAAATAGTTTTTAAGAACGCTACCAAGGTTAGTATCATCTTCACATAGTAGTATTTTGGGTTTTGTTGCTTCCATTTTTTTAGTGGTTTTATACAAATAAAATTAATTCATTTTACTAATAGCGAATATAGTGCCTAATTTTTTGTTAAAGGTGATTATTACCCCGCCGATTACGCAAATATCGCTGATTTTTTAGCGTAATAGCCGAAATCTATTTATTTAATAGAAAAGTAGAAGCGGTATATTTTTTTTGACAACTAAAACCCCCTACTAATTTTAGTTATACTATTCTGCGTCATTTGCGTAATCGGCGGGAGAAAAATTATCTGTGAGAAAATTTTTTATCTGTGAGAGTTTTCAAAAATGCAACCAAGTCTTTTTTTTCTTGTACAGTAAGATGTAGTGGTTTTTGCAATGCATCATCTATATTGATACCGTTGGGTACAATTTTTTTAGGGTTATCATAATAGTCCACCACTTCTTCTAATGTTTTAAACATGCCATTATGCATGTAGGGAGCAGTAACCGCAATATTGCGTAAACCGGGTGTTTTAAATTTCCCTTTATCACTTTCTTTTTTTGTAATGTTGTAAAGCCCTGCATCGGTTAAATTAATTTCATCATACAAGCCAATATTTTTAAAGCCATCATCTGTAAAATCTTCTTGAAAATGGCAATCAAAACATTTTGCTTTACTGCCTACAAATACACGCCTGCCTCTTTCTTCTTGTGGAGTTAATTTTTTAAGGTCGTTGCTCCAATCGTCAAATTTACTATCAACAGTTTCTAAGGTTTTTTCGTAAGCAGCAAATGCAGCAGCTAAGTTTTTTGCCGTAGGCTTTTGTTTAAATATTTTTTTAAAAAGAGAAATATAGGTGCTGTTTTTATTTAGTCTTGCAACAGCTTCTGCTATAGGTAAGCCCATTTCATTAGGATTAGCAATAGGCATTAAAGATTGTTCTTCTAATGAATTTGCCCTGCCATCCCAAAAAAAATAAGGTCTGTTTTTCATGTTTAAAACAGATGGCGTATTGCGGCTAGTTAGTTTTCCTTCTATTCCCAAGCTAAATGCCATAGTATCTGCAAAGGCAAATTGAGGATTGTGGCAACTAGCACAGCTTACAGATGAATCTTTAGATAATATTTTTTCTGAAAATAATTTTTTGCCTAAAGCGGCTTTGGTTGTAATTGTATTTTCTTCGGTGTTAAAAGAAAAGTTTATGATGCAAAAAGTGCCAAATATTAGAATAGAAGGAATGAGTATTTTCATCAATTGCAAAGTTACTATTCTATTTTATTTAACTGCTTAGTAAGGTTCATAAATTTTAATCAAAATATGCTTCTCTGTTTGTAACTTTCCAAAAAATATTTAAAATGCCCACAAAAGAAGAATTTATACAAGCCATTGCCGATGGCTATACATTTAAAGGCGAACATGTAAAAATTGGAGCTGCTGTTTTAAATGGCGAAGTAGTACCAGAAGCTACTATTAACCTACCATTAAAAACAATGAACCGCCATGGTTTAATTGCTGGTGCTACGGGTACAGGTAAAACCAAAACGCTGCAAATGATTAGTGAGTTTTTAAGCGATAATAGTGTGCCTGTTTTACTAATGGATATTAAAGGCGACTTAAGCGGTATTGCTGCAGAAGGCTCTATCAACGATAAAGTAAAAGATAGATATGCAAAATTAGGCTTTGAATATAAACCCTCTCTT
>JAGNRZ010000022.1 GCA_017988335.1 Ferruginibacter sp.
TTGCAAACCCAACTTCTCTTACAGTATATACAGCGGCATCAACAACAGGTATTTGTTCAAAAAGCAGTAATATAACAGTTACGCTTAGCCCAATAAATACAACTATTGCAGGTGCTGTTAGTGCAACTCAATGCGAAAGTAAAATAGTTAATGCTTTAGGATCAATCTATTTAAATACAGCTTGTAATCCAATCGCTAAAGTTGTACCAGCAGGTACTAATCCAGTAGCTGGAATTATTAATACTTGTGTATATATAGATCCATTAGTGTTGCCCACCTATAATGCAGAACCCTACTTGCCAAGACATTTTGATATTTTGCCTAATACAAATGCTGCAACATCAACCGGACAAATTACGCTTTACTTTAACGATGCTGAATTTGTGCAGTACAATGCTAACAATGGTTTATGGCCAGATTTACCAACTGTAGCCAATGGCGGAAATAGTGATGCAAATAGATCGAATTTACGAGTAACACAATATCACGGCACTCCAAATACAAGTCCATCTTTACCAAATCAATATTCTGCTGGTACAGGAATATTAATAAACCCTAATGATGCAGATATATTTTGGAATGGAAACTATTGGGAGGTAAAATTTGATGTTGCTGGCTTTTCGGGCTTTTATATACATACTAACTTGCGATATGCATTGCCAGTAGAAGTAAATTATTTAAATGGCAAAAAACAGGGTAATACACATGTGCTTGATTGGAAAGTTACTTGCAATAATACAACAGGTGTAAAAATTAATTTACAGCGTAGTGGCAATAACACGTTATTCAATACAATTTACACAATTAATGCAACAGCTTTGCAATGTGCTCAACCATTTTATTATGTTGATATAAAACCACTTTCAGGAATAAACTATTATAGGTTGCAACTTACTGATGCTACAGGAAAAACAACATATAGTAATACAATTACTTTAATAAATTCAATTACAGAAATAGATGTAATTAATATAGCACCAAACCCTATTAATAAAAATGGCACATTTAAGTTAAACATTGCTGCTACTAAAGCAAATGCTGTAAAGATTTCTATATTTGATTTACATGGTAGATTGATAAAAAAGCAAACGATACAGGTAACAGCTGGGTTAAATTATATAGATTTTAATATCAGCAATGTTTCCGCAGGAGTTTATTCTTTAATAGTTAATTCATTAAAGGACGAGGAAATTAAAACTATTAGGTTTGTAAAATAAATATAACAAATTGACTGATAAAAGGGGCTATCCTAAACTTTAGTTATAGCCTCTTTTATTTTTATTAAAGATATTGTAAATGAATGTGCAAAATAAATGTTAATAGCAATGTTATTTCATAAAATAAGTCAAAAAAATCAGGTAAAAAACTGAAAAATAACTAGCTAAAAGCTTTAACAATTATTTATCTAACACTCAATCCATTTTTCATATTACATTTATGCAAAATTTAAACAACAATGAAATCAGACTCCTTTCTGAAACCCAGCATAATTGGGTTATCAATTATTATTACTGCACTTATTTTAGGCAATGCCTTTAAAAACAGAAACTCCAAAACAGACACCATTTCGGTTGTAGGGCTTGGCACAAAAGATTTTACTAGCGATGAAATTTACTGGAGTGGGCATTTTGACACCAAAGCCATGGATGCCAAAGAAGCTTACAATTTAATTACGGCTGACAAAGCCAAAGTAAAACAATTTTTTATGAGCAAAGGCTTTGCAGCAAATGAAATTACTTTTAGCGGCGTAAACTTCGATAAAAATTACAGAACAGTTACTACCGAAGGCGAAAACAATACCACCAAAAGCGAAAGTATTTTTGATGGATACACCGCTACTCAAACTATTTCATTCAACGCCAAAAAAAATCCAGAGTTGATGAAAAAAATTGAAACGGTAATTGATCAAACTGCAGAGTTAATTAATAGTGGTGTACAATTTAATCCCAATCAAGTGCAATATACGTTTAGCGATTTGCCTAGTTTAAAACACGACTTAATTGTAAAAGCCACACAAGACGCCAAAGAAAGAGCACAAAAAATTATTAAAGCTGGCAATGGTGATATGGGCAAGTTAAAAGATGCCAGCATGGGTGTTTTTCAAATTACTGGAAAGGGTAGTGTAGAGGAAGATAGCTATGGCGGAATTAATGATACGTATAGCAAAGACAAAACGGCAAGAATTACGGTGAGGTTACAGTATGTACTAGATTAAAGGCACCTAGATGAAAATATTAATAGAAAACACGGAACTACATTTTACTAGAGGAAATATTCTTCAGCCAAATTCAACAAGTTGGAGTGCTGCTATCAATTATTTAAATTACGATGAAATAGATTTTGAATTTGATGAATTACTTTTTTATGACAAAGCAAAAAACATAGTAGAGATTGATTGGGAATTAATTAAAGAATTTGTAAAACAATCGTTTGAGTACGTTAACGAAATTCAATTAAAATCTGCAGCTGTTTTAAGAGAGTTGCATAGTCAAATTTTTGGAAAGGAACATTTTGATAAGAATGAAGCCTATTTTGAAGTTGGTGGTATTAAGCTTAAAAGCTTTTCAAAATTTAATATTGATAAAAATATTTATGGGGTATCGGCAAGATATATTTTTGAATTAGAAGTTCATAATTTCTTAGAATCAAAAATAGGGGCATTAATGGATCCATATTATAGTTATTCATCTTTCTTTATAAATCGAGATGACCTACTTATAATGGTAGGGGTATCGAGAGATGGTTAAAGATTTAATTCTAATTAGGGAGTGCTTATTAAAAAGTGCTCCCTTTTAAGTTTACATCGTCTCCTCTTCATTTTTATGCCTTGGCTTATACCACAAATAGTAATACACTAAAGCCAATACCCCCAAGCTAAAAGGAATTAAAGCCATATGTTTATAGGTTATAGTGCCAGTAACTATTTGTGAATCGAAATGGAAAAACTCACTTGTCATCCAAAAGCTGTTAGCCATTATCCAAACCGTAATGGCAAGGTTATGGCAAAACTCACTCACAATATTTTTTGTACGTAGCATAATTACAATAGATATTATTAATGTAGGTACAATCATAGCTACGCCTAAGTATTTAAAAAAAGTAAACTCGGTACCCATGCACCAACTAATATCTTTAAAAATCCAAAATACAATATGTGAGTTTTCCATTTTGCGATAGCGAATAGGAATTGTGTAGTTATTTTGGGTATTGCTCATAATATAATTTTGAATGTCGAATGTATGAATTTTGATGGGTTAACCACAGATAAGCACAGATTTTTTTTCACAGATTGGCAAAGATTTTTCTTTGCGACTTTGTGCCTTTGCGGTTAAACTTCTTTTGCAATAAAGTTGGCTAGCTGCTTAGCAAAATAAGGTGCATACAATACTCCTTTGCTACCCATACCATTTAATATGCCTATATTTTTTTGCGTAGGATGTAGTTGAGCAAAGGGTTTACGGCTGGTATTAGCAGGGCGAATGCTACTAATATGGTCTATTATTTTATAAGGCAGCTTTAAAAATTTATTTAGCCATTGGCTTGTTTGTGTTTTAAAGTCATCTGTTGGTTGTTTATCTTTAAATTCTCTTTCAAAAGAAGCACCTACCCAAAATAAGCCATTACCCCAAGGCACAATACTATGTTTGTTTTTGAAGATGTATTGGTTACTTAAATCTTTACATTCAATGATTAAAGCTTCGCCTTTTACTGGGGCAAATGCTAAATGGGTAAAATATTTATTTTGAATAGAAGAAATTCCATCGCAAAAAATAATTTTATCGGCAGTAATATAATTATAAATAATTTTATTGTTTTCTATTTGCAAAAAAGTATCATCAAATTTTTCTTCGATAGTATTTGTATTATTTTTTTGTTGCCTAATAATTGCTTTTATATCTATCAAATAGCAAGGGTTTATTTCGCCTATGGATAAATTGTAATTAAAATTATGCTTCCAACTTGTGGTATGTGGTTTAACATATTCATATCCCTCATATATTCTTTTTTCAAAAGCAGCTTCGGCAGTATAGTTTTCAAAAAGCTCTAACATTTTTATTTGCTCAATACAATCGAATGCTTGATAGGCTTGCACTGCAAAAGGCATTGCCTCATCAATCTGCCATGTTTTAGTATATCGTAAGCCTGTAACAGGGTTTATAATACCAGACGCAACTTTAGAAGCAGTATTAGTTTCGTTATCATCTATTACAATGCAATCAATATTTAATTGTTGCAAGTAATAACTAAGCCAACTACCGCTTAAGCCTTGCCCTATGATTAATATTTGTGTATGTTTTTTTGCCACCGATTACTCAGATTATCACAAAATTATTGTAAGACTACCGTAGTTTTAAAAACTACGGTAGTCTGTGTAAACTCTTTTAAAATATAAACAAAAAAGGTTGCTAACTTTTATAAAGATAGCAACCTACAAGTTCTTAAAGTCTCCCTTAGGGGATTTAGGGGTTTACTCCACATTCACCCTAATTCCTTCGCTATGGCTACTAAACTCAGGAGCATACATACACTGTATAGTAGTAATGCCATTGCTAAAATTACCAGTGTGTGATACAAACATGGGATATTCAAAAACATAACTACCACGGCTAAGCCAGCTAAAGAAAAAGTTAGTGCTTGCATCTTTTGTGGCTTCGTAATAGCCTAAGCCACCTTGCCATTTGTATTCACTAATAACATTGGTAGGCTCCATACAAGCAGCTCTCATATCTTTCATGTGTACATATTCCATATCTCTATCTACTTTCAATTCAATACGCACTTTTACTTTATCGCCTACTTTTAATTCATCACCATCTTTAATGGCTACTAGGCTTGGCCCTTTATCTGTATTTACTTCTTTAAACAATTGTTTCTTTAATTTCAAAGGAGTTTCAGCAGAAGTTATTTTGTCTAAGTCTTCAAAGTATTGCCAGTAAACTGAGCCCCAAGAGGTTGAACCCCCTCCGCCCCCTGAAGGGGGAACTGAACCACTCGAAGGAATAACGGTTACTTTTACATTACCCATTTCTGCTTTTATTTTTTCTCCTTCAATCCTTTTTTTGAAGTAACCAGTACCAGCTTGTGTAGCATCATCTTTACTGCTCATAAGTACACTATTGCCTAAATTAATACTTACTTCTTTTTCTTCTGCCAACCAATTACTACCGCCTAAAAGTAGTGCATAGCAAGCCTCTGCAGTGGCTTTGGTAGTCTTCCAATTTTGTGTTTGCTTTTGTTTTAGCAACCAAGTTTTTAAATCATCTATGGTAGTAACATTTCCATCTATATCGGTAAAGGCTTCTATCATCATAGCTTGGCTTTCTATGGGTGCTTGATGCCAGTAGTAGCCGCCGCCATTTGCCCAATCTTTCCAGTACATGCCCATTTCTTCTTTGTAAATAGCATTTTCTTTTAACGATTTTATAATGGCTTTTGGTGTAGTAGCATCTTTACCTCTGTGTAAGGCTAAAGCTATCATACCTTGCATATACTTGCTGTTTTGCAACCAATATTTTTTTATTTGCCCTGTGTAATAATCCACTGCTTTTTGAGATGATGATGCCATTTTTATTTCGTTAAAAAAGCTACGCATATACAAATATTGAATTTGTGTAAAGCTTGTATTATTATCTTTTAACTTGGCTTTGTATTTAATCAAATCGTCGTAATCTTTTTTTATTTGTTTATCTAAATAAGGAACGGCTTTATCAACAATAGCTTTTACATTTTCATAATTGCTGCTATTTAATGCTTTTAATTTACGAAGATGACCAATGCCTGTAATAATATATTGCGTCATGTATCTATCATCTCTGCCGCCTTTAAACCAAGTAAAGCCGCCATTATCCAATTGCATTTCTTTTAGTTTGTTAAAGGCATTTTCTTGTGCTGCACTCATCTTTACCATATCAAATAGTAAAGCAATGTTCTTTTTTTGTTGTGCTTCGTTTTGAGCTTCAAGTACCCAAGGTGTTTCTTGTAGCAAAGCAGATTTTAATTCTTCATTTTTTTGCAAATTGCTCATTAATGCCGCCGTATCAACATTCTTCCATTTTTCAAATACTGCTTTTATTTTTGGATTAGAGTTACTAACAAAACTTGCTAAAGTATTTGCGTAATAACGATTAAATGTTTGCTCTGCACATTCGTAAGGATATTCCATTAAATAGGGTAGAGCTTGCACAGCATACCAAGCAGGGTTGCTAGTGTATTCAACTGTTACAGCATGATTGCTTAAAGTTGTGCTGCTTCCGCTATTTAATAATTTTTCAAACTTAAATGATTTTGTATTGGTGCCTCTTAGGTTTAATGGCATAGTTTCCGTAACTAACATTCTGTTGGTTAAAACAGGAATTGCCATTTCTTCTCCATCACTTGCTCCCGAAGTTTTAGCAACAATTCTATAACTCATTGCACTATTAAAATTAAAAGGCACTTCCATAGGAAATTTAATAGCACTACTTTGCCCTGCTGCCACTGTAAAATATTGATTAGGGAAAACATTTTTAAACCAACCATCTACAGGGGCATTAGTTGCAGCATCAATTAATTCCAAGGTAGCCGTACCTGTTACTTCTTTATCACTAAGGTTTACCACTTTGGCACTAAACTCCATTTTATCTCCCTCTCTTATAAAACGTGGAGCATTGGGCTGCACCATTAAAGGCTTTTGTGTAATAACGGTTTTTTCTATTACACCACTTGCTGCATCTTTGGTATGAGCAAGGGTTAATAATTTCCATTGGGTTAATGCCTCTGGTATGGTAAAACTAAATTCTACATTACCTTCGGCATCGGTTGTTAATTGTGGAAAGAAGAAAGCTGTTTCGTTGAAGTTTTTTCTAACTTTTACTGGCTCTTCTATAGCCTGATTTGATTTGGAAATACCCTTACTATCAACTTGTGTGCCTTTTGGTGTATTTGGCTCCTCATCTTTAGAATCAGGAACACCATCATCATCAGTATCGCCTTCATCACTTTTTGGGAACTTTACTTTTTTATTCGGAAATTCTTCATAGTCAACACTACCAGCTTCCATTTTACTATAACTTACGCTTTCTGTAGCCATAACTGGTGCAGGAGCCATACTTTTATAAACTGCTCTATCTCTTCCACCTCTTCTATAACCACCATCAAAATCACTCCACATATAAGAACCAAGCAACCCATCATAACTCTTAGTCTCCAATGAATAATACTTTCTTTCCTCTCCATTATATTCAGTAGAGTTTATGGTAGTAAAGCCATTGTGTTGCCAGTTAATACTATTATAAAGCGATGGCCAAATATTTATGCTACTCCAGTTGTGTGGTTTAAATTGGTCAAGCGATGCATCGTACATACTGGCTAAAACTTCAGCAGCTAATTTTTGCCCTTTAGTACCTGTAATTTTTATGGTGTATTTTTCATTGGCACCAGGTAAAAGTTTATCTCTAAAAGTGCTGTAATTAATTTGTACTTCTTTGTTGCTCCATGGTATAGTAAAGCTTTCGCCACCTTTATATACTCGGTTGTGTTGTACAAAAGCGTAGTTCATGGCTATGCCGCCTCTATCTTGCTCTCCCACAGATATCGCAGATGACGCTGATTGTGCTTTTGTTACTGTTAAATAAGTTGTTGGATTTGTTTTATCCATTTTACTTAAGGTATGTATCAACCAAATTTTATCAAAGCTTGTGGCAATGTTGTATTGGGCTTTATCGCCTGGTTCAAGGGTGGTTTTTTGTTTGATGATAGTTATAGGTTGGTTAGCATGTTGATTGGTTAATTGGTTAATTAGTTCAATGTATTTTTCAGCTCTTACTTCTTCGCCGTATTTATCTTTTGAGGTTGCAATAATTTTATACCAGCCACTAGTCCACAGACCATTGATCACTGACCACTGACCACTTTCTTTAGTACTATCTGTTTTATCAATTACTTTTTCTGCAAGTGGCCAAGCCGTTTTTTGTGTTTCATTTTTATATAAGTCATAAGGGAAGAGAGTATAGTACTCATCTTTACTCATTACAAACTGGTCTGGTTGTTGCCAGTAGCGTTCTCTAAAATATTTATTGGGGCTACGTAATTTAGTAATAGTAATATTTACATTGGCTTTTTCAAAAATACCATTGATATTGGTGCTGCCTACTTTTAAGTTTTTTAAGCTGTCTGCATGCACTTTTTCATCTATATCAATACTTAATTGTAAGGCTTGATAGGCAACTGCTACAGAAGTTTCTGCACTTCTGGTTTCCCCATTAATATCGGTAACATCGGCACTTACTTCGTAATAAAATGTAGGCTGACTTTTTTTATCTACACTTTCATCGGGTTGTGCTTTAAAGTTTACTATAAACTCACCTTTAGCATCGGTTTTAGCAGTACCGTTGGTAATTTCTACTTCTTCATTTTGTCCATAGCCACCACGTTTGTACCAACCATATTCCCACCAAATAGGGTATTGCACTTTACGTACCACTCTGTATTTTACAGTAGCACCATCAATTAAATTACCAGCATATCCTTTAGCTGTGCCAGTTACTTTTATGCTATCGTTTACTCTGTATGTACCTTTTGGTTTAGCAACTTCAACAAAAAACTTGGGGCGTTTATATTCTTCCACACTAAACTGTTGTGTAGAATTTGTTACTGAATCTACAATAGTAAATTCACCTGTAAGCAAACCTTGTGGTAATTTAAAACTGCCTTGGTAACTACCATAATCGTTGGTGGTTAATTTAAGCTCTGTTACTTTTTGATCGTTAACATCTTTTATAATTACTGTAGTTTGAAAATTAGGAGCTACTTTATTTTTACTAGCATCAATATTTGTTTTAATTACAATGCCTTTAAAATATAGAGTTTGGTTGGGGCGATAAATACTTCTATCGGTAAATAAAAATGTTTTGGTGTCTTTGTACAATACATCTTCATTATAGTTGGAATAGCCATAATGGTAATCATCCATAAACAATTCATCGCCACTGGTTTTAATTTGCATATTAAAATTGCGGTATTCAGTGCTTTTTTTAATGGTAAATAAACCATTTTTATCTGCTGTATAGTTTTCTGCCTTTATTTCTTCGTATTTATTTTTAGTGCTGTTGTAGCGGTTTTCCCAAAGTTGTATTTGTGCATTGGCAAGTGGTTGCCCATTATCTCTATGCAATACGTAATACTGATTGTTGTTGTTATGGATGTAGCTAATGTTACTTACATAAGTAAACTGTTGTGCTAAAATATTTTTAGCTAATTCAAAACCATTTTCTTTACTAGCAAGTAAAATATAGGTGCCACCATTTAGTGCATCTACTTTTATTTCGGTGCTATGTTGTTGAAAGTCTTGTGGGTTAGGTAAATCAACACTCCATGCTTTTGCAGATGGTAATGCAGTAATAGCTTGCCAATATTTTTTATAATCTCTACTGTCTATTTTTTTAAATTCATCTCTACTAATTTTTATTAGGCGGAAGTAAACAGTTTTTACGTTTTTATATTGTACTAGCGTTCTAAAAGGTTGATTAATTACATTTACTTTTTCGGTTATTAAATTAAGCGTTGGCGCTAAAATTGATTGCAGTAAATTTTGTGCATTAATGGCACCTTCACTTTTTGGAAACTTAGCAATGGCGGCATCTAGCAACTCTTTAGCTCTTTTTATTTCATATTGATTTTCTTCGTTTTCATTAGCCCTGTATTGTGTGCCTTTGTTATAATATAGTTGAGCTCTGGCAAACATAGCTCTTGCAGTAATAGCATTAGTAGGGTATTTATCTTCAATTGTTTTTAATGCTTGTTCATACAATTTTTCTTTGTTAGGCATTACTCCGTAATTATTAACAAACATTAATCGTTGTAAGTCCACATCTATTAACGCATCTGGGTTTGCATCGGCTAAGTGAAATTTAATTACATCTTGAAAAAGCAAAATGGCTTTGTAGTATAACGAAGCTGTATCTTTTGTTTTAAAAGAATAGTTTACAAATTCGTTAGCTTGTGCAAATGCTTTATCATCGTTAATAGTGAATTGGTAAGCAGGTTTAGTTAAATCGCTTTCTCCAGTAGTAAAATAGCTTAATGCTCTATGGGCTAAAAAATCGTACAATGTAGGGCGTAAGTGCCTAGTGTTTACGCCTTTGTTAATGATGGCATCAAAGCCATCTAGCTTAGTTGTTTTTAAAAGATTATCGTTACTTAAAGAAGCTTTGTATAATTTGCTAATAGTGTTGTGTAATTTATCTAAGCTCCAAGTGGTAATATCTTTACTTTTTTCTTCGGTAAGTTGGGTACGGTCTTTTATTTCCCATCTATTATTTTGAAGGTATTGCCAAAACAACTCGGCTTGCATACTTTGCAAAATATTTTTAGCAGGAGCTTTTGCTTTGGCAATTAAGGTGTCAATAAAAAAGATGTTATTTTCATTAGCATCTTCCTCCACCATATTGCGGTATTTAATTTGATACATGCAGCTTTTTATTTGCTGAGCATCATTATTTTCTTTTACGGCAAGGCTATAAATGCCTAATACTTCGTTTAAAGCACTTTTAGTAAGTCCTTTTTTTTCAAAGGCATCTACCTTTTTCCATTGAGCGGCGTAATCGTTCATTTTTATTTGGCTAAAAATTGAAAGGTTAAAAAATACAGCAATTGTGCAGAGTATGAATTTTAATTTCTTTGACAACATTGGGTTAAATTTTTTACAAGTTACTTAATTAAAAAGTAGGATGCAAGGCTACGTTATTTTTCATAAATCTGCGTAGCAAATAAACCGTATTTATTAGTATTTATTCATCTTAACATTTTATTATACTTTTTTAACGGCTTGTGGCACACAGATTGAATTATTACAATTAAAACAAAATTAGTTTACTTTTTAAAACGAAGAATTATGAAAAAGATAGCACTTTTAGCCGTAGCAGTAGTAATGAGTATTTGTATGTATGCCTACGATAATACTAGACTAATAGTTAGCACAACAACAACTCAAAATTATTATTTATTTATAGATGGATATGCAGTAGGCGACCAATACAAAAATGGTAGTAGCTATTACATTAGCGATATAAATAGTGCCAACCATCGTATTCAATTGTACAAACAAAGTAGTTCAATTTTTGGTGGTAACAACCGTAAGTTGGTGTATGATAATACCATCTTTTTAAAAACTAATACAGAAACAACATTATCTGTTAATATGTTTGGCAACGTTGTTATTAACGAAACTCCATTAGGCAATGGTGGATGGAACGGTGGAAATAATGGCGGCTGGAATGGCGGCAACAACAACAATAATAATGGTAGTTGGAATAATAACAATCAACACCAAGGGCATGATTGTGATAACAAAAGAGGCAAAGGCCATAAAAAGCATAAAAAATGTGGTAATGGTAACTCATGGAATAATAATAATGGCAGCTGGAACAATAATTCTGCTATAAATGATAAATCTTTTTATCAATTAAAGCAAAGCATACAAAACGAAAGTTTTGATGACACCAAAAAGTCAATTGCCTTACAAGGCATGCGTAATAACTATTTTACTTCTGCTCAAGTAAAAGAACTAGTACAGTTATTTACATTTGAAAGTAGCAAATTAGATATTGCTAAGCAAGGGTATAAAAATGTAGTAGATAAGCAAAATTATTTTGCTGTAAGTGATGTGTTTACATTTAGCAGCAGCAAACAAGAGTTGATGCAATACATTCAAACTGTTGGTTAATTGAGGTTTTAGTTAGATAAGAAAAAGCCCCGAAATTTCGGGGCTTTTCCTTATCTAACAGTTAGTTTTAATAATTATTTTTTTAATGCTTCTGCCATTGTTTTTCCAATATCAGCAGGGCTATCTACTACATGAATACCGCATTCACCCATAATTTTCATTTTGGCAGCAGCAGTATCATCGGCACCGCCAACAATAGCACCAGCATGTCCCATTCTACGGCCTGGAGGAGCAGTTTGCCCTGCAATAAAACCTACAACTGGTTTTTTATTACCTGTACTTTTTATGTATTCAGCAGCTTCGGCTTCCATGCCTCCACCAATTTCACCAATCATTACAATAGCATCTGTTTCATCATCATTCATAAATAGTTCAACAGCTTCTTTGGTAGTGGTACCAATAATTGGGTCGCCACCAATACCAATGGCGGTGCTAATACCAAGACCAGCTTTAGCCACTTGATCGGCAGCTTCGTAGGTTAAAGTACCCGATTTTGAAACAATTCCAATTCTACCTTTTTTGAAAATAAAGCCGGGCATAATACCTACTTTACATTCATCAGCAGTAATTACACCTGGGCAATTTGGCCCTATTAAACGAGTGTTTTTCCCTTGTAGGTAATGTTTAGCTTTAATCATGTCTTGCACAGGAATACCCTCTGTAATACATACCACTAAAGCAATGCCAGCATCAGCAGCTTCCATAATTGCATCGGCAGCAAAAGCTGGCGGTACAAAAATAATGCTCACATCGGCACCTGCTGTTTTTACAGCATCTGCCACAGTGTTAAATACGGGTCTGTCTAAATGTGTGCTGCCTCCTTTGCCCGGAGTAACACCACCCACAACATTAGTACCATACTCAATCATTTGCGTAGCATGAAATGTACCTTCTGTACCCGTAAAACCTTGTACAATTATTTTGGAATTTTTATTAACTAAAACTGACATAAATTAATTAAGAATTAATAATTAGGAATGCTGCAAAGATAAGGTAGTACAAGTATTGGTAAAAGGATATTTTGCTCCGAATTTTTGGAGCCAGCTTTTGAGTCTTGATGGGGCAGAAGTGGCGACGCATTACGTTCATCTGTGAATAGCTATTGGGCTTTTATTGTAGTGTAGATAACTTCAATTTTCGTCTTTCTATGGCAGTATACAACTCATGGTCAGACGGGACGTCAGACCATGGGCTATTTCATCATCTCATCCATATTTCTATCTTCACTAATTTTTCCTTTGGCTTCAAGCATACGCATATCCTTAGCATCTTGTAAAAACTCACTAGCAAATATGAAAGAGTTTAGGCGTTCGTTTTTACTAAAAATAATTTCTTTGTTATTACCAGCCCATTCTTTTTGCCCTTGGTACATGTATAAAATGTTTTCACCAATTTCCATTACGCTGTTCATATCATGCGTATTAATAACGGTGGTCATGTTAAACTCTTTGGTAATGTCCATAATAAGGCGGTCAATAACCATACTGGTTTGAGGGTCTAGTCCGCTATTAGGTTCATCGCAAAATAAAAACTTGGGGTTAAGCACAATAGCTCTGGCAATACCTACACGTTTTTTCATACCACCACTTATTTCGGAAGGATATTTTTTATTAGCATCTACCAAGTTTACTCTGGCTAAAACCTCGTTAACACGTTTTAGTTTTTCAGTATGGTTCATTTTACTAAACATATCTAGCGGAAATAATACATTTTGCTCCACCGTCATACTATCAAATAATGCACTACCTTGAAATAGCATACCAATTTGCTGCCTAAGTAATTTTCTATCTTCATCACTCATGCTAGTAAAGCTTACACCATCATAAATAATTTCGCCACTATTGGGCTCAAATAAACCTACTAAGCATTTTTGCAAAACTGTTTTGCCACTACCGCTAGTGCCAATAATTAAATTGCACTTGCCTGTTTCCATTACGTGGCTTACATCGTTAAGTACAACCTTATCGCCAAACGATTTTTTTATGTTTTTAAATTCTATCATTTTTTATAAGAATAATGCGGCTAAAATATAATCGGCAAATAAAATCATTACACAACTTACTACTACGCTTTTGGTACTGCTACGCCCAATTTCCAAAGCACCACCTTTTACATAGTAGCCATAATACGCAGGTATGCTACTTATAATAAATGCAAACGTAATTGCCTTATACATGGCAAACCGTACATTAAAAGGCACAAAGTTTTCTAGTAATCCTCTATCATAAGTATCGGTACTTAAAATGCCAGATGCAGTACCAGCCAACCTGCCTCCATAAATACCTAAAACCATTGATAAAATTACCAACATAGGTATGGTAATTAAAGCGGCTGCTATCTTTGGCATTACTAAATAAGTTTTGGTATTAATGCCCATTATTTCTAAAGCATCTATTTGTTCACTTACCCTCATATTACCCAATTCGCTAGCAATTTTACTACCTACAACGCCTGCCAAAACAATACACACTAAAGTAGGGGCAAACTCTAATATTACTGTATCTCTTACAATTTGTGCAATGGTACTTTTAGGAATTAAAGGGCTTACCAATTGATAAGCAGTTTGCACAGCACTTACCGCACCCATAAAAACAGAAATGATGGCTACTATGCCCAAAGAACCAATGCCAATTTCAACGCATTGGTGCATAAACTCTTTCCAATATACTTTGCCGTTTTCTGGTTTAGAAAACATGCCTTTAAGCATTAGTATGTAGGTTCCAAAATGAGTAAAAAAAGTCATTCGATCTATGATTTTTTAATGTGTGATTTTTAGATTTATAAAGTGTCAAAAATCACCTATCTTATATTATGCTTTATTTTTTGTTCTATTGTTTTATTAGCAGAAGCAAAAATAGCAGTAAGCTCATTAGCTTCTTTAATTAATCTTTTTAATTCTTCATTATTTATTAATTCAACGGCATCAATAATGTCAAGCCAGTAAAATGATTCATCTGCTTCCTCCAATACAATATTTATCTTATTGATAAAATCGGCAGTTGACTTTGCTCTTGCACTTGCTCTATAATTAGCTCCAACCGAACCAGATGAACGAATAACTTGTTTTGCCAATTCAAATCCAGCAGGAGTTCTAGGCATGTCATTGCATAATTTTATTACATCTATGTTAAATTGTCTTGTTCTCCTTTGTAATTCTTGTTTAGTCATAAAATATCGAAAATTAATAAATCAAAAAATCAAAGATTATCAAATCAAAGATCATAGGATTTACGCTTAAACCTCTTCCACCATTTACTTTTCTTTATTTCTTCTTCGGTATTAGTTTTTGTTTTTTGCTGAGCATCTACCACGGCAATTAACACCATATTAAATATACTACGAATACTGCTACCTAATTGTAATACATGCACAGGTTTATTTAAACCTAATAGGATAGGCCCAATACTATCGGCACCGCCTACTTCTTGCAGTAAATTATAGGCTACATTACCTGCCGCTAAGTTGGGGAAAATAAGTGTATTTACTTCGCCATTTAATAACTCTGTAAAAGGATAATTTTCTTTTAAAATTTCTTTATTAAACGCTAGCATGGCTTGTACCTCACCATCGCAAATTAAGTTAGGCGATTTTTGCTTTACAATTTCTCTTGCTTTACGAACTAAATTAGCCTCTGGGCTATTACTGCTTCCAAAGTTTGAGTAGGAGAGCATGGCAATACGTGGCTTAATATTAAACTGTGCCACTTCTTTGGCAACTAGCAAAGTTATTTCGGCTAGTTCTTCGGCAGTAGGGTTAAAGTTTACGGTAGTATCAGCTAAAAATAATGGCCCTCGTTTTGTAAACATAATGTACATGCCTGCAATTTTCTTTACCCCTTCTTCGGTACCTATTACTTGTATGGCTGGTTTAATGGTATCAGGATAATTTCTACTTAAGCCACTAATCATACAATCGGCTTCGCCTTGCTCCACCATCATACAACCAAAGTAGTTTCTATCCTTCATCATTTTGTAAGCCTCATATTTGTTTATGCCCTTACGCTTACGTTTTTCAAAAAACAAATCGCCATACTCTCTTCTGGTTTGCTCATGTTGCTCATCTTTAGGATTTACAATAGGCATATCGGTTAGGTCAATACCATTTTCTTGAGCAATTTTTAAAATCTTATTTTCTTCACCTAACAGTATAGGATACCCTACACCTTCTTCTTGTACCAGTTGAGCAGCTTTTAATATCTTTAAATTTTCAGCATCTGCAAATACTACTCGTTTAGGATCTTTACGGGCTTTGTTGCCAATTACACGGCTTAATTGATTATCTAAACCTAATCGTTTATTTAATTCAAATTCGTACGCCTCCCAATTTAAAATAGGATATTTAGCTACGCCACTTTCAATAGCCGCTTTTGCAACAGCTGGTGCCACGGTGGCTAGTAAACGAGGGTCTAATGGTTTTGGAATAATATAAGTAGAACCAAATACAATACTTTTTTCGTTATACGCCATTGTAACAATATCGGGTACAGGCGATTTAGCTAAGTCTGCCAAAGCCTTTACCGCAGCAAGTTTCATAGCTTCGTTAATTTGTGTAGCTCTTACATCTAACGCACCTCTAAAAATATAAGGGAAGCCCAATACATTATTTACCTGATTAGGAAAATCGCTACGACCAGTAGCCATTATAATATCTTTTCTTACGGCAACAGCAGTTTCATAATCAATTTCTGATGTAGGGTTTGCCATGGCAAATACTATGGGATTTTTTGCCATACTTTTTACCATTCCTGCTGTAACTACATTGCCTACACTAAGCCCTACAAATACATCTGCATCTTTCATGGCTTTGTTTAAATCGTAATCTGCATATTTGCTATCAATGCAAAAAGGTTTTTTAACTTCTTCAACATCTGTACGACCTGTGTGCAACACCCCATCTTTATCAAATACAATAAAATTTTTGTGTTGTGCACCTAACGATACATACAAACGCATACAAGCCATTGCTGCTGCACCTGCACCATTTACAACTATTTTTACTCTATCTATTTTTTTCTTTTGTAGCTCAAGTGCATTTAGCAATGCCGCTGCCGAAATAATAGCAGTACCATGTTGGTCATCATGCATTACAGGTATTTGGCAACGCTTTTTTAATTCTTGCTCAATGTAAAAGCATTCTGGTGCTTTAATATCTTCTAAATTAATACCACCAAATGTAGGCTCTAAGGCTTGTACAATTTGTACAAATTTTTCGGGGTCGGTTTCGTTTATTTCAATATCAAACACATCTATATCGGCAAATATTTTAAACAAAACGCCCTTTCCCTCCATAACCGGTTTACTAGCAGCAGGGCCAATATTGCCTAAGCCTAACACTGCCGTACCATTACTTATTACACCTACCAAATTGCCTTTGGCGGTATATTTATAAACATCTTCTGGATTGTTTTTAATTTCTAAACAAGGCTCGGCTACACCGGGGCTGTAGGCTAGCGATAAATCTCTTTGTGTTTTTGCCTCTTTGGTAGGCACTACTTCTATTTTGCCAGGCCTACCCTTGGCATGATATTCTAAGGCTTGTTGTTTGCGTAAATCTTTGCTCATATACCCTAATCGCCTTCCTTCGACAAACTCAGGAGGGACTTTGATTGTGTTTTGTTATTAATTATGTTACCAGCATTTGTACATGAGTCGACTTCATTGGCGTCGCACTCTTGTACAGCATAACTTTATTCGGCTTTATTCACCCCAGAGAACATGAGTTAAAAGACATGCCTGTCGGCAAACAGGGTTTATGTAGAGATGCTCTGCGTAAACTCTGCCTCTCTTTTTCTCAGCGGTGAATAAAATGCAATTTACGCAATTTAATTTAGTGGTTTTTTAAATGAGAAATGGGATGATTTTGAGGAGAAAGAAAGATGCTTTGTAGATTGAATATAATATTTTGAATGAGGCAGGGATTTATCTTAGCGAACGGTTAGTGGAGTCACTAACCGAGAAGGAGGTATGACAATGATTAAATGGCTACATTAACTTTATGGTAATAGAAAAATTTTTCTAATTCTTTTTACCCCTGTTCCGTACAATATTGAATTTTTACAAAATATACCATACCTTGATGTCAATGCTGCATTAAAAGAAGATCCATTATCTCCGTTAAAAAATTGTGGGCCAATACTCCATTTACAATAAGCAGCAAAATTGATACTCCCATATCCTGCATATTTATAAATCTGCCCTAAAGTATTAACTTTAAATATTAAACCTCCTGTTCCAGAGTTTATATAAAAATTTCCTGTTACATCATCTATTGCAATATCATAAACATTAATTTTTACAGAAGTAGCTAAAACACCATCATTAAAATAATAGTCTGCACTTTGAAAATGGAACATGCCTACAAATGTTGATATTATCCCATTTGAATTTACTTTTCTTATAATATTGTTTCCGTTATCAGCAATATACAGATTACCTTGAAGGTCTATCGTTAAACCAGATGGATTATTTATTTTTGCAGTAGTTGCTAAACCACCGTCTCCGCTATAACCTTCAACACCAGTGCCAGCTACTCTGCTTAAAATACCTGTTAAAATATCTATTTTACAAACCCTACTGCCTGTAATAAAATATAAGTTGCCTTGTTGATCAGATGCTAAATCACGAGGAGCACCAATATTGGCGAGAATAGCTAAGCTACCTTCTCCAGAAAAACCACCTTGTCCAGTACCTGCAAAAGTTGAAATTATCCCACTGTTATTTACTTTTCTAATTCTTCTGTTTCCTGCATCAGAAATATAAATATTCCCATTTGCATCACTAACTACTCCAGACGGACCATTTAGTTGTGCATTTACGGCTAATCCACCATCTCCAGAAAAGCCATCAGTATGGTTTCCAGCAATAGTGCTTATTATACCCGTTGAGTTTACCTTTCGAATTGAACTGTTGTTAAAACAGCTTATGTAAGCGTTTTGTTGGGCATCCATATAAAAATTACTAACATCTCTTAAAGAAGCATTTACGGCTTGTCCACCATCACCTAAAATAAATTGACTATTAGAAACATCATTGCCAGCAAAGGTTTTTATTAAGTTATTGTTTTCACTAGGCCATTGATAGGCATATGCAACACTATCTGCAGGGTTTTGTAATTTAGTCCAAGTTTGTTTTACAAAAAAAGAAGTAGTAGTACTAACACCGTATATATAATTTAAACTAATAGTATTTAAGTTTACGACTTTTCCTCTTACAGTGGTACCAATACTAATGAGACTGTCATTTAAACTTCGCCAAATCTCTCCACCAAAATTAAATGCCCACCAGGTATTAGGTATTCTTGTATTTTGATAGAATGCAATAGAAGAATCTCCAAAAGCAACAATTTTACCAGTGAAGATTAAAGAATTCGAGTCGTCTCTATTGGTGAGATCATATTCATTTTCGGAAACCTTATAGTAGCCATTTAGATAGCTATAAGGGTTAGTTGCAGCTGTATAAACAGGAATACTGAAACTAGCAAATGCAGAATCGGTAGAAGAAGTATATGCTACAACCTTACCTTGGTAAGATTGATTGGGAACTAAATTGGTGATAATAAAGAAAGTATCGGTTAAGTTTTGTGAAAGTAAAGTGTTAGAAAGGTATACTTTATACTTTAGAGTTGTTCCAACAGGTTTATTTGGGATTGTCCATTTTATTGTATCTGTTGTTTGACTACGTGGCAATACTGTTACACTAAATTGTCCAATATCTCCGGTACCTCCGCTTGGAGGGTTATTATCAATAGGAATATTTTTTTGACAAGAAATGACAAAGCACAAAAAAATAAAATTAATAGCAATTAAGGATAATTTCTTAATCATATTTTATAATATAGATTTTAAATATTAGTGCAAAGCACCCTTGAAAAAGAATGAAATTAATAGAAGATAATTACAATAACAAAAAAGTCAACAATTTTTTTATGTATTTTGCTTCCCCTTAAAACTCCATGTAATTAAAAACTCTGCCACTACTTCACCAGCTTGGTTTTTACCAATGGAGGTAGCAGTAATAGTCTTGCCTTCTCCAGTTTTTACAGCATCTTCTATTGTGTTTTGTATGGCTAAGCCATCGTTGCAAATAAAGGTGGTAATACCAGTAGCTTTTTTTACAAAATTGCCTTCTATTTTTTGTACTAGCATACTTACGCTAGGCTTACGGTTATGTATATGTGCAAGGGCTAGTACGCCTGTACTCATTTCGGCAGCCATGCTAAGGCAAGCAAAGTAGGTGCTTTTAAAAGGGTTTTGGCTAAACCATTTGTAGGGTACTTTTACACTACACATTTCTTCATTTACGTCTATCACACGTACACCACTAAAAAAGGCACTAGGCAGTTTACTAAGCAAAAACAACCTAAACTTTATAGGGTGTTTTATTAGTTTAAAAAATGTGGTGGCGTTGGTCATGCTTTAGTCTTTATATAACTCTGGTTTTAGAGCATTGGGTGTCCAGTTGCTTAAAAAGTCAAATACTTTTCCTTCGTCGTAACTTTTTTTGCCGTTTTCAAAATACTCACTGTTTTGGGTGTGTATTTGCCTGCCATAGCTATCTAAAATTACAAATACTGGAAAGCCAAAACGTTGTGGGTATCCGTATGCTCTAAAAGCTGCTGAGTTTTTATTTTCTTTACTGTAGTTAAGATGATACCAAACAAAAGAAGAATTTATTAACGAATCAATTTTTGGAGAGGCTTTGCAAAACCTAGCAAACTCAATACACCAACTACACCAGTTGCCACCAGCTTGTATAAGTACAAATTTATTTTGTGCTTTAGCTTTTTCTATAGCATAGGCAATATCTTCTATTGCATTAGCATCTGGGTTGTATAATTTTTTTTCTTGTGCAATTGTTGTTGAAAATTGAGCTAAAAACAATAAGGCTAAAAGTGTTTTTTTCATATTTAATATGCCTTTTTTTAATCGTCCTGACACTGTCAGGACGATTAAAAAAATTATTTAGTTTTTATTAATCTCTACCACACAACCTACAATGCTTTTTTGCTCACTAGCATCGGCTTTAAAATAAATATTACCAGTACTTGTAGCACTGTATTTTACATTAGCAATACTTGCTGTTGAAATAGCTTCGTTTAATTTGCCTGCATAAGTAGTTTGTGTACTTTTTGAAATGGCAGCGTTTAATGCGTTATAGTCTAATGGCTTTTTGCTAACTACTATGGCCATAAAATCTTTATTGCCTACAGCATCTGCCTGTAATGATTGCTTACGTGGAAACAAGCGATAGCCAGTTACACCAAAGTAAGGTGAGTGGCTAGCATTGTACGGAAACAACACATAACTAGTGCCTGTGGTTTCTTGCCCAAAAATATAGGTATAACACTCAACTGCGTTCTTTAATTCAATTTTAAATTTAGTGCCTTTTTTTACAGGTATAGTATTGGTAAACACATTGCTACTACTTACTTTTAGTGGTATGTATTGCTTAGCATCAATATTTACTAAACCAATATTGCATTCAAAATCTATATTTAAAGCTGCACCGCTTTTTGGCAATGGGTCAATACCATAAGCTTCTCTTGTAAACTCTTTAAAGTCGGCATAACGTACATAACCAATACCATTTTGTCCCCACTCTGGTCCCCAACTATTCATAATTTCAAATGAACCACCTTCTATTCTGTCATCATAACCAATAACACACATAGCATGGCCGCCAAAGCCTGCCATACTTTTATCACTAGCATTTGGATGCCATACTTTTTGCCCCATCATACCTTCCATAAAACTTCCTCCTACCATCATACCTATTACAACTGGTGCATCTTTTGCTAAATGTTCTTTAATGGCTCTAAAGTTTAAATTACTTACACCATCATCATCTGTTAAACGGGTAAAACCATGTATTTTATTTTGCTGCCCTTGTGCTGCTATTGATTGTGATGCTTGGCGGCTACAATCGTTTTCGTTGTAAGGAAATTGATTAAAAGGAACAGAGCCATTTTTTTGCATAAACTCCATAGCCCTAATAATATAACTACCTTGGCAACCATCTAACCCAATATAATTATATAAAAATGATGGGCTAAAGGCAGTACTGTTAGGCTCAGTTCGGGTACTGCTACTTTTTAAAATGGTGTGGGCAGCATAAGCACTACTCCAAGCTACGCAACTGCCTTGCTTTCCTTGGTTTAATCTGTTAGGAGCATAACGTAATAAACTAACGGCTTCGGGCAATGGATTTTTTGTAGGATCATCGCTTAAGCCTTCGTAAACACTTGCTTTTTTAAATTCGTTAGGGTCTAACTTACCACCTTTGGTAAAATAGCTTACGGTTTCTTGTACGCTATTACATGCTTTGCTTTTAAATAAAAAGTAGGCACCAGCTGCTAGTAGCAATAACCATATCATTTTTTTACCTCCGCCTCTAAATAAACCTAAAAGCAATGGCAAAAAATTAAGTAAACCTCCGCCGCCGCCGGGTATATTTAATTGACCTCTGCCGCCGCTATTATCGGTATTTTCTTTATAGTCATTTTGATTTTCTGGGTCGTCAACCATTCGTATTGGCATAATTGTAGATTTTTAAGTTTATAAATGATAATGCCCTTTTAGGGAGTGGATTAAAATGCTATCCTCTGTAATTTCATAAACAAGTCTATGCTCTTTATTAATTCTTCGAGACCATAAACCCGTAAGATTATGTTTAAGCGGCTCTGGGCTACCTATTCCACTAAAAGGTGAATTTTCAATTGCGTTTATTAATGAACTTATTTTTTGTTGAATTAATTTGTTGCCACTTTTTTTCCAAAACAAAATATCTTCTAAAGCCTTATCAGTATAGCCTACTTCCATAAATCTTTAGTTTTTATGTAAGTTATTTTGCCTTGCTTAGCTTGCTTACGACTTTCTTTTATTTTAGTTAAAAATTGCGGACTATAAAATTCGTTTTCCTTAGCAGTTTTAAAATCAACTTTCAATGCTTTTAATATTGATTTTATAGCTTTTAACTGTTCGGTATCTTGCGGTTGAATAACTAACGCTTCCATTTTCTTAATTTTTAATAAAAGTAAAATAATTTTTACAAAATTTGATTTCTTAATAAATCTTCAAATACATCTCTTTGGCGAATGAGTTTGGCTTCGCCATTTTGTATCATTACTTCTGCTGGTTTTAGGCGACTGTTAAAGTTGCTGCTCATTTCAAAACCATAAGCACCAGCATTGTAAAATACTAAGTAATCGCCTTCTCTTACTTCTGCAATATTTCTATCGGTTGCAAATGTATCAGTTTCGCAAATATTGCCTGTAACGGTGTATTCTTTTAACTCTCCAGTTGGGTTACTTATATTTTCTATTTGATGGAAGGCATCGTAAAACATAGGGCGTATTAAATGATTAAAGCCACTATTTATTCCTACAAAAACTGTTGAAGATGTTTGTTTCATAACATTAACTTGGGTTACTAAATAACCTGCGGCACTTACTAAAAATTTACCAGGCTCAAACCATACTTGTAAAGGCTTTCCGTTGGGATTTGGATGATTGGCAAATGCTTCATTTACTTTTTGAGCTAGTAAGGTAATATCTGTTTCCTCATCCCCTTGTTGATAGGGTACTTTAAAACCACCTCCTAAATCAATTGAGGTAAGCTCTGTAAAATGAGGAATAATATCAAATAATACATCTATCCCTTTTACAAATACATCTACGTTGTAAATATCGCTACCAGTATGTAAATGCAAATTTTGAATGTGCATATTATGCTCATCAACTATGGCTAATATTTTGCTTATATCATCTACAGGAATACCAAATTTACTTTTATCATGCCCTGTTGAAATTTTTAAATTACCGCCAGCCATAATATTAGGGCGTATGCGTAAACCTACTGGGTAAGTATGACCAAATTTTTTTCCAAATTTTTCTAAATTGCTAAGGCTATCAATATTTATATGTACACCTAGGTTTTTAGCATCTTCAATTTCTGTAAAATCTATACCATTGCTTGTATATAAAATATTGGTAGGCTCAAAACCTGCCAAAAGTGCCATACGCACCTCATTAATGGAGCTACAATCTACACTACAACCAATGGCATTTATGTGTTTTAAGATATTAATATTGGTAAGTGCCTTACAAGCATAAAAAAACTTAGTATTGGTTTGTGCAAATGCTGTAGTTAATTTTTTATACTGACGAGTTATGTTATCAGCATCATAAACATATAAAGGGGTTGCAAACTTATTAGCTGTTTCTATTAATTGTGAATGTGTAAGTTGTTGAGGCATGCTACGAAAATACGAAGTATGAGTTAGAAATAAAAAAGCCCTGCATTAGCAAGGCTTTTAAAAATGTATTTTAAAATTTAATTTGCTTCTTTTTTTTCGGTTGTAGCTTCATCGTTTAAATTTTGTTGTTCAACTTCTGTTACTTGCTCAGCAACTATTTCTTCTACCTCAATTACTTCAACATCTTCTCTGCTTTCAGCATCTGCCATCATTTCTTCTTGAGCATCTTGTACATTGGTGGCTTGTACTAATTCCTCCATCAATACCTCATTTATTTTGGGTAAATCATCGGCACTGTTAATGCCAAAATAATCCATAAACGATTTTGATGTTTGATAAATTAGTGGTTGCCCTACAGCTTCTTCTCTACGCCCAGCAATTATTACCAAATCTTTTTCTAATAATTTTTGTACAGCATAATCACAGTTTACGCCACGTATGGCTTCCATTTCGCTTTTAGTAACAGGTTGTTTGTAGGCAATTATAGCCAATGTTTCTAAAGCGGCTGTAGATAGGCGTTTTAAAAACTTATCTCCATTTAACTGAGCAACTGTTTTATGGTAAATAGGCTTGGTTAAAAATTGCCATCCGCCACCAATGGCTTTAAGCTCAAAGGCGTAAAATTCGCTATCATATTTTTCTTTAATGCCTTCAATAGCAGCATCAACTTGGTCAGTAGTGGCTCTATCTTCAATAAAGCCTAAGGCGTTATTGATATGCTCAACTATTTCTGACGCAGGCAATGGTTTATCGCTTGCAAATATTAAAGCTTCTATATGTGGTATTATTAAAGAAAGTTCCATTTTATTAATGTGATAATTAGCTAATGTGCTAATTCGATAATGTTTTAATTCCTAGGTTAACTAAAAAAATTAAGCCTATGTAATAAAAATGAAATGGATTGGTTTTAGGAAATTATCAAATTATTGAATTATCAAATTATCACATTGCCGTTTTTATCCATTCAATGCTGCTGCACCACTTACAATTTCGGTTAACTCGGTTGTAATGGCTGCTTGCCTTGCTCTGTTATAACTAATTTTTAATGATTTTAATAATTCGTTGGCATTATCACTTGCTTTATCCATAGCAGTCATTCTAGCTCCATGCTCACTGGCATTACCATCTAGCGTAGCTTTAAATAATTGAGTGTTTAAAATTTTAGGCATTAGCTCAGCAATTAATACATCTTTGCTAGGCTCATATATAAAATCAGAATTTTTTTGCCCTGCTGTTTTTGCTACTTTTTTTACTGGTAAAAATTGCTCAGCCACATACATTTGTGTAGCGGCATTTTTAAACTCACTATAAATAAGTTCTACTGCATCTACTTCTTTGTTTGCAAAAGCATCCATAGCATATTTTGCAGCAGCTTGCACTTTATCAAAACTAAGCCCTGTAAAAATTTCCCAAAACTGAGGAATTACTTTAAAGCCATTTTTGCTAAAATGCTCAAAACCTTTTTTGCCTATTGGTAAAAATTGAACATTACCATTTGCAAATTGTGTAGGATATTTATCTTTTGCAGTTTGCTTAGCTAGTTTTATTAAATTACTGTTGTAACCACCACATAATCCTCTATCACTTGTAACAATAATAATCATTACTTTTTCAACTGGCCTAGTTGCGGCTAAAGCCATATTTATTTCACCTTCGCTATTGCTTACAATATTGCTAAGCATTTCTTGTAATTTTTGTGCATAGGGCCTCATTTGGGTAATAGCATCTTGTGCTCTACGTAATTTAGCTGCACTTACCATTTTCATGGCTTTGGTAATTTGCTGGGTACTTTGTACCGATTTTATTCTGTTTCTTACTTCTTTTAATGCACCACTCATAAATTATATATTGATATTGAGGCCTATTTTGGGTGGCAAAGGTAGTAAAAACTGGCGTAAATCCTATCGTAAAATTGAAAAAGAGCCTTGTTTTAAAGGCTCTTTTTACGCAAATATCTTTTTATTATCTTTTTTGGGTTGTTTGACTTTCTAAAAGTGCTAATTTTTTACTCCCAAATTGCTTTTAATAAAGAAGTATCAGTTTTTTAATTATAGAGTTTTTAGATAAAAAATTTATTATACAATTGAAAATCAGAAAAATAGGCTTTTTTAAAACACTTAAATAAAATTTATTATTGAATAGATATTTCCTGCCTTCTAACACCACCCATGCCCATACGGTTGTTTTGGGCTTGCTGACCCACAAATTTTTGTAAGCGATAGGTAAAAGTTAGCATAAAGTATCTAGCAAGTCTATTACTTCTTGTATCTACTATTGAGTTAGCATTTATACTTCTATTTACATTAGTATTTTGATTAAATAAATCGTAGGCCGCCAATTTAATAATGCCATTTTTCTTTTTAAATAATTGTTTTTCTATACTGGCATTCATTATGGCTAAGTTTTGGCTTATGCTAGCTGCTAAACCATTGTTAATAGTATAATCAAAATCATAATTGAATACCCAGTTTTTTGGCATATTTACTATCATGTTGCTACTTAATACCCAAGCATTGCTTGATGTATTAGTTAGGGCAGATGAACTACTTTTAGGTTGCTGGTATTTTACATCGTTAAGGCTATAGCTAATGCCTGTACCCAGCGTAAACCAATCTTTAATATTATATTCAAAATTTGTTCCTTGGCTTATTACCCAATTGCTACCTACAATTTTTTCGTTTTCAATTAAATTAATGTTGTGATTATAATTGGCTGTACCATTTAATGTAATTACATACTTACGATTTTTATAAGGTTTGCTAAATGTATAAAAGCCCATTACATTGTAAAACCCATTTACATTTACAGGCATTGTTTTTTGTGCACCAGAGTTGCCTAACCTTACTGTATTATTTACTATTTGATTTTTAATTGTGCTAAAGGTTAAATTGGTAAATAATACTTTGCCACTTATAAAATTAAAATTATTGTAAGAGATATTTATGTTGTGATTCATAGAAGGTTTAAGAGCAGGATTACCTTGTGTAATATTTAATGGATTGCTTCTGTCTTCTACAGGTTGTAGTTGTGTAAATGTAGGCTGGGTGGCATTTCCATTATAACTAGCATTAAGCGTTTTGCTTCTGCTAAAGTTGTATGCAAACCTTGCAATGGGGAAAATATTAAAACGATTGATGGTTTTGTAAGCACTATCTTTTGTTATAGAATTACCTTGTAAGCTTACTGGCTGTCCACTTAAACCAAGGGTGTAATTGTATTTTTTAAATACCGAACGTAGCGATACTCCCACTCTGTTATTATAAAAATTATTTTCAAAATCGTTTGATAAAAATGGAATAAATGTTTTAGTATTTGTTATAGGGTTGATATAATAATTTTCTCTGTTATTTCTGCTATAATTAAGATTGTGAGAGTAACTAAAGTCTAAATTTTTAGTTTTAGTTAAAGGCTCACTATATGTAAGTCGTATGCCATAATTGTGATTGTTATTTTGTTGGTTGATGAATTGATACACATCATTTACCCCAACTGGAATGTAAGAATTAGTAATGTTTCTGGTGGTTTGTTCATTATCGTTTTGCGATGTGCCTAAGCTAAGATTGGCCGAAAAATTTCTACCTCTTTTTCTAAACTTATGATTGTATAAAATAGTGCCGCTAATGTTTGGAGTAGAAGCTTGGCTTAAGTTAAAATTTTTACCATCGCTTGTTTTTGTAGTATCGCTTTTAACTAATCTATAATAATCAAAAACCGAATTGCTACCACCATCATTTGTAGCAAAACTAGCATTGGGGCTAATTTTTATGTAATTAAAACTATCAATTTGATATTCAAAATTTAAAAATAAACGATGATTGTTGCCCAATGTATTTGATACATCATTATTGTTATTTATAAAACTAGTATCTGGAAAAATATTTTGTTGCGATGAGTAGGTTAGGGCATCATTATCTCTGTTGCTAAAAGAGTAACTACCATAAAAATTTATTCGTTTACCCCATTGATCTCTAAAGTTTAAACCTACCGAGTTAGATTGTGTAATACCGCTATTGTTATTTTGATTGCTACTTACAAAACTCCTATCACCGCTATTCATAGCATTCATCATACCACTAGCACCACCCATATCTGCCATCATACTTTGCCCAGCCCTCATCATACTACTCATACCACGGTTGCCACCAAAGCTGCCAAAATTAAAAAGCGATGAGTTGGTATTATTGCTATTAGCAAATAAGGAAATTTGTTTGTTGTTGTTAAAATAGTTGCCATTAAATGAGGCTTGGTATCTATCATCGGTACCAGCACCAACAGTGGTTCTGCCAAAAAAGCCTTTGTTTTTATCTTTCTTTAATTGAATGTTTAATACTTTTTCTGCCTCACCATCTTTAATGCCGCTTACGGTAGCTTGATCCCCATAGTCATCAATTACTTGTATTTTATCAACTAAATTGGCAGGTAATTCTTTAGTAGCTGTTTGCACATCTCCCCCAAAAAATTCCTTACCATTTACTTTTACTTTAGTAATGTTTTTGCCTTGTGCTTTTACACTACCATCTTTAGCCACTTCTATGCCTGGTAGTTTTTTAAGTAAATCTTCTACCACTGCTCCTTCTTTTACTTTAAAGGCATCAGCTCTATATTCAACAGTATCTTCTTTAACCACAATAGGTGCACCAGTTACTACTATTTCGTCCATTAACTTACCAGCGTTGCTTAATTGTATGGTGCCTAAATCAACCGTTTTTTGCCCTTGTGTGCTAGGTATATATCTTGCTACAGGTTTATAGCCCATATTCATAGCTATTACCGAAAATGGAGTAGATGGTATAGTCGAAATGGTGAATTTTCCGTTTTCATCAGTAAATGTATAGGTAGTATCTGTTGGGTTGCTTTTAATGACTAAGCCAATAATAGCTTTATCAATACCTTTTTTAGTATCATTAAAATCTTCACTCACTACCTGATTCTTTTTTTGCTGATCATATTTTTGATCTTTGTTTTTCACCTGAGCGTCGTCATTTTCATCATCTCCATTTTCAAC
>JAGNRZ010000140.1 GCA_017988335.1 Ferruginibacter sp.
GCTATATTCCTTCATCTAACGATATTCAAAGTTTTATTACCTATAAATTAAATGATAAATTTCAGTTTGAATTATTAACCAATTATTCTACTACTAAATTTACTTTTTTACCGCAATCTGCACAAAAAACATCATCTGTTTTTTCACCACTATTTACTGCTAATTTAGGCTTAGATATTTTTTTTGAAGGACAAGAAAGAGATGCTTACACCACAAGCTTAATAGGGCTTAGCACAATTTATCAACCCAATAAAAAAGTACGATTAAAGTGGATGCTTAGTCGTTTTCAAAATAAAGAAAATGAAAACTTTGATATTGCTGGGGCTTACCTTTTTGGTGATAGAGATTTTGATAAAAGCAGCAGCACATTTGGGCAAATTGTAAATCCGTTAGGTGCTGGCTATTACCAAAACTATGGCAGAAATAAATTAGATATAACAGTTTACAATGCTAGTGTAAAAGGCAGCATTGATAAGGGTAAACATTATATTCAATTTGGTAATACTATTGAGCAAACAAATATTATAGATAAATTAAAGGAATGGGAGTATCAAGATTCAGCTGGTTATTCATTACCCTATACACCTTCTAATTTAACCTTGTATAAATCTATTAATTCCGTTGCCGATTTATCTATTCAAAAATTTAGTGGGTACATACAAGATAATATTTTGCTTGGCGATAGCAGCCGCAATATTACATTACAAGCTGGTGTTAGGTATAATTACAATAGCCTTAATAAAGAAATACTAGTAAGCCCAAGAGCACAAATAAGCTTTAAGCCTAAATGGAAAAAAGATGTAGTATTTAATATTGCTGCAGGCATGTACAACCAACCTCCTTTTTATAGAGAGCTTAGGAGGTACGATGGCAGTTTAAATACTAATGTACTAGCACAAAAAAGTTATCAGTTTGTTGCAGGATTTAACTACAATTTTAAAGGCTTTGGCGGCAAGCCGTTTAGGCTTACTACCGAAGGATATTTTAAAAGCATGAACAGCGTAAATGTGTACGACATTGATAATGTAAAAATAAAATACGCTGGTAATAATGAGGCTAAAGCATACACAACAGGCATTGAAGCTAGATTATTTGGCGAATTAGTAAAAGATGCTGAAAGCTGGATTAGTGTTGGTTTTATGCGTAGCAGAGAAAACTTAAACAATGATATTTTTTATCAGTACAAAAATGCAGCTGGTGAAATTATTACCGCACAAACAATAGATAAAACACCTGTTGATAGCATAGGAAACTCTGTAGGTTGGTTACGCCGCCCTACAGATAGATTAATAACTGTAGGTTTATTTTTGGAAGATTATTTACCTACTAACAAAAATTTTAAAATACACTTAAATGCTTTGTATGGTAGCAATATGAGTTACAATATTCCTAATAGTGTAAAGTACCGCAATGCTTTAATTATAGAACCATACATTAGAATAGATTTAGGGCTAAGTGCCCAACTATTAAGTGAAAAAAACTTACGCCGCACCCATAGTCCTTTTAAAAATTTTCAAAATATTTGGGCAAGTTTAGAAGTGTTTAATTTAATTGATAGACCCAATACTATTTCTTTTCAATTAATAAAAGATTTTGCCAATAACACTTATAGTATTCCTAATAGGTTAACTCCTAGGTTGGTTAATTTTAAAATTGTTGCAAGGTTTTAGTTTTAAACCATTATTTAACTATGTCCTATGTGGTTAATTATTTTTTTTGAAACACATAGGCACATAGGTTTATTTATTATCTAACAACCCAAAAAAATCTTCCTCGCCCATTTCTTTAACCTCACCCGGCTTCATATCCCCCAAAACTATATTACTTATGTTTAAGCGTATAAGCCTTAAGCAGCGGTGCTTTACAGCTAATACCATTTTACGTACTTGCCTAAATTTACCTTCAGTAAGTGTTATTAACAGCCAACTGTGAGGGTACACTTCTCTATAATCTGTTGCATATTTATAAAGCTTTGTAGGCTCTGTAACAATTTGTATGGCTTGTGGTTTAGCAATATATTCTTCGCCACCTTTTATTTTTATAGCTATTCCATTTTGTAGAGATGCAAAAGTTTGGTCGGTCATTTTATGTTGTACCATTACTAAGTACGATCGGCTATGTGGTTTCTCTGTCAAAAATAATTTACGAGTAACTGTTTTATCTGTAGTTAAAATTAAAAGCCCTTCCGATGTACTGTCTAATCTTCCAATAGCATGTGTACCTTCTGGAAAAGAGAAATCTAAATTTCCTAACAATGGAACATCATGACTGCTAATAAATTGCGATACCATATCATAGGGTTTGTTTACAATAAAATATCTTTTAGCAATAGCTATCATCCTTTCAATTATTTATAGCGAAGTAAAACAATAGTTAATGAATTAGTTCAGTTAGTTTCTTCAACTTAAAAAATTAATTAACATATTGTTGATAAATAAACCATTGTACTATGGTATGTTATTTGTTAAATTTGATATAGATGGATGTAGGTATAAACAATATTTATTGTAACCATGGCTGCTATGCAAATTTGCAAAAACAGCCGCTAAATTAAAAGCCCTTGACAGAAGCTATCATTAATCTTGAAACCGTTAACCCCATTGAGTTTTTTGGCGTTAACAACGGTAAACTCGACCTCCTAAAAAAGAAATTTCCCCTTTTAAAAATTTTAAGCCGTGGCACACAAATAAAATTAAGTGGTGCCCCTGAGCAAATTGATGGAGCCAGAGAAAAAATTGAACTTATTCTTCAATACCTAGAACGTAATGGCCACATGAGTGCCAATTACTTTGAACAAATTTTAGGTGGCGATGATGAACGAGTGATTGACAATTTTATGGATAGAAATCCAAATGATGTTTTGGTATTTGGCCCAAATGGTAAAACAGTTAGAGCAAGAACTTCTAACCAAAAATTAATGGTAGAGGCTTGCGATAAAAACGATATTTTATTTGCTATTGGCCCTGCTGGTACTGGTAAAACCTATACTGCTGTTGCTTTGGCTGTAAGGGCATTAAAAAATAAAACCGTTAAAAAAATTATTTTAACTAGGCCTGCAGTTGAGGCTGGAGAAAGCCTTGGTTTTTTACCAGGTGATTTAAAAGAAAAAATTGATCCCTACTTACGACCATTATACGATGCTTTGGATGATATGATACCTGCCGATAAATTAGGTTATTATATGCAAACAAGAACTATTGAAATTGCACCACTAGCCTATATGAGGGGTAGAACATTGGATAATGCCTTTATAATTTTAGATGAAGCCCAAAATACCAACGATTTACAAATAAAAATGTTTTTAACACGTATTGGACCAAATGCAAAAGCTATTATAACTGGCGACCCTACACAAATTGATTTGCCTAAAAACCAACAGAGTGGTTTATTTAAAGCTACTCGTTTATTAAAAAATATAGATGGTATTGCCCATATTGAGCTAGATGAAGAAGATGTAGTAAGACATAGATTGGTTAAGCAAATTATTAAAGCTTACAATAAAGACGATGCTAAAAAAATAGAATACAAATTAGAAGAAGAAAAAAAGAAAATTGAGGAAAATAAATAACATCTTTGTAAAAAATTAACCAAATAAAAATTATTAAATGAAAAAGATTTTAAGTGTTTTAGTAATAACAGTTATACTGTTTAGTTGTAGCAATAATACATCAAGCCCTTCAAATACAGTAAATGCCTTCTTTAACACAATGAAAAAGGGAGACGTTAATGAATTTAAAACCTTAGTTACAAAATCAGATGTGCAATTAATTGAAATGGCAGAGAAGTTTGCAAAAGCATTTGGTGTAAATGACAAGGACTCTGCTATGAATAAAATGAAGGCTGAAATGATTGAAAAATCTAAAGATATAAGCTATTCCATAAAAGATGAAAAAATAGAGGGAGATAAAGCAACTGTAACTGTAGAAGTTAAGGATAAAGATAAAACTGAAACCAACCCTTTTAGCCTAGTTAAAGAAGATGGAAAATGGAAAATATCTTTATTAAGTACTGGTTTAGGAATGAGTGGCAAAAACAACAGTACAGAAGATGTTAAGATTGCTGCTGATTCTCTACAAAAAATGTTGAAAGATGTAAATGCCGATTCGTTAATGGGCAAAATGAAAAATGCCTTTGAAGAAATTGGTAAAAATAAAGGTAAACTTGAAGAAATGAGCAAAGAGCTTGAAAAAGCAGCGAAAGAATTTGAAAAGTCACAAAAGTAAAAATTACGAATACTGTAAAAAGCATCCATAAAAAATGGATGCTTTTTTATTTTGGGCAAAGATGTTTACCTTTAATACATGATTAAAAATGTATTGTTTGCAGCAGCACTAATTACACTATTTAGCTGCAATAACGAATCAAAAAAAATACCTACTACAGATACTGAAGTAGCTACTACTTTTATACGTCATGTATTAGATGATAATTTTGTAGATGCAGAAGCTTTTGTACTAAAAGATGAAGCTAACATGCAAAGCTTTGAACGTTTTAAACAATCTTTTGAAAAAAAGGATGCTGCAGAATTAGCTCAATACAAAAAAGCAGATATTACCATTAATGAAATAAAAAACCTAGGCGATAGTTTACGAATAATTGACTTTAATAACTCCTACAAAAAAGAGGTAAAACAAAAACTAAAACTAGTGTGGGTAAAAGATAAATGGCTAGTTGACTTAAAATACACTTTTGAATAATGTTACTTAAAAATATTTTATGGATAGGCTTAGGCGGTGCATTGGGTAGCATTGCTCGTTATTCCGTAAGCCTATTAGTACCTTCAAAATCTTTTCCATACAGTACTTTTTTAGTAAATATTATAGGCTGCTTAGCCATAGGCATTTTTATGGCATTATCATTAAAAAATCAAACTACATTTAATAATTACAAATTGTTTTTAACCACAGGGCTTTGTGGTGGCTTTACCACATTTAGTGCCTTTGCAATTGAAAATGTACAATTGTTTGAAAATGGCAAACCACTAATAGCTCTTTGTTATATTGCACTAAGTATTGTGCTGGGCATAGCCGCAGCATATATAGGCTACAAATTAATTTAACAAATGAAAAATATTAACACACTACATCCTTGGCATGGTGCAAACTATGGCAGCAAGGCACCACAACTTGTAAATGGCTTAATAGAAATACCACAAGGAACAAAGGCTAAATACGAAGTAGATAAAGAAACGGGTTTATTAAAATTAGATAGAGTTATTTATTCTTCTTTCCACTACCCTGTTAATTATGGTTTTATACCTCAAACCTTAGGGTACGATGGTGACCCTTTGGATATTTTAGTAATGTGCAGCGAAAGTATACAACCACTTTGTTTAATAGAAGCTACTGTAATTGGCAATATGCAAATGATAGATAATGGAGAGGTGGATGATAAAATTATTGCCGTAGCTAGTAGCGACCCTGCCGTAAACCATATTAAAAGTATGAGTGATGTACCTTCGCATTTTATTGCCGTATTAAAAAACTTTTTTGAGCAGTATAAAGTGTTACAAAATAAAGTAGTTGAAATAGATGAATTTCAATCGCAACAAAAAGCCTATAAAGTAATTGAAGATGCTATTGCCATGTACAAAACAAAATTTAATTAATGAACATAACTCAAAAAAATATGGACTTTCAAATAATAGCAATACTAATAATAATTGGTATAGCTGCAGGTATGCTTGGCGGTATGGTAGGCGTAGGTGGCGGTATTGTTATTGTACCAGCTTTAGTATATTTTTTAGGGTTTAACCAACTTACAGCTCAGGGTACATCACTTGGGCTAATTATGCTACCAGTGGGTATTTTAGGCTTTTTACAATACTATAGTTCTTGTAAAGCAAGTGGTCATCCTATTGATTTTAAAGTAATAGGCATTTTAGCTATCGGCTTTGTGGTAGGCAGTTATTTTGGCAGCAAAATCTCATTAGGCTTATCGGTAACTACGGTAAAAAAAGTATTTGCTTGCTTGCTTATTTTAATTGCTATAAAAATGCTTTTTTTTGATAAGGAAAAAAAAGTGGCACAACATACTACTGCAAACGATATAACTAAAAATATCTCTTAATTAACCTTAGTTTTTGTTTGCTTCTGCTGCCATCTTCGGTATTAATAATACCTTCAGTATCTATTTTATCAATTCGTACTTTACCACTAGCATGTATAATATGTGAGTTACTTAACAGTATGCCTACATGTACAATACTTCCATCTTCATCAAAAAAAGCTAAGTCGCCACTATGGGCTTGTTGTAAAAAAGGTACTTCTTCTCCATGCAAAATTTGTTGCTTAGCATCTCTAGGTAAATAAATACCAAATAATTTAAAAACTGTTTGTGTAAAACCGCTACAATCAGTACCAAAAACTGTTTTACCTCCCCACAAATAACTGGTATTTAAAAATTGATGGGCAGCTTCTGCAATATTTTGTTGCGTAGGTTTTAATAATTCCAACTTTTCTACATCTAACTCACTTCCAAAAGGCACTTGCATAGGTTGATCATTAAATTCAATTTCTGTAAGCCATTCTGCGGTAGGCTGTGTTCTTCGGTTATACACTTCTTCCGTAATAGTACTTAATTGCTGCAACAAACACCATCCCATATAATTATCGTTTTTGCAAACTACTTTACACCATCCCTCATTATTTTTTTCTTCAACAATGCATCGTTCTCCAAAAAGTAATTGGCTTACCATTTCTGCAGTATGATTAGGCTGCAATCGTAATGGTGCTGTGGGTATGCTGCATAAGGCGTACATCATTCAAGTAAAGTTTTAGTTTACTAAATTATGGAATTTAGTTAAGTTTACATCTAAATAAAAGAAAGCCTAGTAAAAAAATAATTTGCATTTACACCAATACGATAACGCTACCGACGCCGAATTACTACAACATTTTTATGCTGATAAAAATAATGAGTGGCTGGGTATTTTATTGCAACGGTACACTACATTGCTGTTAGGCGTTTGCATGAAATATTTACGTAATGAAGAAGAAGCAAAAGACTCTGTTCAACATATTTTTTTAAAAGTACTTCACGAATTACAAAAATATAAAGTAGATTATTTTAAAAGCTGGCTATACATGGTGGCTAAAAACCACTGTTTAATGAAATTGAGGGATAAAGGAAAATACACCGTAGATATTGATACCAAAGAAATTACTGCACCATATGAGGCTGAAGATAAAAATGAGTATATTGTAAAAGATAAAGCATTAGATAATATGGCTGTAGCTTTGCAGCAATTAAATGCAGAGCAGCAGCAATGTATTACACTGTTTTATTTACAAAAGAAAAGCTATAATGAAATTACAGAGCAAACTTCTTTTACATTACTGCAAGTAAAAAGCCATATACAAAATGGTAAAAGAAATTTAAAAATTATAATGGAACGATTACAAAATAATGAGTGATAATTTAAAAGACATATTATCTAATTTAAATAAAGAGATAGAGCAAGATAAATTGTTGGACTATCTTAATAAAAACCTATCGGCTACCGAAGCTCATGATATTGAGAGGCAGATGGCAGATGACCCTTTTGTAAATGATGCAGTAGAGGGTTTAAGTGAAATTAAAAAAACAAACATCACTGCTTATACAGAGCAACTAAATTATAATTTGCAAAAGCAAATTC
>JAGNRZ010000141.1 GCA_017988335.1 Ferruginibacter sp.
CATCTACACGTAGTAAGCCAGCGGTGCCTATTGCAGGTAAATATAGGCTGGTAGATATTCCTATTTCTAACTGTATAAATTCAAGCATAAACAGAATGTTTGTGTTAACACAGTTTAACTCTGCCTCTTTAAATAAGCATATTAAAAACACCTATCAATTTAGTGCATTTAGTAGTGGTTTTGTTGATATTTTGGCAGCTGAGCAAACCCCTGATAATCCAGGGTGGTTTCAAGGCACTGCAGATGCAGTAAGACAATCATTAAAGCATATTGGTAATAATGATTTTGATTATGTACTCATTTTAAGTGGCGACCAATTATACCAAATGGATTTTGCTGCCATGATAGATAATCATACCGCACAAAATGCTGATATTACAATTGCTACTATACCTGTAGGCGATAGAGAAGCACCAGAATTTGGTATATTAAAAGCAGATGCACAAAATAACATTACATCATTTATAGAAAAGCCAGCAAAGGAATTATTGCCGCAATGGATAAGCGATACTGGTACAGATATGCAGGAGCAGGGGCGTAATTATTTAGCCAGCATGGGTATTTATATTTTTAACAGAAAAATTTTGTTTGACTTCTTGTTAAATGAGAAAAAAGATGCAGCCGATTTTGGTAAAGAAATTATACCAACATCAATTAATACACATAAAGTAATAAGTTACCAATATGAAGGGTATTGGACAGATATAGGAAATATTTATTCTTTCTATGAAGCAAATTTGGCATTAACTTTAGAAATACCGCCGTTTAATTTATTTGATAATGCAAAAACTATTTATAGTAGAGCAAGAATGTTGCCGCCTGTAAAAATTAGCGGTACCACCTTAGTAAGTAGCATTTTAGCCGAAGGTTGTATAATACATGCAGAAAAAATTGAGAATAGTGTAATTGGCATAAGAACTAGGGTAGGCAAAGGTACTGTAATAACTAGCAGCTATATAATGGGTAGCGATTTTTACGAAACCATATCAGAAATGGCTCATGCTTTAGAAAGAGGGATACCCAAAATAGGCATTGGTGAAAATTGCGTTATTAAAAACGCTATTTTAGATAAAGATTGTAGAATTGGTAATAATGTAAGCATTATAGGAGGTACACATTTACAACCAACGGATCATTCCTTATATACTATTAAGGATGATATTATAGTTGTAAAAAAAGGTGCAATATTGCCTGATGGATTTTCTATATAACTTTAATAACTTAAAATAGGTAATAGTATTTTAATGAGTAGATAAGCATCAGAGTGGGTAGCTTACATTAAAGCATAGCTGCCCACATAAATTGGTTTTTCCATTGCTTGCTTTCTTCGTCATCATTAGAGCCACTCCACCAATCTTTGGTACGTTCTTTTAAAGTGTTTACAAATACTTTATTGGTATATCCTTTTTTTGTAAATGTAGGCTTAATTGCATTTTCGTCTATACCATTTACGCTTACTTTGGTGGCAATATAACTGGTGTACATTCTAGGTATGGTTAAGCCAAGTATCATGCCCGGTAAGCCATTAATGGTGCATGGCCCTCCAGAAATCATAATCTCATCAGTATAAAAAGCAAAAACATATACGCTGTCCATAATTTTCCCTACAGCTTTTCTGCAATTAAAGCCAGCAATTACACGGCTTTCATTAGTTAATCGCCAACTAATATTTTGTATGCTATCTTCTACATTAAATTTTGTACCTACTATTTCTTTTTGAATGGCATAAGTGTTTTTTTCATAGTCGTAAAACCAACTGTTTTCTTCATCATTTTTACGCAACCACTCTGGTAGCTTGGTATTTGTATCCCATTCTTTGAATTTATAAATACTTTTATTATTAGCAAACGTGTAAGTAAAGTAGCCTGTTTTAAATTGAGGTAAATTATCTTTCAGCATTTCTGCCCAACTACTATTACCCATTGTTTTTTTAACATTGGTTTTTACTTCAAATAAAATTTCTGCTTTATCTATAAACTGTTGAGCAATTGAATTTGTTGTAATTGATAAGCAAATGGCTATTATGGCTAAATATTTAGAGTATTTCATTTAACTATTTTTAATTTCTATTTGTATTTAAGTTTTATTTTTTAGTAGCATTTTTATTTTTAAAATCCCATGTAAAACCAACCATAAAATATCTTTGTAATCTTTCATTTCTTGTTTCGGTAAAAGTATTTTCATAAAAATTCCTATCTACTCCTATATTTTCTTTTAAAATATCTCTTACTAAAACGTAAGCGGTAAATTCATTGTTTTTGAATGTTTTCTGCAATTTCGCATTCCAAATTTTATTGTTGATGGCAGTAGGTATTTGGTCTGTAGCTGGTCTGCTATAAAAATTAAAGTCTGATTGTATAGACCATGTTTTTTTATAGTAAACCGTAATATTAGTGTTGAAATTATTAGTAAAAAATTTATTTACTCTATTGCTTTGTGATATGGTGTTTCTATTAGCCGAAATGTCATTACCTAAAGAAATATCATATTTTTTATCTTTCGATTTTGAAAGATAAAAACCAAAACCACCATTAATGGTTTTAGAAATATTTTTTACATTATTTATAAAGCCATTTGTTTTACTAAAGTTAAAGTTAGGTTGTAAGTTAACTCGTAAATCTAATTTCTTTAATTTAAATCCAATACCGCTCCAAAAACTAGCGTTTATATTACCATTGGTATTTACAGGTTGAGTAATTCTTTCTCCATTTGTAAGATTAGTTACTACGTTATTAGTAATTGCGTTGTTAGTCGTTCTTACATTAAACGATTGGTAAGTCCAGATATCTTTAATAAAATTATAACTGTTATGACTAAGATTGATAGCGTTTGAAAATGACTGCTTTAGATTCGGATTGCCAATGTATTGATTAAATCGATCTGTAATATTTCGTAATGGCTGTACTTGGTTAATAGTAGGTTGTGTGGTATTACCATTGTAGTTTATTCTTATGTTATGATTACTTTTATAAGTATATGTAAAACTAGCTTGTGGAAAAAGGTTAGTGAAATTTCTGGTGTAATCAATATTTGTACTGTTATTAGTAAAATCAAAATTAGTTATACCAAGACCACTACCCAATGTTGCCTTTATTTTTTTACCAGTATAATTAAATTTAATTGATGGTCTATTTACAACAATAGTTTGGTCAAAATCATTTGAAAGTGTATCTACTCTTTTATCATATTTGTTAGTAATTGTATTGTAGTCATAAGTGATAAACTTGTTGTTTCCTTTAGTAAAGGATAATTCGTAGCCCAATTCCATGGCATACTTTTTACCTAATGGCTCTGTATAAATAATTTTGCCTGCTATTTTATTTGAAGCCTTTTGATTATCCCTAAAGTTGTCGATAGCCTCTGTTACAAGATTTCCATTTTCCAATCGGATGTTATCAGATTGCAAATAGTTATCTGCTTTGCTTTCTAAAAAAGACAAGTCAGTATTTATCGATAATGTTCTTCTTGCTTTTTTAAACTTGTGTTTATATATGATTGAAGATGAAATGGCTTGTTTATCAGATGTAATATTAACTGTCTTGTCACTGGAGTTTTTTAAATTTTTAAAGCCACCTAAAGTTTCAGAAAAACTACTTTCTGCACTTTGTGTATTATAGAAGTTAGCTTTAGCCGTAATTTTTAATGAATTATTACTGTCTAGCTTAATATCAAAAGATCCGCTAGTTTTAAAATTATTTCTATTTACGTCAGTAGTCCTAATACTTTCAGTGTTTTGAGTTGAATCTGCATTTATTTGTTCTTGCATTGTAGTACCGATAGTATTTGTATATATTTGGCTATTAAACTTTGGCGAAAAATTCAATGTTCTTTTATCATTCCATTTATTATTATAGTTAACCCCAGCATTTACATTTTTTATAAATCCATTTTCAGTATCTACATAAGGCTCATCATCGCTACCACCGCCACGCCACATCATTACACCACCATCATCAGTCATTTCCATATTCATGTTATCATTATCACCACCATACTTATCATTATCTTGCCAGCTAAGCCCATCTTGCCCTGTATTACCTGATAAGAAAAAGGCAGATAATTTTCTTTTGCCTTTAAAAGCATTAATCATTGCATTGGTATTGTACCTATCATCAATTTTATCTTGTAACCCTCCTGCAGCATCAAGCTTTCCAAAGTAACCTTTCTTTTTATCTTCCTTTAATTTTAGATTAATAGTTTTTTGTGTTTTGCCATCATCAATACCTGTAAACTCGGCTTGCTCACTTTTTTTGTCAAATACTTGTACTTCCTTTACTGCATCGGCTCTTAAATTTTTTACAGCCATCCCAGGGTCGTCTCCAAAAAATTCTTCACCATCAACTAATACTTTTTCCACCGTTTCACCCATGGCTTTTATTTTACCATCTCTATCTACTTGTATGCCGGGTAATTTTTTCAAAAGTTCTTCTACATTGGCATTGGCACTTACTTTAAAACTATCGGCAGTGTAAATAGTTGTATCTCCTTTAATTTTTATGGGTGTACCACTTTTTACAATTACCTCTTGTAGTAGCTTGCTTTTAGAGGTAAGCCCCAGTTTACCCAAATTTTTATCAGCACCCTGCACTTCAATATTATCCACTATATCTGCAAAATAGGGGTGGCTTGTCATTAAAATATAATTATCGGGCTTTACATTTTTAAACAAAAAATTTCCGTTTGCATCAGTTCTTGTAAATTTATACAGGACTGAATCTTTAGGTGTAAGTAACATGACCACTACGTTTTTTACAACATTTTTTTCATAAACATCTGTTATGTTGCCAGATACCGTAGTAGTTTGAGAGAATGCAGTAATAGAAAATAGAAATAGAGTAATGGTTAGAATGGTTGTTTTCTTCATTGCAGTAGATTAGTTTTATGGCTTAATACTTTTATCTAAAATTGAAGCTATTTTTTGTAAAAATTTACAACATAGTCTTAAATATAAGTTAATCAAAGGTTAAAATAAATTTTAAATAGATTAACTTGTTATTTATAAGCGGTAATTAAAAATATATCGGTGGATAATAAACGAACCATAACATTGTACGAAGAACAAAACTTTGTGGACACACAAAAATCGGTATGGAATTATTCTTTCTTTAATGATGAAGTAATTACCAATTTTCAAAATGGAAACTTATACAACGGCTATAATTACTTTGGTAGTCATCAACTAAATGTGTTGGGTACAACAGGTTTTTATTTTGCCGTATGGGCACCTAATGCTACACAAGTAAGTGTTGTAGGCCAATTTAATAAATGGAATAAAAATGCCCATCCACTTTTTGTAAGGTTAGATAAATCAGGAATTTGGGAAGGTTTTATTCCTAATATAAACGTTGGCGAAGCTTATAAATATTACATTAAAGGATATAAAGGAGTAGAAATTTTTAAAGCCGATCCTTATGCAAATTATGCTCAATTAAGGCCTGCAACAGCTTCTATAACTTATAATGATGTTTATAAATGGAAGGATAAACTGTGGCTAAAAAATCGAAAAAAAAATAATGCTTTAAGTGCACCTTGGAGTGTGTACGAAGTTCATTTGGGCAGTTGGCAACGGCCAGTACCTACCAATGAAGAAAGTTTTAACACCTACTTACAATTGATAGATAGCCTTGTACCTTATGTAAAAAAAATGGGCTTTACACATGTAGAATTTATGCCTTTAACAGAGTTTCCGTTTGATGGAAGCTGGGGCTACCAAGGCACAGGCTATTTTGTAGCAACTAGCCGATTTGGAACGCCAGCCGATTTTAAAGCCTTAATTGATGCTTTTCATGCCCAAGATATTGGTGTAATTTTAGATTGGGTACCATCGCATTTTCCACATGATGCACATGGCTTGTATAGGTTTGATGGTAACCACACTTACGAATATGCAGATATGCGTAAAGGATATCACCCAGATTGGAATAGTTATATTTTTAATTACAAAAGAGGAGAAGTAAAATCTTTTTTAATTAGTAGTGCAAGATATTGGTTTGATCAATTTCATATTGATGGAATAAGGGTAGATGCAGTTAGTAGTATTTTACGATTAGATTATAGCAGAGAAGAAGGAGAGTGGGAGCCTAATGAATTTGGCGACAATGGCAATTTAGAAGCTATTGCCTTTGTTAAAGATTTAAATGAAACAATTTATAGAGATTTTCCGGACGTACAAACAATAGCAGAAGAAGCTACAGACTGGCCAAAAATAAGTAAGCCTACAACTGATGATGGGCTTGGATTTGGGATGAAATGGATGATGGGGTGGATGCATGATACACTTGATTATTTTGAACTTGATCCATTGTTACGAAAAGATCATCAAAATAAATTTAGTTTTAGTATGATGTACTACTACGATGAAAATTTTATGCTTCCACTTAGTCATGATGAAGTGGTGCATGGCAAAAGCCCTATGATTTATAAAATGCCTGGAGACGAATGGCAGAAATTTGCTACACTTAGGCTGCTTTACACATACATGTACACACACCCTGGAGCTAAGTTGCTTTTTATGGGTAATGAATTTGGGCAAACAAAAGAATGGAATTATAAAACAGAATTAAGTTGGGAATTGCTACAGTTTGATTGCCATAGTCAATTGCAGGAGTGTGTTAAAGACTTAAATCATTTGTATAAAAATAACAAAAGCCTTTTTGAGCTACAATTTGACCCCAAAGGGTTTGAATGGGTAGATTTAAACCATAAAGATGAGTGCGTAGTGGCTTATATGCGTAAAGGAAAAAGCAGAAAAGATGATTTGCTTGTAGTACTGAATATGACGCCAGCTGTACGAAAAAATTGGAAATTGCAAGTAAAAGGTGCTGGAAAATGGGCTGAAGTGTTTAATAGCAATGAAAAAAAGTACTTTGGCACAGGCGATGTGTATAACTTAATGGTAGAAGGTAAACTATTATTAAAAAATAAACGTTTATATGAAATAATTGTGCAGATTCCAGCGTTAGGAGGGGTAGTTTTTAAACGTTTGGAATAGTTTTTGCTAAAATAATAAATATGAAAAGTCCAATTTTATCCTTGTCTATCGCTTTAATCCTATCCATTTGTGCAAAAGCTAATGATAGTGCAGTTTATTTTTTTCAAAAAGGTTTGGAGGAAAAAACGGCTAAAAGATACTTAGTTGCTGCCAAAAATTTTGAAACAGCCATCAAGTTTGATTCAAACTATGTGCAGGCCTATTTAGAAAGTGGTTATACAAACCTTGAAATGAGAAAGGTAAGGCAAGCATTGAATGATTTTACCAAAGTATATCAATTACAACCTAACAACGAAACAGCTATTAAAGAGTTAGCCTCACTTTATTTTGCCTTTAAACAATATAACAAAGCCGTAGAATTTGCTAATAAATGTACTACTTGCGATAACAAAGAAAAGATTATTGGCATTAGTTATTATCAAGATGAAAATTATGGACTAGCCGAAAAAACATTGGCACCCTACATGCAAAAAAATCCTACAGATGCAGATGCTGCTTTTGCGTTAGCAAGAACATATTTAGAATTAGAAAATCAAAAAAAGGCAATTGATTTTTACGAAGTAGCGGTTAAAAATAACCCTAAAATGGCAAGCTGGCATAATGAGTTAGGGCT
>JAGNRZ010000142.1 GCA_017988335.1 Ferruginibacter sp.
GTGTAGCACCAGCAGGTCGTTGGAGTTTACCAAAGCCTCCAGGTATGGTGTACATTAATCCTGGAACCTTCCACATGGGGCCAAGCGATGAAGATGTAACTTATGCAATGACTGCAAGAAACAAATCTGTTTCAATTAGTGGTTTTTGGATGGACGCCACAGAAATTACAAACAACGAATATCGTCAGTTTACAAAATGGGTTACCGACTCAATTGCTGCAAAGCTTATGGGTTATGTAAAGCAAGGGCAAGATGGTAACGAATATGTAGATTGGACTAAAGCTAAAACTATTAAGTGGGGCGATAAAGCAACTTTAGAAAAAATTGATGCTATTATTGTAACACCAGATAATAGAATATTTGGTAAAAAAGATTTAGATGCCACAAAATTAGTTTATCAATCAGAAATATTTGACTACAAAGCCGCAGCTCAAAACAGAGATGCTAGCATAGCTCGTAGCAAGTTTATCATGAAAGATAAAATACCAGTAATGCCAGATTCATTATGTTGGATAAGAGATTTTGCTTATTCATATAACGAGCCAATGGCAAAAAAATATAACAATCATCCTGCATTTGGTAATTATCCAGTAGTAGGTGTAAGTTGGAAACAAGCCACAGCTTTTTGTGAGTGGAGAACAAAATACTTAAACTCATATTTAGAGGGAAAAAAACGTTCTGCTGAGTCTGATTTTCGTTTACCAACTGAAGCTCAATGGGAATATGCAGCAAGAGGTGGTCGTTCACAAGCATCTTATCCTTGGGGTGGTTACTACTTACGTAACAAAAAAGGTTGCTTGTTAGCTAACTTTAAACCAGGTAGAGGTAACTATCCAGAAGATGGTGGTTTTTACACTGTAAGAGCAGATGCTTACTGGCCAAACGATTTTGGTTTGTATAACATGGCAGGCAATGTTGCAGAGTGGACTTCATCTTTATACTATGAAGGTGCTTACAACTTTCAGCATGACATGAACCCAGATATTAGATATAATGCAAAATCATCTGATAAGCCAAGAGATAAGCGTAAGGTTGTCCGTGGCGGTAGCTGGAAAGACGTAGGTAACAGATTACAGTGCGGTACTAGAGATTATGAGTATCAAGATACTGCTAAATCTTATATTGGTTTCCGTTGTGTAATTGATTTACCACCAGCAACAGGTAAAAAAGGTAAAAAATAATTTTCCATTAATTTAAATTTTAATTTACGAGAGTATTTTTAAAGTGTCATCTTATTAGCAACTACAATTTATAACACAATTTTACGTTGTGTAATAATAATGGTTTATGAAGATGATATTTTTAGGATACTCTTTTATATAAACTTTGTACTAACAATTAATTAAAAACCCCCAACTAAAACTTAATTTTATGGCTGGACGTCTTATTGACCGAATTTTAAACATTGGTGTATCAGCAGCTGCGGTACCAGTTCTTTACGGAGCTTTACAAAAAATTTTACATGCTGAAAACGCTGATTTTTGGCTTAAAGCTGGATTATTAACAGAGTGTGCAATTTTTGCCGCTTATGCATTGTTATATGTGGTTTCTCCGCCGCCAGAGGCACCAATACCTGTTGAGGCTAAAGTAATGGGGGACTCACCATTAAAAAGTATGGATAAAATGTTGGCAGAAGCTGATATTACTCCAACTAACTTAAAAAAATTAGGCGAAAGCTTTAATAAATTAGGTACAAGTGTAACTGGTATTAGTGATGTAAGCGATGTTGTAAAAAGCACTAGCGATTTTGGTTCAAAAACTAAAGAAGCTACGGCAGCAATTGGCAGTATGGCAAGTGCATTTAACGCAAGTGCCGCTACAATGACGTCGTTTAACAGTGCTAGCGAAAGTGCAAAAGGCTTTCATGAGCAAGTACAGGTATTAACTAAAAACTTAGGTTCGTTAAATACAATTTACGAGTTAGAATTAAAAGAAAGTAACAATCACTTAAAAGCATTAAATGGCTTCTATGGCCAAATGGCACAAGCAAGCCAAGCTATGATGGCAAGTGTTGATGATGCACAAAAAGCAAAAGAGCAAATTGGTGCGTTAGCTAATAACTTGAGCAAATTAAACTCAGTTTATGGCAATATGCTAAGTGCAATGCAAGGGAGATAATTGTTAAACCGTTAATTAGTTAATAGGTAAAAATGTTTTAGTCACTTTTGATTGACATTTAACCCAATAAACTAGTTAACCAATTAACTAACTAACACAAAATATTAACTAACAACCGAAAATTAAAATACTATGGCTTTACCTAAAGAGCCCAGGCAGAAGATGATTAACATCATGTATTTAGTACTAACAGCACTGTTAGCTCTAAATGTATCGGCAGAAGTTATCGAAGCCTTTAGAACCGTAGATAAAAGCTTATTAAAATCTAACGCCAATATAGAATCTAGCAACGAGGGGCTATTTAAATCCTTAGCTGCAAAAGTTTCTGAACCTGGTGTAGATAAAGCAAAACTTGCAAAGTGGACTGCAAATGCTGAAACTGCAAAAAAATTATCTGATGAATTTAATACTTATATAGAAGGATTAAAAAAAGAACTAAAAACAGCATCTGGTTTAAAATTAAAAGACGGAGTTGAAGAATTTAAGATGGATGATTTAAATGCATCAAGCCGTTTAATGGATAACCAAAAAAAGGGAAAAGAATTGGATGACAAGTTAAAGGCTTATAGAGCTGCCATGTTAGCTATTGACCCTGAGTTAGAAGCTGAATTTAAAAATACATTTCCTGTAGAGGTTGATGCTACTAAAGATGCAACAACGGGTAGCTTTAGAATGATGCCTACCGTAGCTGCTGTTACATTGTTAAGTAAATTTCAAAACAATGTAAAAAATGCTGAAAACCAAATTGTAGCGGCTTGTCATAGTAAAATTGGTCAAGTTAAATTCATTTACGACAAATTTGCTGCAGTAGTGGGGCAAAGTTCTAACTATGTAATGCCAGGTGAAAAAGTAAAAATTACAGCAGGTGTGGGTGCATTTAGTACTCAAGCTCAACCACAAATTACTATTGGTGGTAGTGGTGCTGCTGTTAATGCAGATGGTGTTGCTGAAAGAGAATTTACTGCTGATGGTGGTGGAAATAAATCTGTTCCAGTTACAGTTACTTACACTAAACCTGATGGTACAAAAGAAAGTAAAAGTTACACAATAGAATACACAGTTGGTACACCAGGTGGTGCAGCTGTAATGTTGGATAAAATGAATGTATTTTATATTGGTGTTGATAACCCAATTACAATAGGTTCTCCAACAGGTTGGGATAAAACAAATGTAAGTATGAGTGGTGGTACTATAAGCGGTACTGGTTCAAAAAGAACTGTAAGAGTATCTGCTCCAGGTGCAGCAAGCATAACTGTTACAGCTGATGGCAAGCCAAGTACATTTAGCTTTAGGGTTAAAAGAATACCAGATCCAACTATTATGGTTGGTCCTAGTGGTGGCGGAAAAATGCAAACTGTTGTTTTTCAAAATCAACAATTTGTTAGAGCAGATTTAAAAGAGTTTGATTTTGAAGCAAGTTATAGAATTGTAAGTGCTACAATATATTTCACTATACCTGGTGTAAGAAATAATCCACCAGTTACCATAAGTAGTGGTAATTTAGCTGGAATAGCTCAAATGAAACAATTGGTTCCTGGTTCTAGTGTTACTTTCGATAATATTAAAGTTGTAGGTCCTGATGGGCAGCAAAGAACAATTCAAAACCCTCCAGGTTTTGCACTATTCTAAGAGAAAAATAATATAAAAATTATGAAAAAGAGTTTAGTAAAGATTTTATTTTTTGTTTTTGTTTTAGGTCTTTTTTCCAATGAGGTTATAGCTCAAAAGAAAAAAGCCAAGACTCGTACTGCAACTAAAAGAACAGGTACTAACAAAAAAACTAAGGCAAAGAAAAATGTAAAAGTAACTAATGCTAGTGCTGTGACTGATACTGTTGCTGCTGTTGCTGCACCAATTGCGCCAGCTAATGATAGTTTGCCAATTCCTTTTATAAAGAAATCTTTACGACCTGATGAGGCAGTTGAAACAGGAGCATTAAAAGATAGAACTCCATTAGCTTATGAACATTTAAGAGCAGAAGATGCATTATTTCGTCATAAAATTTGGCGACAAATTGATACTAGAGAGAAACTAAATTTGCCGTTCAGATACTCTGCCAATGAAGATAATGGTAATCAACGTTTCATATCAATTTTATTTAAAGCTATTCAAGATAGCTTAGTAACAGTATTTAGTTCTGTTGATGATAGGTTTACTACCCCCTTAACAAGAGCAGAAGTCGCAACAAGAATTGGTGGAGAACCTGTAGAAGTTCCAATATATGATTCATTAGGAAATGTTATTCGTTATGATAAAAAGAGTAGGCCAATAGTACTGGATTCTTTTTATAAATTCAATATCAAAGAAGAAGTAATATTTGACAAAGAAAGCTCTCGTTTGTTTTGGCGAATATTGGGTATTGCTCCTGTGATGAATGTTTATACAGCACAGACAAATCAATTTGTTAATGAAATGGAGTTGTTTTGGGTGTACTATCCTGATATGAGACCAGTTTTTGCTAAGTATGAAATTTACAATGGTAAAAACTTTGGAGCCAGAATGAGTTGGGAAGAATTATTTGAAAGTAGAATGTTCTACGGTAGGATAATTAAAAGTACAATGGATAATCCATATAATAGGTATTTGGATGAATATCCGGGAATGAAAGATTACCCAATTCTACAATTATTAGAGGGTGAAAATATTAAAGAAAAAATATTTAACTACGAGCAAGATTTGTGGAGTTATTAATAAAATAATTGCTAACATATTAAAGCCCCAACATTGTTGGGGCTTTTTTAGTGCCATTTACTCAATAAAAGTAGCCATACACTAAATAGTATATGTAAAACAAAAAATACCATGAACTGGGTATAGCATATCTCTTAAATTATACTACATTTACCTTGGTTTTTCATAGGATATTGGATTAAAACGGGGCAGAATTTCTATTCAAGCCCCTTTTTATGCATGTTATTTTAGCTCATTAATTTCCCTTAATGACTCTATAAATTTTATAAAAACAGGTATTTATACCTATTTTTAGTATAGCAACTTCGTATTACTTTTACCCTGGTTTTTCAAAGGATATTGGATTAAAACGGGGCAGAATTTCTATTCAAGCCCTTTTTTATTTTTAGCTTGTGAGGTAAAATGTTTTATCAAAATTTCAGCTCTTTTTTTGCCTATCGCTTTCGCCAATTCCTCTACTGGCAGCTGCTTTATTTTAGACAACGATTTAAATTGTTTTAACAGTAAATCAACACTACTTTTTCCTATACCTTCAATTTGTTCTAATTCATTATTGAAAGCTCCTTTGCTCCGTAAGTTTCTATGAAAAGTAATACCAAACCTATGTACTTCATCTCTTACCCTACGTATTAATTTTAGGCTTTCGCTATCCCAAGGTAATTTTATACTTTCGGTATCGTTAGGAAAAAATATTTCTTCTTCATTTTTTGCTAAACCCACTACAGTTGTACTAGCAGGTAGGTTTAATAATTTTACACTTTGCATGGCGGCACTTAATTGCCCTTTACCCCCATCTATAATAATTAATTGTGGTAAGGGTTGTTTTTCGTCTAACAAGCGTTTATAACGCCTATAAACCACTTCGGTCATACTAGCAAAATCGTTAATGCCAGTAACTGTTTTTATTTTAAATTTTCTGTAATCATTTTTACTTGGCTCACCATTTTTAAAAACAACACATGCTGCTACTGGAAAACTTCCCTGAAAATTAGAATTATCAAAGCATTCAATGTGGTGAGGTAGTGCTGCTAATTTTAAATCATGCTGCAATAATACAAGAGCATCATTTTTTTCTTGAGTAGATTTACCTTCTAAATTTAGCAGCTTGCGTTTATGTATTTCATGCTGAAAATAATTTACATTTTTAAGTGATAAATCTAGCAGCTTTTTTTTATCACCACCCTTTGGTATCGTAATCTTTACATCTTCCTCTTGGTAATCTATTTCAAAAGGAACTATAATTTCTTTGGCATCACTTTTATATTGTAAACGTAAATTAGCAATGCTTAATGCAAGTACTTCGGCGGCAGTTTCATCTAGCTTTTTTTGTAAGGATAGTGTTTTAGTTTTAATAATTGTACCATTGCTAACCGTTAAGTAATTTACATAAGCCATATCACCTTCTTCTAAAATAGAAAATACATCTACCGTACCTAATTTAGTATTAACCACTGTATTGGTCACTTGATAATTTTGTAAAAGCTCAATTTTTCTTTTTACAAAAGCGGCTTTTTCAAAATTCATATCGCTAGCCAATAGCTGCATTTGTTTTTTAAAATGCTGTAGTACTGGGCTTATATTTCCTTTTAAAATATTTTTTAATTGTAGTAGGTCATCATTATACTCTGCTTCGGTTTGTAAATTTTGGCAAGGTCCTTTGCAGTTGCCTAAATGATACTCTAAACAAACCTTAAACTTACCTGCATTAATATTTTTAGGAGTTAAATTTAATGTGCAAGTACGTAAAGGAATAGTTTGTTTAATAAATGTAAGTAATTCTCTTACTGATGCTACCGAGGTGTATGGGCCAAAATAAATAGAACCATCTTCAATTTTTCTACGTGTTAAAAACACTCTAGGGAATGGCTCTTTTTTAATTACAATATGAGGATAGCTTTTATCATCTTTTAAATTGATATTAAACTTAGGTTGATATTGTTTTATGAGTGTATTCTCTAATAATAAAGCCTCATGCTCAGAGTTAACAATAGTAAATTCAATACGATGAATACGGTTTACAAGTTCTAAGGTTTTATAGCTTACCTTGTTTTTTGTAAAGTATGAGCTTACTCTTTTGCGTAAATGCTTTGCCTTGCCTACATATAGTAATTCGTTAGCTGCACTATAATATTTATAAATACCCGGTTCGGTAGGTATGGTGTTAGCTAATATAGAAAATTCGGCGGCTGTCATGTAGGCTTAATAATCCCACGAAATTAAAACCTCTTTTTCAATTGTAAACTCTCCTTTTTCATTAGTAAGTAAATACACCATTTTACAATTTTTATCGCTATTCCAAGTAAGTTGTGTAGTAAAGTTTTCTTTTGTTTTAGTAAGATAAATGCGTTTTACATTACCAGTTTCTGGGTTTATATAAACTGTCCAGCCAGATAAGGATAAACTATCAGGTAGTTTTTTTACAGGGTCGTAAGTAATAGTAATGGCATTTAAACTTTGATCTTTAAAGCTTTTTTCAACAAATAATGTGTTTAGGTTAGTGGAGTCTATTAAAGGAGTTAAAAACTCAGCCATTTCTTGTTCCCAACTTTCTACTTTCAAAAAAACAGAATCTTTTTTTTCGCCAATGGTTGTGTATTTAATTGGATTTATACCTTTTTCCTTAATACTAAAAAGTTGCCCATTGATGTAAGTAGTTACAGGGAAAAAACGTTGATTTTGTAAAGTATCTGCACCTACAGATGAGGTTACATTTTTATTGCTGTTATTATTGCAAGCATTTAATAGTAAATACATA
>JAGNRZ010000143.1 GCA_017988335.1 Ferruginibacter sp.
ATATAATACCACCATTTAAAGTTTAATAACTAAACTTGGAATGAAGTTGTTTGTATTTTGGACGGCATTTCTGTTTTCAATTTGCAAAATTCCTTTTTCCCAATTTTTCCAACTACACTCTATTGGCTGAAAAACCCTCTTACATTCCCACATTGCCCCCTTTGGTTTTCCATCAGAATTTACAATGCCTTTTATAGTAAAATTATCAAAATATTTTTCACCAAAATCGCCACCATAGGCAATGTACTGCACACCTGCACTATCAGTTTTATACAACCCCTGATCTTTAAACTCCCAAATACAACCGCCAATTACTCTTGGTGTATTTCGCCATTGCTCCCAAAACTCTTTTAGGTTACCTACGCTATTGCCCATTGCATGTGCATACTCACAAAAAAATATTGGACGTTTATCGTCATTATTTTGATTTGCTAAAAGTGGAGCAGTGTATAATGCTGGATACATTCTACTCACCACATCAACATAATATTGGTCTAGTGGATTTTGAATTCGATGGCTATGATCATTGGGTTTTAAATAATTTGAATTGCTTGGGTCAATGTATCCATCTTCTTTGAGACTGCCCATTGCAGGCTCATAATGTAGCGGTCTTGTTATATCAAAATCTTTAATCCAAGCCGCCATGGCTGCATGGTTAGAGCCACTGCCAGCTTCATTTCCAAGGCTCCACATAATTATTGACGGATGATTTTTATCTCTTAAAACCATTCTACTGGCTCTATCTATATATGCACCTGCCCAACTTGCTTCGTGGCTTAATTTACCTCCTAAACCATGCGTTTCTAAATTGGCTTCATCAATTACCATTAAGCCAAATTCATCGCATAAATCTAGCAAGTAAGGATCGCTGGGATAATGAGAAAGACGAACACAATTAAAATTAAATTGCTTCATTGTTTTAATGTCTTGCAATATATCTTCTCTACTTAAAGCTTTTCCTTTTGAGGGATGATGATCGGGGCGATTAACACCATACAAATATGTAAGCTTTCCATTAATGAGTAATTTACTATCCGTTTTTCTAAACTCAATAGAACGAAAACCAACTTTACACATTTTTACTTCTACAATATTTCCCATGCTATCTTCTAAACTTAAAACCAACTTATACAAATTGGGATCTTCTGCACTCCATTTTTTGGGATTAGGTATAGTGGTTTCTAACAGCCCAAACTTAACCCTATCAAGCCTTGGGTGAATTTCGTTAATAATATCGTTAACATTTTTTTCAAGTGGCTTTTGCAAAATGGCATTGTTGTTTTCATCATACAAATTTGCTTTTAAAACATAACCACTTATAGCTTCGCCTGTTAAGTTTTCAATTTTAGGACGAATACTTAATAAAGCATCTTTATACCCTCCATCTAATTTTGTTTGGTAATGAAGATCAGCTATTCTAATTTTTGGCTCGGCATGTAAATACACTTCTCTATGTATGCCGCTCATTCGCCATTGGTCTTGGTCTTCTAAAAAACTCCCATCGCTCCAACGTATTACCCATACACTCAAAATATTTTCGCCTTCTTGTAAATAAGGTGTAATATTAAATTCGCTAGGCAAAAAACTATCCTCTGCATAGCCAACAAATTTTCCGTTAAGCCATACTTTATAAGCACTACTTACTCCGCCAAAATGCAAGGTGATATTTTTATTTTTCCAAGAAGCAGGAATACTTATACTGCGTTGATAGCAGCCTACTCCGTTATAATCTAGTGGCGGATAAGGCGGATTTACAGGACGAAATGGATACACTGCACTTTTATAAATAGGTTTATCGTAGCCTTGCATTTCCCAATTAGATGGTACTGGTATTTTTTTCCAACCGCTTACTTTTTGCTTATAAAAATCTTGTGGTTCATCGCCTGGTTTTAGTGCAAATGCAAAATCCCAATTACCATTTAATGATTGATAATTATTGTTTGAATCTCTATTATTTTTTAAAGCCTCTTTTGCTGAATTATATGAGTAAGCAGTAGCTCTTGAAAGTTCACGGTTAATGCCGCTAACGGTTTCATCTTGATAAGGTTGTTTATTATAAATAGATGGCGGGGTTTGTATAGCCGTGGGGGTTTTATCTACTAATTGAGCTTTTGTTTTAACTACAAAAACACTAAGCAAAGAAAGCAACACAAAGAATATATAAATTGTTTTTTTCATTTTTTGATTTACGCTTAGATAATACGCTTAGTTAACAGTTCGACTAGCTCACTGCTGAATAAAGATATTAAGTACAAGAGTGCGACGCCAATACAGTTGAGTATTGTTACTACTGCTTGTAACAAAAAAATTATTTCTTTTCATCTTCAACATTTTTACGTCGCCAATAATTTGCTAAAATGCTTCCGCTAATATTCATCCATGGGCTAAACACTGTAGCGGCTAAACCCAATGTGCCCAACATATCCATTCGGCTTGCAATACCTGTAGCCATACCACCGTTTTGCAATCCTACTTCAAATGCAATGGTACGACTGCTATTTTTATCCATACCAAAAAAACGACTAAGCCAATAGCCAAAAAAATAACCAGCCGCATTATGAATAACTGATGCAATAAACAATAGAAAGCCCACTTTCATTAAATTTTCTCTGCCAGAAGCTGTAGTAATGGCTGTAAAATAAATAATGCCAAACATAGAAACTAGTGGCATAATTTTATCCACCTTAGGAAAATTATTATACAAAAAATTATAAACTACTCCCACTACAACAGCACCTGCAAAAAATGCTGATAGCACCATTGCTTTAGAGTTTTGTGCATTTTTGCTAAACACCACATACGCTATCCATAAAATGGAAAGCCCAACTAAACCATAAATAATATTTTTTTGTTTTAATGATGCAGATTTTAAATAATCATGCAGCAACGCAGCACCAATAGGCACTAAAACAATTTTAATAATTTCAATCATCATATCTACAAAACTTACCGGCACCAATTGACCTGCTAATTTTTGCATTAAAAAAGGAGTAAGAATTGGTGCTACTAAAGTTGCCATAGCTGTAACAATAACACTCAATGGTAAATTGGCTTTAGCTAAATACACCATCACATTACTTGCTAAGCCACTACTACAACTGCCAATTAAAATAATACCAGCTGCAATGGCTGGTTCAAAATGAAAAACTTTTGTAAGCAATAAACCCATTAGTGGCATAATGGTAAAATGGCAAAACAATCCAATTGCTACGCCTTTGCCAGTAGTTTTTAGTCCGCTAAAATCTTTAAGGCTCATGTGTGTGCCCATGCCAAACATTACTAATTGTATAATAACAAGCTTTAAATTTTTATCTCTTAAATCAAAGCTGCCCCATTTATCCAATGCATTTGGAAACATCATGCCTGCAACAACTGCACTAATTATCCAAGCTGTGTATTGATATCCCTTTAACGATTCAATTGCACCTAAACCAATTGCTAAATTAATAGATGCTATCAATGCAGCAGGCTTGTAAATGTTAGCATCATTTAATACAACACCAACAATTAAAGAAATTGCTGCAATGATTGTTATGTATAAAAAATATTTCTTCATTTTTTTTGAACCACAAAGGCAGAAAGTTAAAAAGTTACACTAAGGCTTTGTGATTCTTTGTGCACTTAGCGTCTTAGCGGTTTAATATTTCCTTTAAATATTCCATTGCAATTGTTGGGCTTGCTAATATGGGTATTTTCTTTTCATCGTCACTCATTGTATTTACAACCCTTGCCATACTTGCTTGAGCTAATACAATAACATCAACTTCATTTATTAATTGTTTTAATGCTTCAGCCACTTTTTTATCATGAGTTGCAGCATCGCCACTCATTAACGCTTCAAAAGCACCTTCACATAAAACGCTTTTCAACTCAATTTCTTTGCCTACTATAGCAGCTCTTCTTTTTACCAAATCACTTGTTGGCTCTAAAGTTGTACTCAATGTTGCAATTACTCCAATTCGTTTTCCAGTTTGCACAGCTTTATCAGCCATGGGTTGATCTACTCTTAAAACAGGAACATCGGTAAGAGTAGCCGCTGTTTCCACCGCTACACCAATACTACTACAAGTATATAAAATATAATCTGCCCCTGCATCCTGTGCCTGTCCTGCATAATTTACAACTCTTTTAGAAGTATTAGCAGTAAGTTCGCCACAAGCTATTGTGTTTTTAATTAAACTATCATCTACAATATTAAACACTTTTATCTGAGGCAAATATTGATTGCATAATTCCGCAAACATGGGAACCAAGGTTGCAGATGTGTGAATAAGTGCTAATGTTTTTTGCTTCATATTTTTATTTTTATTGACCCAACTTTTTATTTTCTATTAAGCTGTAGTGGCGTCGCACTCTTGTACTACATCACCTAACTGAACATTACAGACCTTTATGTTAATAACATTTAAACCAAGTTTGCAATACTATCCTTTACAATTTTGCTAAAACAATGTAAAGTAATTTTCACTGCCCACTTGTCCTCCTTTAAAGTTTATTTGTAACCCGTTAATATTTTTATTTTTTGAATACGCTTTGCACAAAGGAGCTCCTACAACAATTGAGGCAATAATTTCTACAGCATCAATTTCCATGGCTCTTGCGGCATAGCTACTTGTATCGCCGCCTGCTACAATAACTCGTTGCAATTTATTTTTTTCTACCGCATGTTTTGCTAAAAGCCCCAACGTTGTTCCCAGTTTTTCAGATGAAAGATTATTTGTTTGTTTTTCACCTGTATGTACAATTACATTTTTTTGTTGCTGTAAATAATTATCTATTCTAATCGTTATTTCTTCTTCCAGTATTTCGTCATTACAAATTTTAACTGCATCAATAATAATTTCTTCAGAACCATTTGCCTTTGCAAACTCAATTTGGGCCTTAGTTACAGGGCTGCAACTGCCGGAAACAACTAAAAATGGATTTACTTTTTCAATAGGTTTATATTCGGTTTTTGGAATAAGAATTTTATTATGATTCCAATACTTTCCGAAAGCCATTTCAACACTAGAGCCGCCAACAGAAAACTGTTGCTCCTCTAAATTATTCATCCATTCTCCAATTTTTAGCAGCTCATTTTCATTTGTGGCATCAAGCAATATAACTTCTTCATTTGTTATCCATTCGTTTAATGGCTTTTGTTGCTGTACATAATCAATCAAGGCTATACTCTTGCTTGTTTGTTTAGATAAATGAATTTTTAAATCGGCTTCATTCATTGGTGCAACAGGGTGCTTACTCATTGACGGATGCCTATCTAACCTATAAACATTACCTTGGCTGCCAATACCCATTAGTGCAAATAAATTTCCAAAAACACAATACCTACCTAAAGTTGGATGGCCACCCAAAACAGGAATGATTTTATTTTTAAAAATAGTTGCTCCACAATCAATGGCTTTGCCAATACTACCAATAGTTGGTGATGAATCAAACGTAGAACAAACTTTATAATGAACATGTCTTGCACCGCTTTCCTTTATATGTTGAAATGCTGGCAATAAATCTGCCTCCATTTCAGTTGGATTTAATGCTCTTGTTTTACCAGCGATGCCATAAGCATCAATATCAGGAAATTGATTTAGTTGCTCTTGTGTTGGCGGATCGGTAAACAAAATAGCTTTTGCTCCAGCTTTACTAATAGCTTCTAAAGCATCGGTACTTCCTGTGAAGTCATCGCCATAAAAGGCTAGTAATATATTATTTTTTTGTGCCAAATTTTTCTACTGATTTTTTAAACTCCGGATATTGATTTGCTGCTTCCTCTAAACTTAAGCCATCTACTGCAGCTTTCCAAGCTTGTTGCAATGCTACCACACCTGCCGCTGCACCCATTGGATGAGCCATAATACCTCCGCCTGCCATGTATAATAAATCAACAGTGCTGGTTCGTCTATACGTTTCAAATGCCTGTCCACCCCATTGCCCACTGCTTACAACAGGCAAAATATTTTTATGCTGATAAAAATTTTGTTGCAAACTTTTTATAGAAGCTACAACACTATCATCGCTTTCCCAAAATTTATTTTGAATGCCATTTACATGCAATTGATCTACACCCACTAATCGCCATATTTTTTGATAGGCTTTAAAATCGATACCCAACAAAGGATGTCTCGTCAACATTCCCCAGCCATTGCGGTGTGCATGAATAGCTAGTTGCTTTTGATCGCAGATTTTTTTTGTGGCAGATAAACCTACACTGTTAATGCTTATCATAGCACAAGTACCGCCACTATTTACAATATGCTCATAGCGTTGTTGCATTTCATCTATTTCTCCACTTATGTTAAAAGCATACATTACCTTTTTGCCAGTTTTATCTGCATGATTAGTTATAACTTTCATTACAGCATCTACCCTATTATTAAAATTGCTATTAGCACTTGATGATAGTAATTCATCATCTTTTATAAAATCAATGCCTGCTTCTGCCTGTGTTTGTACAATTGATGCTGTTTGCTCAATACTTAAACCAATGCTTGGTTTTATTATGGTGCCAATTAATGGTCGGTTAAATGTATTAGTTAACCTACGGCAACCATCAACTCCGAAAGCTGCACCTGTATAGTGTTTGCTATAACTTTCGGGCAACTCAATATCCATTAATTTCAAACCTGTAAACTGTGTAATTTCATACAGGTTACCTTGCAGAGTACTAATTAAAACTGGTAAATTGTAACCAAAATTTTCGATACTCCAACTTACTTTTACTATTGCTCTATGATACTTTCCTGTTTTACTTACTGCACCAGGTATTGCAGGTGTATCAACAGTTTCAAGCTGTTGTATACTTTCAACTCTTGCTGCAAATCGTTGTTTTAATTCTTCTGTTTCATTTGGCACTGCTACAAATGTACCGCTGGATTGTTCGCCAGCTAATACCTGTGCTGCTTGCTCTGGTGAGTAAGGCGTTTCAATGTAATATGTTGCTGTTATTCGTTCCATTAATTATTTTGAATTCTTATTTTAATTTAACCGCAAAAGTCGCAAAGTTTAACGCAAAGAATGCAAAGACTTTGTGTTCTTTGCGTTGCATTTTCTTTGTGTTCTTTGCGGTTAGGTTGGTAAATAGTAGCAATGCCGATGAACGGATTGCGACGCAACGATGCTCCATCGGAGTTACTAAAGCTGGTATCATAAAAAACTATCTTAATAAATTCATCCATACTATCATATCTGCACTGCCTCTGTTTGCCCATGCATAGTAAGGAATGAGTTTTATTTTTATTGGTTGTAAATTATTATTTAACTCTTTGTACAAACTATTTTTCCAATTGGTTTGTTTACTAATTTTTGCATCGCCATAAAGTGCTACTACCTGAGACCCTTCCATTTTAATAGGCATTTCTTTAAACTTAATTGCAGCAGGAATGGCTACATTAAAAATATTGTTGTTTGGTAAATCTGCAGATTCTAAACAATAAACAAGTGGTCCTCTTTTTATTGCTACCTGATTTTTTGTTTCCTCAACTAATGGATTACTTTCCAATAAAGTAGTTTGCATAGTCA
>JAGNRZ010000144.1 GCA_017988335.1 Ferruginibacter sp.
ATATTGATCTAAATCCATCGATAGCAACATCTTCATAGATAGTAGGCTAAAGTATCATTGTTGATTGAAGGTGATATCTTGGATGTTGCTTCCGATGAGGAGATGACTGGTGAGGATTTATTTTTTATCCTCCAATATCTCGCATTCCTTGAGCAAGGTGGACAATTTGCGTTCCATTCTGTCAATTCTGGGATCGAAATCAAGTTAACTCTCCACTCCCCTCAAGACATAATCATTCTCTCTGACTTTTTATTCAAGATCTCGGATCAGACTCAATAATTCCTCCTGTTTCCTTCTTACTTCCTTCTTGCTGGTGACGATTTCCTGGTTTGTTGTTTTGGACAGTTGGATTTCTTTGCTGAGACTGTTGAGATCAGCTTTGAGCTGTTTCCTTTTCAATTTTAAATCGGAAAACTCCCTTTCCCTTGTTTTGTTGGCTTATTATTTTCTCTGGCGCTGCTCTTCTAGGACCTACAGCTCGTATCGCCTATCTCCTATCTTCTGCATGATCTGATTTTGATGAGAAAACGTAGATCGATCGGGTTTTTCATCTGTTTTTGCTAACCTATGCCTGCCCTTTTCGAAAAGATAGGCCACTTTGAGTAAAAACTTGGGAATTACGTCTTCAGCGCCATGATCGTAGATCTCATGTATCTTTCTCACTGTCTCCATCAACGATTGCTGCCCAGAAGTTGTCAGGACATCGGATTTTGCTATCTTTATGGCTTACAATTGAGATTTCAGTCGGTTTTTATTCTTTTTACTGTTTACTGATAACATCATTCTTTCTTTCTGATCCATATAATCTTCAAGCTTTTGCAAGTATATCTCCTGCATTTATTCACAAAGATTCAAATCGTATTGTTACAGTACGGCTGTTCTAGTAGAAAGGAAAATATCGAGGAGCTAGTCGATAGTGTAAGGCTGCTCTTATCTTAGGGAATTTTTGGCGATGGTGTCGTAGAGTTAGGTTAGGCAGGTCAGTGATTATTAGTAGAGGTCCGTTATGATAGAGGAAAGGATGCTTTTTATGCTATGTTTTGGGGGTTCAGGCGAAAAGAACTTTGAAAGGGTTTTGTTCAAAACTGAAGCGTTTATGACCATATTTTTGTAGCTTTTAGGCTGAATGCTGCAAATTAAATCCTCCATTAATTCCTTTTGAAGAGATGACTAAATTTGATGCTTGTTGAAGGGGAGAGTCCTCTTAAACATCGAACTAATCATGCCGATTCTATTATTTCCAGTCTAGACGTTCAAGACATAGGCGCTTTCAGGCCACATCTGAGATCTCGGCTCAATCCCCATTTTTTTACTGCTTCTGTCCAACAGATCTTTCACTTCTATGAGATCGTAGGTGCTATCAGTGTACAATATCAGGGAATTCGACATGGCAATCATACTTTAAATTAGTCTTAATTAGAAGTTAAAAGATTTGAAGAAATATACAATAAGGAAAGTAATTTAATATGTTTAAATTAAAGTATTATATTAAAACATTTGGCTGCCAAATGAATGTAAATGATTCTGAATTCATTGCAGGACAATTGGAAAATATTGGTTGCACTGCTGCCTTAAATATTGATGAGGCTAATATAATAATATTGAATACTTGTTGTGTAAGAAGAAAAGTTGAGCACAAAATATATAGTATGGCTGGGAAAACTGCCATAATCTTTTAATTCAATTTTTATAGGTTGATAACCCATGGCAATAGTGTTTAAATGACTAATGATTCTATCTTCCATTAATTGATACTGCAAAAAATTGACCAGCGTAATATGTGGCTTTCCCCATTTGGCAAAATTGCTTTGGTATTTTTCGGCAAACTCGTTTTTTACTTTTACAATGCGGTGCCACAACTCTTCGTGTGGTTGTAGTACTAATAAATATTCGTACACTTTATAGCCTGGTATGGCAGTAGGCGTAAGTTTCATAAAATAATTATTTAGATTACTAAAATATTTAGCTAAATTTATTAGTAAATATATACTAAATTATTTAGCTTTACAAAAATTCTTATTTCTTTTAAAAACTCATATATGGAAGTTGAAAAAATTTTGGGCAGCAGCTATACTGGTAGTAAACGTTTTACGCAACACAACATAGCCACCGCCAATGCTACTGGCTTTGGTGCCGCAGCAGATGACTATGCTGAACGAGGTATTGACCTTAACGAACAACTGATTAGAAATAAACCTGCTAGTTTTTTTATGAAAGTTAGCGGCAACAGTATGATTAACGCTGGCATTTTTGATGGTGATATTATTATTGTGGATAGAAGTGTAAAACCTGTAAACAACAAAATTGTAATTGCGGTTATTGATGGTGAAATGCTTATACGACGCTACGAAAAAACTATTAATAAACTTAGGCTTGTACCAGAAACACCAAAGCTATCGCCTATTGAAGTAAGTGAATTTAGTGAGTGTAGTATTTGGGGTGTGGTGGTGTGTGTGATAAGGGTTACCCCCTAACCCCCTAAAGGGGGAATCTGGCTTTGTTAGAATTCTAAATTTATACTTTTGATTTAACATCAATGATTAGTAAAAGAAGCAAAAAAATATTATACACTAAAAGTTCCTCCTTTAGGGGGCGGAGGGGGGTATGAAAGCAATAATAGATTGTAACAGTTTTTATTGTAGTTGTGAAAGATTATTTAGGCCACACCTAGATGATAAGCCTGTTGTTGTACTAAGCAACAATGATGGGTGCATTATATCAAGAAGTGATGAGGCTAAACAAATAGGCGTAGAAATGGCTGGCCCTTATTTTAAAGCTAAGCCATTAATTGAAAACCATAATGTAGCTACATTTTCATCTAACTATAATTTATATGGCGATTTAAGTTGGAGAGTAATGGAAACCCTACGTATACTTTTGGGTAAAAAAAATGTGGAAGTATACTCGGTTGATGAAGCGTTTTTGAACCTAGATGAATTTGCTGAAAAGGATTTGTATCAAGTAGCCTTAAACATTAGAGAAACTGTGGAGCAATGGACTGGTATAAAAGTATCGGTAGGCGTAGCCTCTACAAAAGTGTTGTGCAAAGTAGCTAATCATTTAGCTAAAAAAAATAAAATAGCTACACAATGTGTTGTAGTGCTTGATAGTAAAGAAAAAATAAATACTGCTTTACAAAAAACACCTGTAGGTGATATATGGGGCGTAGGCAGGCAATATGCAACTAAACTAAAAGATGAATGGGGAATATATGATGCCTTACAACTACAACAAATGAGTGAGGCTTTTGGTAAAAAATATTTAGGGGGTGTGGTAGGCGAAAGATTGATAAGAGAGTTAAAAGGCATTGTAAGCAATGAAATGGAGGATGAACTGATAAATAAAAAAATGATTGCCACTACAAGAATGTTTGGAAGCCCAGTTACAGACATTGCAGCTATTAAAGAAGCGGTGGCTACTTACACGTCAAGGGCTGCAGAAAAATTACGAAGGCAATATAGTGCAGCAAAAATGATAAGTGTATTTGTAGTGGCCAAGGATGAAAGTCATTCTGCTACATTTAACCATGGCGTTACACATAGCTCTTATACTATATTACCTACTGCTACATCGCTTACACAAGAGTTGATTAAACCTGCAGTAGCATTAGTGGATGCTTTATACAAAAAAGATACGGCATATAAAAAAGCAGGCGTAATGTTGAGTAGTATTGTACCTGATAATTCTATTCAAGGGAATTTATTTTTAAAAGAAAGTAAAAATAGCAATCGCTTATTAATGGATATGATTGATAATATAAATTTTAGTCAACGAGATGATATTTTAAAATTTGCTAGTAGCGGCACTACAAGAGATTGGAAAATGAGGCAAGAACTGCGTAGCCCAAGATATACTACAAGATGGGAGGAAATATTTGTGGTGAAGTAAACCCCAAACCTTTAAAGGGGCTTAAAAGACTTTATAGATTTACCATTTTTTTAAATTAAAAAAAGTAAAAACTTATTTGACTTTTGTATTGATTAAAATTAATCAAATAAACCCTTTTGTTTTTCAACAAATGTTGGCTTAATTAAATTCAATCCTAATTGCTCATTCATTTTATCTACTAAATAAACCGTTAGTTCTGGTGATGTAGCTTCATCATGCATGTGCACAAAAAAGTAAATTTCTTCTATACCATTTTTTAACCAAAACTTAATTCGCTCTATCCAGGCATCACATCTGGTATAATCGCTTTTATGCAAACTGTTGCCTACATAGCGTATAAATGTTTTTGGAATAGTAATGTTCATGTGTGCACAATCTCTTCTGCCTGTGGTATCAGTAATAACAATACCTATATTTAAATGCTTTAAAGTGTTGAGCAATTCGTTTCTTATATCTTCTTTGCTGAACCAACCAGGGTGGCGTACTTCTAAAAAGAATTGTAAATCGGTGGGCAATGTTTTTAGATACTCAAATAATTCATCTTTCCGTTTTGTAGAAAATGTATCGCTTACTTGTATAAAAATAGGTCCTAAATGTTTTTCAAAGCCTACAATACCTCTAAAAAATTCATTGGTAATAAAATCTTTTCCTTTTAAACTACCACGATGTGTTACACCTTGATACATTTTTGGGCAAAATTTAAAATCTTTACCTGCGGCTTTCTCTGCCCACTTTTTAATACCTGATTCACCATAAATTTTATAATGTGTAGCATTTAATTCAATACTATTATAATGTTGTACATAATGTTGCAAAAAATCTTTTTCTTTTGTTTTAGGTGGATATATTTTTCCTACCCATTCTTCTCTTCCCCATTTAGCACAACCTAAAAATACTTTTGCATTTTTACTTTTCTTACCACTTAGTATTGCTTTATTAAAAGCAGGCTCGGTTGGTAAAGAAAAATCTATGCCATTTAATTCTGATTCTGTAACTCTTCCGAATTCCATATTTACAGGTATTTTTTATACAAATTAAACAATACGTTTTCTGCCGCAGGTGTAATGCCTTTTACAGTGTCTTGCATAAAATGGCGTTTAAAGCCAAGTATTGCAGCACTAGTATCTTTAATATCATACCCAACAATTCGTAATGCAGTAATGTAATCAAAATTTTGTTGTGGATTAATTTTAGCTGTATCGATCCACCATAAACCAAAACCTTTATCGCTTAATGTTTTCCAAGGAAAGCGCCAATTAGGATCATTTTTTCGAGTGGGTGCAATATCGCCATGGCCAATAAAATTTGCGGTAGGGATAGAAAAAGATTTTTTTAGTCGTTCTAATAAAGTAACCAAACTATTTATTTGTCGTTCGTCAAAATTTTGAAAACCGTTATTATCCAATTCAATACCAATACTACTTGAATTTATATCAGATGAATTTCCCCATTTTGCAACACCAGCATGATGTGCTCTTAAATAATCGTTAAGCATATGATATACTGTACCATCTTTACAAATTACATAGTGAGCACTTACTTGTGTTTTTTTAAGTGTAAATGTTCGTAAAGTTTGCTCACAACTATCTTGTGCGGTATGATGAATAATTACATAATTAGGCTTACGCATGGTAAAATTTGTAGTACCTACAAATTGCTGAGCATAACTTAAGCCATTCGAATCACTTAGCGGATATTGTTGTAATAATTTAGCAAATGTTTTGGCTTGCTTTTTATACTCTTTATTGGTAGCTGCATATTTATTTGTGCTACAAGCATAAATAAATAATAAGCAAAGGAAGGCTGTAAAAATTTTCATTTAACCAATATTGATTGTAACTACTTTAAAATTATAACTCTTTTTAAAATTAACAATATTCTATAATAATTACTTTTTGTAAAAAAAAGAGTATCTTTTGACTTGAAACTTACCAGATATGAAAAAGGCAATCCTAAAGATAGTTATACTTTTTTTATTTTGTTTCACTATTAAAGCAAATTTATTTTGTCAAATAGGGTATACTAATGTGTCGAATAATTGCATTGTAGAAGCTAAAATCATTCCAGGGAACGATTCAATAATTGCAAACAATTCACCTGCTGTAACGTTTATGAGTGCAAGTACAAATGCTAATTCTTTTAAATTTATAATAGACAATATAGTTTATCCAATAAATTCTATTGCTACAGTTTCCTTTGGTGTTGGCATTACTGAAGTTAAATTAGTTGCTCAAAATGGCAATTGCACAGATACAGCAAGATGCTTTTATTTCAACTATGGCAATTATACAAATGATACAAACAATATACTTTTAGATTATGGTATAGCTGGAAATATAAATCAAAAGAGTATTGACTTTATTAAATCTAGAGACAGTGGCTTTATTATTGCTGGAGATAGAGATCATACTTCATTTGCAAACTATTTACCCCCAGCAGGTTTAATCATCAAGACTACCCCTAGAAACTGTATTAAATGGTCTAAAATTTATACTCCAATAGATAATAGTCAAAACAATGTAATTAGTATTGATGAATCTTATGAAGATGATATATATGTGGGGCTTTCTCAGTTTCCTAATTCATCTTTTTTAATAAAAAACGATAAACTGGGAACTGAATTATGGACAAGGAAGTTTATTAATATTAGTGGTAATGATAGTATAAAAATTTCTAAAATCAAAGCTTTAGAAAATGGCAATATTTTAGTACTGGGAAAAAATGATGCAACTAATTATTATTTGAGAGCTTTATTGTTGGACAAGAATGGGAATTTATTGTGGCAAAAAAAATTAAATAAAAACAACTCATTTTTCCAGCACTTTATTAGTATAGTTGAAAAAGACGAACATGTATATATTTGTTCATCTGTAGGTCATACTGAAAATAATATTTTCTTTAGTTATGGTATTATAACTAAAATTAATTCTCAAACAGGAGCAACTCTTTGGTCGAAATATTATAAAGTAAATAATGGAGGCCGGATTTATCTAAATAAAATTTCATTAATAGATAATTTTATAGCTCTTTCAACAACAATCCCTTCAATGAGTACTTCTCATTATAATTTGTGTAGTATTATTTTCATCGATGAAGATGGGTTTGTAAAAAAATCAAAAGAGCTATTATTTGAGAGACGGACTACTACAAGCTACGTAGATATTTATCAAATAAAGGACAAAAAATATTTCCTTTATATAAAAGGAACAGAGGTAATACCAAATATTGCTAACTGGAACCACTCAACAATAGCTCTATTGGATTCAAATTTTAATACCATTTCTGTAAAAAATTTATTTGGTGAAAGAGTACTAAACTTTGATAAAGCTATGAAATATAATGATAACTCTATAGCTCTCATTACAACTGGCTTGGGGTATGGTTTAATTAGTGGTTTACCTAGTTTTTCAAAAAAAATTATTATTAATAAAATTGACACCTCAAATTATTTTACAACT
>JAGNRZ010000145.1 GCA_017988335.1 Ferruginibacter sp.
CTAGTTAAAGCCTTTTCAATAATGTCAGAAAGCAGTCTTGCTTTGCCTGCCATCATTTCGGCTAATTTTTTACTGCTTTTTATAGTTTGCCCAATATGGCTACAAAAATCTTTTATGAGGTTTTCAGAAGCACTAAAGTTTTGAGGTAAGGGAACAATAGTTTCGTTTTGAATTTCAGCAATAGCAATTTTGGTAATAAAAATTCCGTCTATATATAAATGAAAATCTAAATAATCGGTAAAAATTAAATTGTTTAAGGATGCTTTGTAGCGGTCAAACTGTTCTTTATTTCCTGTTTTTTTTATGCCTTCAAGGTCTGTATCGCCAATGTTTTTAGCTTCAATAAAGCCAATGGGTATATCTTTTTTGGTAATGATATAATCGGGTGCACCACAACTTTGCCTTTTAGGTTCGTTGGTAGCACTTATGCCAGCTACTAAACTTTCAAGTAGGGCTTGTAAGTCGCCTCTAAATGTATGTTCTGTTGCATTGCCAAGTTTGTATCGGGTGGTAATGTTGGTAAGGTATTGTTGTACAGTCATGCTACGGTTTTGATGTAATGAGGGTAAAGATAAATATTTGTTTTTTACAAAATTGCTATGCTCAACACAAAGTACCATGTTTCTAAAAACAGTTTAATACTCAATTTTAACATTTGCTTGCAACTATTTTTTAATTATAAGGTGTTAAAGATTAAATTTGTGAAAATAGTTGACTTATCAACCAATCAAAAAATCAAAGATTAAATGTCTCAATCCATAGTAGAACTTAAAAATGTAAATATTTATCAAGGTAGCAGCCTTATTTTAAGCGATGTAAATATTAGTATTGATAAAGGGGAGTTTGTGTACTTAGTAGGTAAGACAGGTACAGGTAAAAGTAGTTTGCTAAAAACCATGTATGGCGATTTGGAGTTACGAGAAGGAGAGGGCTGGGTAGCTGGGCTTAACCTAAAAGAAATTACCTGGAAAACCGTGCCTTTTTTACGTAGAAATTTAGGAGTAGTGTTTCAAGATTTTCAATTGCTTACCGATAGAAATGTAAACGAAAATTTAAAATTTGTTTTGAAAGCTACTGGCTGGAAAGATGAAAAATTAATGGATGAAAAAATTGCTGATGTATTAGATAAAGTAGGCTTAAAAACAAAAGGTTTTAAAATGCCTTTTGAATTAAGTGGTGGTGAGCAACAAAGAATTGATATTGCTAGAGCATTATTAAACAGCCCTAAATTAATTTTGGCAGATGAGCCTACTGGTAACCTTGACCCTGAAACCAGCGACGAAATTATGCAATTGCTATTTCATATTTGCAACGACTTTAATACTACCATTATTATGGCCACACATGATTATATGGTAATTAATAAATATAAAGCCCGTATGTTAAAAACTGAAAGTGGTAAAGTATGGGATAATGCTAGTGTGAGTGTGTAGGTTGTTAGAAACGCTGATGATACTGATTTAGACGGATAGTAACAGATTTCTTAACTGATTAATTCAATAATAGTTTTTACATTATCTTCATTGTTATATAGCTTAAGTAAAGTATGCTGCCTACGGTTTAATTCCTGTTCAGATATATCAACTGCAAATAATTGATTTATTCTATTCTTAAATTCTTGTGCTGTGTTTTCTACATGGCATAATTTTTCTAACCCACTACCTACAACACCTGCCGTATTACTTATACAATGCTTTCCTACAAATAAGGCATTTATCAATTTTAGTTTTACGCCTGTGGCATTAAACGATGGTAAAATATTTATTTGTGCTTTTGCTATCAAATCTTGCATATCTTTTTGTGATGGGTTTTCAACCACACAAGCATTAGTATAGCTATGTATTTTTTTTACTAGTTTTTTTGATGGGTTTTTACCTGCTACTACAAAAGGTATTTTCAATGTGGCAAATACATTATGCAATAACCACTCTACAGCTTTTACATTTTCATTTATACTTAAATTGCCATGGTATAAGCAGTAGCTCCCTTTTTCGGTTTTGGATTGCACAGCTTCATGTTCAATAAATACTGGTAAAAAAGAAATTTGTTTTGCATTAAATTGTTGCTGGTAAAGGTTACAATCGTTTTCGTTAACGGCTAAAAATGTGGCTTTATTTGCCAAGCTAGCTTCATATTTTTTTAGTAACTTACTTTCTAGTAAAAAATACAAACGCTTAAAAATATTATTTTCATTTTTAGCTAAGTGCTTATAATATTCAAACTCTACATTGTGTAACCGTACAAATACTTTACGGTTTTGTAATTGGTTTTTAAAAAGATAATATGTGCAATGAATACCTTCTAACAAAATAGGGTGGTTATCCTTATTTAAGTTTTGTAAAAGCAAATGGCTTTTTCTACTATTAACTATGTATGGAATGGTTAAAGAAAAAGAAGGGTTACGTTTATAGTAATTTACTTCTACACAATATTTATTTAGCTCAAATTGTGGCACTTCATTTTTGCAAAAACAATGTAAGTGTATTTGTATGCCTAGCTTGTGTAATGCTTTTAGTTTGTAAAACAAATCAATTACACCGCCATAGTTTACTGGCCATGGCGTATCAAGTGTTACAATATGTAGGTGTTTGTTTGTCATTTTTTGTTTTTAACCACAGATGCACATAGATTATCTTCACAGATTAAAAGATTATCTGTGAATCCTAATCCTTTAAATCTGTGGTAAAATTCTTTCATAAAATTCAATCAATTTCTTTTCCTCTATTTGCCAATTGTATTGTTCCTTAGCTTTTACACAATTGTTTTGTAGCAAAGTATATTTTTCTTTATTATTTAGCAATTCATTTATTGTCTTTGCAATAGTTTCTATTTTTAAATCATCAAGTAATATAGCCACTTCAAATTGGCTGTTTATTTTATTATATGCCGGAAAATTCATGGTTATTTGTGGCAACCCTGCATGTATATAATCAAAAAATTTATTGGCTAATGAATAGTATTGATTTAAACCATTATTCTCTACTAAGTTAATACCTATGGTGGCTTGTTGTGTTATGTGAGCTAACTCATGTGGTAGTAGCTTGCCTTTTAAAAACACATTATCCTGCAAATTGTTTTCATTTATTAATTGCTTGGCTTCTTCGTAAAAATTACCATCTCCATAAATATGTAGTTGTGCATTTATATTTTGCATGGCAGGTATTAACTGCTCAAAACCTCTAGCATGGTTTACAGCACCTTGGTAAAGAATAACAGCCTCAAGCCCCAAAGGGGCTTTAGCTGGTGAGAAAGCAATCTCAGTATTATTTTCTACTGGTAAATCATTTTTTAAAACCGTTGCATTCATTATCACCCCATAATCTACCCTATATAATTTTTTAAACTCATTCGCTATTTCCTCACTTACCGTGTAGCCATTTTTAAACTTAGGTATAAATGTTCGTTCTATCCAATGCCACACTTTATATACTTTGGGGCGGCTTAGTACTTCTTTTTGCTGACTAAAGTATTCATGTGCATCATACACCAATTTTTTGCCTCTTAGTTTCCCCACTAAATAAACTGGCAGCATGGTATCTACATCTACGCAGCAAAATACATGTGCCCTCACAAAAAGTAAATAAATAAATAGCCTAATATTATATTCTGCATAAAACCCAAAGCCCTTTTCAAAAAAGCAATGCAATCTTTTTTGTTTATACGGCTGCTTAGTAAGGAGAGTGGCTTTTAAATTTTTAACACCAATTAGTTTTACCCTATAGCCTTGCTGCACCAAACTGGTGCAAATACGTATCATTCGTTGATCGTAATTAAGGTTATTTGTAACTGTAAATACTATTTTTTTCATCTACTTACTTAAAAATCAATATTATACTTATTTTAGCTGGTGGCTATAGGGTAGGCAAACTTATTCACCTACCTGAATAAATATTGGTCAATATTCAAAAAAAAATATGAAATAACAAGGTTAAACCCAATTTTTTATGTAATTTTGCAGCCAAATTAAAAGAAAAACAACGATATCATTGGGATATCTAAAAAAATTAAGTAAATGTCTTATTTAACAACAGAAAAAAAAGCTGGCATTTTTGCTACCTATGGCGGTAAAGCCACAAATACAGGATCTATCGAAGGTCAAGTTGCGTTATTAACAGAAAGAATTAACCACATTTCTAATCATTTAAAAACCAATAAGAAAGATTTTTCTTCTCAACGTGGTTTAATGATGATGGTGGGTCAACGCAAACGCTTATTAACCTATTTAAGTAAGCATGACTTAATTGGTTACAGATCACTAATCGAAAAATTAGGTCTTCGTAAATAAATTATTCCAACTATGTTTTAATAAATAATTCCCAACTAAATTATACTGGTTGGGAATTATTAGTTTTTACATAATCTCTTTTTTCATCTTATTTAGAAGTGATTTTATTCACTTAATAAACAATTTAAAGCATTTTTTATGTTACAACCCAAATCAGTAACTTTTGATATAGACGGTGGCCGTATGGTTTCTATCGAAACAGGCAAAATGGCTCGTCAGGCAGATGGAGCCGTAGTAGTACGCCAAGGCGATTGTATGATTTTAGCTACCGTAGTGGCTAATAAAGAACCTAAAGCTGGTCAAAATTTCTTCCCCTTATCTGTAGATTATCAAGAAAAATTTGCATCTGCAGGTCGTATCCCTGGCTCATTCTTTAAAAGAGAAGCTAGATTGAACGATTACGAAATTTTAACATCAAGATTAATTGATAGAGCATTACGTCCACTTTTTCCAGAAGATTATTTGTGTGATGTACAAGTTTTAGTATCGTTAATTAGTAGCGATGCAGAGGTATTGCCAGATGCGTTAGCTTGTTTAGCAGCATCGGCAGCATTAGCCGTTTCGGATATTCCTATTATGGAAATTATAAGTGAAGTACGTATTGCCCGTAAAAATGGCGAATATATTATTAACCCTACTCGTACTCAGTTAGAAGGTGCCGATTTTGAATTTATTATTGCCGCTACCGAAAAAAATATTATGATGGTAGAAGGTGAAGCCAAAGAGTGTCAAGAAGAAGATTTAATTAAATGTTTGGAATTAGCACATGATGCTATTCGTATTCAAATTAAAGCACAGGCAGAACTTAGAGCAGCAGTAGGCGTAACTTCAAAAAGAGAATATACAAAACCTTACAGAAACGAAGAATTAAACGAAAAAATAACAGCTTTTGCAAAAGATAAAATGTATGCTATTGCATCAGCAGCTTCTGAAAAACACCAACGTAGCGATGCTTTTAAAGCATTACATGACGAAGTAGTTGTATTTTTAGGAGAAGAATTACCTGATGAAGACAAAGCTTTGATTGGACATTATGTAGGTGAATTGCAATATTATGTGGTAAGAGATATGATTTTAAACGATAGAAAACGTTTAGATGGTAGAGGTTTAGAAGATGTTCGTCCGCTTGCAATGGAAACTAATATTTTACCAACTCCACATGGTTCATCTTTATTTACTAGAGGTGAAACTCAATCACTTACAACGGTTACTTTTGGTACTAAGTTAGATGAATTATTAGCAGAAACGGCTCATAAATCAGACTATGCTAACTTTATTTTACACTATAATTTTCCTCCATTTAGTACTGGTGAAGTAAAAATGATGAGAGGCGTAGGCCGTAGAGAAGTAGGACATGGTAACTTGGCAATGCGTTCGTTAAAACAAATGATGCCAGGTAAAGATTATGCTTATACGGTAAGAGTAGTAAGTGATATTTTAGAAAGTAATGGTAGTAGTAGTATGGCTACAGTTTGTGCAGGTTCGTTAGCATTAATGGATGCAGGTGTACCAGTACCAAAGCATGTAAGTGGTGTAGCTATGGGCTTAATTACCAAAGGCGATAAGTTTGCCGTATTAACCGATATTTTGGGTGACGAAGACCATTTAGGCGATATGGATTTTAAAGTAACAGGTACTAAAGATGGTATTTGTGGTGTACAAATGGATATTAAGGTAGATGGTTTAAGTATGGATGTAATGCGTCAGGCATTGGCACAGGCCCGTAATGGCCGTTTACATATACTAGATGCTATGTATGCTTGTATTCCTGCACATAGGGCAGATGTAAAAGAACATGCACCACGTATGGTTAAGTTTGATATTGATAAAGAATACATAGGAGCTGTAATTGGCCCAGGTGGTAAGGTTATTCAAGAAATTCAAAAAGAAACAGGTACTACTATTACCATTGAAGAAATTGATAATGTAGGTAAAGTAAGCATTTTCTCTGCACAAAAAGATGGCTTAGATAAGGCCTTTGCTTGGGTAAAAGGCATTGTAGCTGTACCTGTAGTGGGTGATAGTTACGAGGGTACTGTAAAAAGCATTAAAGAATTTGGTGCTTTTGTAGAATTTTTACCTAAAAAAGAAGGTTTATTACACATAAGTGAAATAAGCTGGAAACGCCTTGAAACTATGGAAGGTATATTTAAAGAAGGTGATAAAGTAAAAGTAAAATTACTTGATATTGACCAAAAAACGGGCAAGTTTAAACTAAGCCGTAAAGCATTAATACCAAAACCAGAAGCACAACCTAAACCAGCTCCAAAAGCTGATGAAGGACAAGCTTAATAAATAATCAAAGCCTCGAAATTGTTTCGGGGCTTTTTTAATGAACTTTCTTTGCGTACTTTGCTAAACTTTGCCTTCTTGGCGTGAAAAATAATAATACTATGCTAAGCAACAACGACATTCTAAAAAAACTACGAGTAGCCCTTTCGCTTAAAAACGATGATATTATTGAAATATTAGCCCTCACTAATTTTAAAATTACCAAAGGTGCTTTAGGCGACCTATTTCGCCACCCTGACCACCCAGGCTATGAAGAAGCCGGCAATCAAATACTACGCCATTTTTTAAATGGATTAATTATTTATAAAAGAGGGAAGTTAGAAGTGCCTAAGGAGGGAGTGAGGGATGAGGAGGATGAAAAAGAGGAGAAAAATAGCAAGAAGTAGTTCATTACGTTCATTTTATTTTGTAGTATATAAATACTAAAGTCTAATTGATTATCAAAAATTAATTATATTTTGTGAGAGGCTAAGTTCATATACAAAGACAAATAAGCATTATAAATATGAAGCTATTATTACCAACAGTATTACTTTTTGTCAACTTTTCCCTATTTAGTCAACTAACAACATTTGAACTTTTGTATAGTAAAAGTTCAAGATTTAAAGAGGATAAAAAAATAAAAAAGCTTCATATTAAAGTGGATGGTGAAAATG
>JAGNRZ010000146.1 GCA_017988335.1 Ferruginibacter sp.
CTATGCCCAGTTGAAAGTATTTTACACTTTTTTTGTAAAAAATAGCTGCTTTTAAATAAAATACAACCCCTACTTCATAGCAAAACCCTCTTTCTAAAACATTAACTGCTAATTACAGAAAGAGCCTAAAAAAAATGTAATTACATTTAGTACTATCACATAAATTTTATAATATTTCATTTATAAGTTTAACTTCTCTTTTGTATTTTCACATCTTTATATCAGAATATTTTAACACTCACTCAACCCCAACGGCACATTAACAGCCAATCCTCCATCGGCGGTTTCTTTGTATTTGCTATTCATATCTAATGCAGTGTTCCACATGGTTTTAATAACATTATCAAGGCTTACTTTGGCAAAGTCGGGCATACTTTGTAGGGCTAATTGAGAAGCTGTAATAGCTTTTATAGCCCCCATAGTATTACGTTCAATACAAGGTATTTGTACAAGACCACCAATGGGGTCGCAAGTAAGGCCAAGGTGGTGCTCCATGGCAATTTCGGCAGCCATAAGGGTTTGGCGTTGTGTACCACCTAAACACTCGGTAAGTGCCGCAGCAGCCATAGCACTACTTACGCCAATTTCGGCTTGGCAACCACCCATTGCAGCAGATATGGTGGCTCCCTTTTTAAATATACTACCCACCTCACTTGCCGTTAATAAAAACTGTATTATTTTTTCGTTGCTATTACCATTGCAAAAAGTAATAAAGTATTGCAATACGGCAGGTATTACGCCAGCGGCTCCATTTGTAGGGGCGGTAACTACTCTGCCAAAGCTTGCATTTTCTTCATTTACCGCAAGGGCAAAACAACTTACCCAATCTAATATATAATTAAAACTATGGCCGCCATTTTTAATGGCAGCTATCCAACTTTCATAATTGTTATAGGGCTGGTTATTAATTAATTTTTTATTTAATGCAGCTCCTCTTCGTTTTACATTTAATCCGCCAGGCAATATGCCTTCGGTGTGGCAACCTCGGTAAATACAGGCTGCCATTACATTCCAAATATTAAGTACTCCAGTTTTTGTATCAGCATCGCTACGCCAAGCGTTTTCATTTTCTGCCACTATTTCACTTATGCTTAAGCCTGTTTTCATGCACCAATGCAATAACTCATCAGAAGTATTTATAGGAAAAGGCAATACCACATCCTCTTTTTTATTTCCATCTTCACCTTCTTTTATAACAAAACCTCCGCCAATGGAGTAATAAGTTTCGGCAAAAGTATCTTCATTGATTAATCTAACTAAAAAAGTAACCGCATTAGGGTGAAAGGGTAAGCTTTCTCCGTATAAAAATTCAATATCTTCTACGGGGTTAAAATCAATTTCATGCAATCCAGCCAATACCATTTTGTTCATGGCTTTAATATCGACAATTTTTGCTGTAATATTATTTACATCAAAAGTTACAGGATCATCTCCACACAAACCTAATTGCACAGCAATATCGGTACCATGCCCTACGCCAGTCTTAGCCAATGAGCCATACAAAAGCACTTCAATATTTTTTACTTTTTGTAGTACATTATTTTTTTGTAAGGATTGGGTGAACTGTTGTGCAGCCCTCCATGGGCCAAGCGTATGGCTGCTGCTGGGACCAACCCCAATTTTAAACATATCAAAAACAGAAATAGCTTCGTGGCTCACAATAGTAAATTTTATACAAGTTATTTCACTTATGGCAATATGCAAAAAAATAAGGCTTTGAATTTTCAAAGCCTTATTTACTAATTTATTTTACATCATCAACTTGTATGTCAAATCTTAAATATGAGTTTGGTGGAATTGTTGGTGGTGAACCTGCAGAACCATACCCTAATGTAGGTGGAATATACAAACGTATGCTTCCTCCTGCTTTAACTAATGGTATTCCTTTTTGCCATCCAACTATTAAACGACTTAAAGCAAAAGTAACAGCAGTAGAAGAATTATCAAAAGGTGTACTACTACCCCCTATTATATAACCAGCGTACCTTACAGAAACATTTGAACAAATATTAGCATTAGCACCTGACCCAGGCGTAAGTATTTCATAAAAAATACCACTTGAATGTGCTACTGCTGAAGGAGCATTTGCTGCACAATAGTTTTGCAAACTAGTTACTTCCGATGAAGGAGCTATTAAAGGGCTGTCAGTAGCTGTACACTTACTGTCGTTTTTTAAGCAGGAAGAAAACAATCCAATTATACCCAATACTAATATTGCTTTTTTCATTTACTATTTTTTTTCGAAATTACAACAATAATTTTTAACACTTCATTTATTCAGCTTATTTAACTTTTGTTTTAATTCTTTGTACAATTGTTCATTCATCTCCCACTTATAATGCATTCTAAAATATGCAATAAAAACAGCTGCAATTATCATGGCTATTAGTATAGTTATAAATGTACCTGCTGTCATTTTTGAAACTTTGGTGTACCATTCAGGAAAAAAAAAGTAAACAGCTACCACACTTAAAACAATGGGCATACAAAACAGTAAAGCCATAGGTAAGCCAGTAATTAATTTATTTTTAAATGTAGCTCTATTGTTTCTTTCAGCTTCCCAGTATTGTATAAATTGTTTTTCTTTATCTGTTATCATAGTGTAAAATTAGCTTAAATGGCAATTATTCTTTGTAATATTCATATTATCTTGTACGTTTGTTGTGGACAATATCAAAGCATGAAATTAGAAAACTTTTTAGCACAGTATCTTTACGACTCAAAATCTTTAACATTACAAGGCATTGGAAAGTTTGAACTTGCCCCCGATTTTATTGCACCACAAGAGGGTGATAAAGATTTTGTAATGCCCGAAAATGCTATAGTGTTTAACTATGATGGTAGAGCCACAGAAGATGATGCTTTGGTTAACTATATTGTAAAACAAACAAAAAAAATTAAGCCATTAGCTTCTGCAGATTTAGACTCATATTTAACATTGGGGAAGCAATTTTTAAATATAGGTAAGCCTTTTAACATTGAAGGTATTGGTGCTTTAGAAAAAAATCAAAAAGGGGAATATTTTTTTACTCAGGGGCAATATATTAATCAAAAAATAGAAAATACGTTAAGCACTTCAACCGCTAAAGAAAATATAGCTAATGAAATTTCATTTGCTAGTAAACCCAAAGGAAAAAAATCAAATAAAAAAACATTTGCAATTACAGGGCTAGTTTTATTATTGGGATTACTTGTAGGCGGAGTTTGGTATTTTATCAAAAATCAACAAACTGTTACTACTACATCAGTGCCAGAAACTACAAATGTGGTAAAAACAGAAACTACTATTGATTCTAATTCTATAACAAAAGACTCAATAAGTAAAGCCCCAACTACTGCAACCGCTACAAATGCTAACGGCTTTGAGGTTATTATTAAAGAATATGCTACTCTTACCAAAGCTAATGACAGATTGGACGATTTAAAAAAAGCTGGGCACAATGTTTCTATTTTTACTAGTGATAGTATAAAATATAAAATTGCATTACAAGTAAGTAAGCCGTTGGCAGATAGTGTTTATGTATTAGACTCCTTACGTCGCTTTTTTGGAGGTAAACCTGTTATTAAAAACTAAGCCTTATACTTCTTTTTAAAATAGAAATAAAACGGTATGCCTATTGCTGTTAGGGCTATACCAAAAACCGAATTAATTAAATTGGTTTTTCCACTGTTATAGGCAGCAACATCGTTATATAATGTAACACACAAATACAAAGTTGTACATAGTAATGCCACAATAGGTATTATTGGATAACCCCAAACTCTGTAAGGTCTTACGGCATTTGGCATTTTTTTACGTAGAATAAAAACACCTGCTACAAGCATTAAATTAAATAACCAGGTTACAAAAATGTACATATCTGCCAGTATATAAAAAGAGCCGCTAAAAACCATTACAATCATCCAGCCCAAATGTAAAAGCATAGCGTTACCTGGTGTATTATATTTTGGATGAATTTTTCCTGCAAAGCCAAAAAATTTACCTTCTTGTGCCATAGCAAACGTCATACGGGGTGGTGCTAAAATACTAGCATTAGTAACCCCTAATACCGATAAGCAAATTAAAAAAGCAATAATACCTCCTCCTATATTCCCAAAAACTTTTGCCGCTGCATCACTAGCTACTAATGATGATTTAGCCATTTCATCAATCGGTAAAACATACATAATGGCCAAGGTAATGATGATATAAATTGCAATACAACTTAGCAAGCCTATAAATAAACTTTTAGGAATATTTTTTTGTGGGTTTTTTATTTCACCAGCTATATTTACCATAGTTCCCCAGCCATCGTAAGCTTGTAATGCCCCATTACAGGCTGCAATCATAGCAGTAAATAATGCAAAACCAATTGGCTTAACTAAGGTAGGTGATGTTGCAAAATTTTTTACTCCCCCATCTTTATAAAAAAACAAACCACCAATTAACAATACAATGGCCAATACTTTTGCAGCGGTAAACACCACTTGTATTATACCTCCAGTTTTTGTACTTCTATAACTAATAATTGTAAGTATTATCAGCAGCAAAATAGTTAAACATTTTACCCCAATATTTTCTAAAGGCAAAATATCACCAATAAAAGGAAGATGTATTTTAAAAGATTGTTCAATCGTTTGCGAAAACCTTGGTAGCTTAAAAAAATATTCAACATACTGGCTGCATATAAAAGCTATGCCTGCTGTACCAGCTGTATTAATTACCGAAAAATTTGCCCAGCCATACAAGTAAGCCCAAAACTCTCCATACATTTTACGCATAAAAAAATATTGTCCGCCAGTTTCTGGCAACATAGCCCCTACTTCTGCAATTACCATGGCTACAAATAAACTTAGCAGTCCGCCTATTACCCATACCACTAAAATTAAAATGGGTGAGCCTAATAGCGAAGCCATTTCTGCCGGACGCATAAAAATACCACTACCAATTACAGTACCTATTACCAAAGAAATGGCAGTATATAAACCAAGCGTTCGTTTAAAATTTGGTTGGCTTTGCATTAAATGAATGTAGTTATTTTTGTTTAAATAATAATAGTGAAACCTAAAATAAAAATTTGTTGCATCTTAAAATAATAATAAAATAATGAATAAAGAAGAGCTACTAAAAGAGCTTACTCATAATTGCTATGTAATGCTAAAGCCCTCTGCGGTAGCAGGTATTGGCGTATTCGCAATTTGTGATATACCCAAAGGCTGTAGAAATATGTTTACTGCACCTAACCCAAATGACCAATGGATTACATTATCTAAACAAGATGTAGAAGCCCTGCCCAAGCCTGCTCAGCATTTAGTAACTAATTATTGCTTATTTGATGAAGATGAAAATTATTTTGTACCATCTGAAGGTTTTAAAAAAATTGATGTGTCACTATTTATAAACCATAGTGATACGGCTAATATTATTTCAATAAACGGCGGCGATTATTTTGAAACTACAAGAGATATACAAGCTGGCGAAGAATTATTTTTGGATTATGGGGAGATTGTATAAATATTAGTTTTTTTTATACAAATAAAAAAGCCACATGGAAATGCGGCCTTTGTTAAGAATCTTTCGATTCTGTAACCCCCAAAGAAAACATCGTAAACAAACCAAGCTTTCCGTATTGCCAACTTTAGGGACAAACTATAAACGAATCTTCATCCATTTTATTTTACATTTGTTAAAATTTACTTAACAAAAGATAAAATAAAGAGGCTACAGGGTAAGTGTAACCTCTTGTTTGCTTGTGCTTGTTTGCTTGGTTATTGCTTAATTACTTTTTGTGAACATATTATAGTATTATCTACTACAAACTGTACAACATAAATATCGTTTGGTAAATTATTTAGATGGGCTATTGTATAGTTTTTAACCTCTTTGCTAGTCTGTATTTGCTTATTTAGCAATGTGTTACCAGCATTATTAATAAAACGAATATCAACCGTTTGCGAATTTGAAGATTTTAAATTAAATGTAAGTTTATTAGTAAAAGGATTAGGTGATACTTGCACATTACTAATACCAGTAGCTTGTGTTAATTTTACAGTAATTATAGTGCTATAGCTTACTTTTTCATCTTGTCCAATCTCCTTTAAACGATAATACACTATTTCATGCTTTTTTAATTTTGATGTATTATCCTTAAAACCAAATGTTTGGTTATCATTTATTACACTTTCGGCTCCTAAAACCATGCCCACAGTATTAAATAAGTTTCCATCAAAAGAACGCTCCACTTCAAAATAGCTGTTTTCACTGGCAGAATTTATAACCCAGGCTAATTGTACGCCGTTTTCATAAACAAAGCCGTTAATTGAAACATATTGGGTTGATGAATAGTTACTGTGTACATCGTTTTGCCCTACTTTCCCTTCCTCAGTCATTACAATATTGCATGACTTATTATATAGTAATGAATTACTATTTAAAGAAAGATTACTGCTTTGGTTTGAAGCTATTGAAAAATTGGGTATAAAAACGGATAATTGAAATACGCCCAGTAAGTAAAAAAATTTCATTTCTTGTAGTTTTAGGTTTACTGGCTTTACAAAGGATATATGCAAAAAAATAACAACTAAACTTGGGTTAGCTTTTTTGCAGATGATTGGAATTTAAATTTAAAAGAGAAAATAACCGAGGTAACGTTCATTATCAATTTCAATACAAACATAATATTAATTTCGGAAAACGCAAATTTCTTACACCGTAATTTTACGTAAATTGAAAAATATTTTTTTCCACCTTTCATCCAATCCCTCTTCTCTAATACTATATCACTCAAAAAAATAGACTTCATTTACAGCACAATTAATTAATATTTTTCATAATATTTTTGAAAGATTTTATTACGCCATTTTGTCTTATATTTATGTGATTAAAAATTGATTTACTCGAAAGCTACTATTTACTATTTCTTTTTGTTTTACTAAACTTTAGCTACGGACGTTGTGAAATAAAAAAAGTTATAGAAAATGACGGCCAAATACATAACAT
>JAGNRZ010000147.1 GCA_017988335.1 Ferruginibacter sp.
ATAACTGGTTAGCTATTTTATTAGTAGTTACCACTATTGTATTAGCATTTGTAATTTGGGGCTTAGGGCAAGTATTAATAGTACTTAGTAAGCAAGCATTAGAAAAGCAAAAGCAAAGCAAGCAATCGTCTGCAACAGCATTAACTATTCTCTTTTTATTTTTTACACAATTTGCATTTTCTCAAAATACAGTAACAGAAGCTGTAAAAGTAGCACCTAATTACGGAGGTCTATCCGCTACCTCGTTCTATATGTTTTTATTGGTAATAATGGCAGAAATATTTGCAGTATTTGCCTTAGTATTTTCTATTAAAAAAATGTATAGCGAATTAATGCCACAAAAGAAAAATGCTAATGAGCCTTCTAAATTAAGTGCAATTTGGGCATCGTTTGACAAAAAATTTTTTACTAAAGCGGTACCTGTAGAAAAAGAAGCAGATTTTTTACTTGACCATGACTATGATGGCATTAAAGAATTAGATAACGCATTACCACCTTGGTGGAAGTATGGATTTTACATTACAATAGTAGTTGGTATTATTTATCTATTCAACTTTCATGGCTTTGGTAATGGTAAAAACCCTACACAAGAGTATATGGCAGAAATGGATAAAGCAAAAATTGAAAAAGAAATATTTGAGGCTAATAACAAAGATAAAATAGATGAAGCTAATGTGCCTATGGCCAATGCAGATGGAATAGGGGCTGGTAAAAAAATATATGAAACAAAATGTGTGGCATGCCATGGTGCAAAAGGAGAAGGTGGTGCTGGACCAAATTTAACTGATAACTTTTGGTTACACAAAGGGTCGTTAAATGATATTTATAATACCATTAAAGTTGGTTATCCAGATAAAGGAATGCAATCTTGGGCTACTGAATTTACGCCTAAGGAAATGAGCCTTATTGCTAGCTATGTAAAAACTTTACATGGTACAAATCCGCCAAATGGCAAAGCTCCACAAGGCGATTTATTTACAGAGGATGCAACAGCTAATACTACTGATACCGTAACTAAAGCTGTAACAAGCAAAGTAGATACAGGTAAGAGTACGAAGTAATAAAATATGAACACTACAATCAAAAAAGATAAAGAAGGAAGTTATAGAGATTCGGTAGCCACCATATCTAAGGATGGAAAACGTAATTATATAATGCCCAAAAAGCCAAAGGGCAAATTGTATGATTTACGTACATGGTTTAGTATTGTTTATTTAATTGTATTTTTTACTTTACCCTTTATTAAAGTAAATGGGGCTCCGCTTTTTATGTTTAATATATTGGAGCGTAAGTTTATACTTTTTGGAATGATTTTTTGGCCACAAGACTTTTTCATTTTTGGATTAGGTATGATAACTTTTGTGGTTTTTATTATTTTATTTACTGTTGTTTTCGGCAGGGTCTTTTGTGGTTGGGCTTGCCCTCAAACCATTTTTATGGAAATGGTTTTTCGTAAAATTGAATATTGGATAGATGGTGACTCCACTAAGCAAAAGCATTTAAGAGCAATGCCCTGGAACAGTGAAAAAATTAGAAAACGAACGGTAAAGTTTATTGCTTTTTTTTCGCTATCATTTATAATTGCTAATTTTTTTCTAGCCTATCTTATTGGTATGGATAAACTGCTTTACTATTTGCAGCATCCAGCTCAAAATGTAGGTACTTTTATTTCATTATTAACTTTTACAACTGTTTTCTTTTTTGTGTATTGGTGGTTTAGAGAGCAGGCTTGTATTGTGGTTTGCCCTTATGGAAGATTGCAAGGGGTATTACTAGATAAAAACTCAATAGTTGTTGCTTATGATTATTTAAGAGGTGAGCCAAGAGGCAAGCATAAAAAAGCAGATGATCATGATTGTAAATGTGTTGATTGTAAAGAAGATGGAGCTTGTAAAAGTATAACTACAAAATTTGAGCAAATTGCAAAAAAAGGCGATTGTATTGATTGTGCTGCATGTGTAAGAGTATGCCCTACAGGTATTGATATTAGAAATGGCACACAATTGGAGTGTGTTAATTGCACAGCTTGTATAGATGCTTGTGATGCAATAATGACAAGCGTTAACAAGCCAGTGGGCTTAATACGATATGCTTCTGAAAATAGTATTACCAAAGGAGTTAAATTAAAACTTACACCAAGAATAAAAGCATACTCTGCGGTGTTGTTGCTTTTAATAGCATTACTGGCTTTTTTATTAGTTAGCAGAACAGATTTGGATGCTAGATTAATGCGTACGGCAGGTATGACCTATAACTCTTTGCCAGATGGTAGAATTAGTAATTTGTATAATTTAAAATTGGTAAACAAAACCCATACAGATATTCCTTTTGAATTAAAACTTGAAAATGTAAAAGGCGAAATTGAATATGTGGGCAGTGCAGAAAAAATAGTTAAGAAAGAAGACTATCATCATTTACAATTTTTTATTAAACTTAATAGAAATGATGTTAAAGGTTGGAAAACACCAATTGAGATTGGGATGTATCAAAATAATGAAAAAATAAAATCGATAACGGCTAATTTTTTAGGACCAGAAGTGTATAACTAAATTTTTTTACTATGAACTGGGGATATAAAATTTTAATTTTTTATAGCGTATTTGTACTAGGAATATTATTTATGGTGTTTAAATCATCTTCAAATAAAATGGATTTGGTTACTACCGATTATTACGCAAAGGAGTTGAAGTATCAAGATAAAATTGATGAAGTAAATAGAACGAATGCCCTTAGTGAAGAAGTAAAATATACGATAGGTAGTAATGCCATAACCATAACCCTTCCAAAAGATTTTGAAGGTAAACAAGTAAATGGTAAAATAGATTTATACTGCCCATCTGATGCAAAAAAAGATATTTCACAGGCATTTGATGGAACAAATAAACAACTAATACTACCCTTTGTAAAAGCTACAAAAGGATTGTATGAGTTACAAATAACATGGCAGGCTGATAATGTTAATTATTACTATCAAAAGAAAATATTTATTTAAACAAATTAAAAATGGGGCAAGTAATTATTGCATCTTTTTTGCTAGGCATTTTAGGTAGCTTTCATTGCGTAGGCATGTGTGGTCCCATTGCATTATCGCTACCATTACAAACTCAATCTATTAGGGCAAAAGTAATAGGTGCTTTGCTTTATAATATTGGGCGTATTGTAACATATGCTGGTTTTGGTTTAGTGTTTGGTGTAGTGGGTAAAAGCGTTGCTTTTTTTGGCTACCAACAATGGCTTTCTATTGCTGTTGGCGTTTTAATTTTAATAGTATTGCTTGTGCCTAAAAAATACGCTTTAGTAAAACAATCAAATGGCATTACTAAATTTTTATCAAACTTAAGAGGTAGGTTGCAAAAGTTGCTAACACAAAAAAATTATAATTCTTTATTTTTTATTGGCTTACTAAATGGGCTGTTGCCTTGCGGATTAGTATATATGGCTGCGGCAGGTGCCATTGCTACTGCCAATTTAGGACATAGTATTTTATTTATGATTTTTTTTGGACTTGGTACATTGCCAATAATGTGGAGCATAGCTTTTTTGGGGAACTACATTAGTATAAATATTAGAAGTACAATACGCAAAATGTATCCGTTTGTAATGGGTATAATGGCTTGTCTTTTTATTGTAAGAGGCATGGGTATTGGCATCCCATATATAAGTCCAAAAGTAGAGGTGGCAAAAAAAGAAGTGCATGGGTGCTGTGCTAAACCTCAATAAATATGATTTTGAACATGAACAAGATTGAAAAATCAAGGATAGAACATTTTTTACATGAATATCATACATGGGAAAGAACCCTTGACTTTTTTAGAACAGAAAATGCATATTTAAAAACAAGACTATCTGCTTTTTTAGACAATGATAGCCATAATAATTTTTTACAAACAGCTGAAAATTATCAAAATCAATTTTTGCAAATAGATGAGCTAGCTAAAAATCTTAAACATCAAGTGGTAGAAATGGAAATGTGGGCAGAGCAACGAAAAAATAAAAAAGATAAAATTGCTTTTGCAGAAATTGAAAGTAAACAAAAAAAAGTACGCCTTGCTATAGAAAGGCTTGAAGTTGATTTTTTGAAACTAAAGAATGAATTTAATACATACCTAGAGGAAGCATTATAAAAACTAGTTTACCAATGATTTTAGTTTTTGCTCATTAATAATACTAATAAGGCCATCCTTAATTTTAATTAGTTTTTCGCCTTTAAAATCGCTTAGTGTACGTATTAACGACTCTGTAGCTGTGCCAGCAATATTAGCTAAATCTTCTCTTGAAATATGTATTGAAAATATTTCTTCATTTTCTTTTTTGTATTTATTGCTTAATGTGAGTAAAGCATTTGCTACTCTTTTCCTAAGTGAGTTGTAAGCAATATTTAATAATTGTATTTCTTTTTCGGCCACATTTTTAGCTAACAGTTGTATAAATTTAGTTTGTATTTGAGGGCTACAGTGCATTAGCTTTTCAAAATCTTCTTTAGCAATTACAGAAATTTCGGCATCTTCCATAGCTTGAGCACTTTCATTATATACGCTATCTTCTAGCAAGGCGGTATAACCAAAAAAATCTCCTTCATTATAAAGACCTATGGTAAGCTCTTTACCCTCTTCATTTACTTTATATGTTTTTACCTTGCCTTTTTCAATAAAAAATAATCGTACTGGGTTATTACCTTCTGTAAATATTTGTTGCTTTTTTTTGTAATGATTAATGGTGCCACTTTCTGCTAAAAATTGTATAGGTGTTTTATTGCTAAAGTCTGTTAATATAGCATTTACTTGACTGGCATGGTATTGCTCTTTAATGGTATTTAGTTTATTAAGCCGTATTTCAATTGCACTTAATAACTCACTATCGGTAAAGGGTTTTGTAATGTAGTCATCTGCCCCCATTTCCATACCCTTTCTAAAATCACTTCTATCGGCTTTAGCAGTTAAAAAAATAAAAGGTATGCCAGCTAATTCTTTATTTTTTTGTAAAAGTTGTAATACACCATGCCCATCAAGTACTGGCATCATAACATCACAAATAATTAAATTGGGTTTATCATCCATTGCAGCCTGTACACCTAATTTCCCGTTTGCTGCAGTAGTTACTCTATAACCAGCTAGCTGTAAAATTTCAGCGGTATTTTCTCTAATATCATCATTGTCTTCTATAAGCAGTAAATGTATCATAAATTAAATAGGCATTGCTGTACTAAATGTAATAGTAAATGTACTTCCTTTTTCTAACTGGCTTACAAAATTAATGGTTCCATTCATTAATTCTATGTATTTGCCTACTATATGTAAACCAAGTCCAGTACCCTGTATATTAATAACATTTGTACCCCTAAAAAAGCGTTCAAACAAATGCTCTTGATCTTGAATTGAAATACCTAGCCCATTATCTTTTATGGCAATAGAAAGAGTATTATTTTCTATACTACTATTCACTTTAATAATACCCCCTTCCAACGAAAATTTAATAGCATTTGAAATTAAATTTAGCACAGCATTTTTTAAAAGTGAAGGGTCAAGATATACCATAGTACTACCAGTATGATTGTACACTATTTGCTGGTTTGGCTTAGTAATTATTTGCATTTCATTGCAAACAGCTTGTAACATTTCTTGTATATTAAAATTACCGTAATGAGTGGTAATTTTTCCATCTTCGAGTTTGCCAATAGATAAAAATTCATTTAGCAAATCAGTAAGGTTATTTACCGAGCCTTTAATGCGTTGAATATGTTTATCTCTATTTTCTTGCTGTTGGGTTTCGGTGTATTTTGCTAGTAAAGAAGCTGATGATAAAATAGTACTTAGTGGTGTTCTAAATTCATGCGATGCCATGGATACAAAACGACTTTTTAAATCGCCTAGCTCTTTCTCTTTACTTAATAATTGTTGAAGTTCATCTTTTGATTGCTCTAGCTCTTGTAAAGTTTTTTGTAATTGCTCAGTTCTTTCATTTACCTTTTTTTCTAATTCGTTATTAAGCTCTTCAATTTGCAAGTTTGTAGCGGCAAGTTTTTCTTTTTGTTGTAATACGTCGGTCTCAATACGCTTACGTTTTGTAATATCATTTACAAAGGCAATGGTAAACATTTCATCATTAGTAGTATAGTTACTTAAGCTTATTTCTGCCAAAAATTCAGCACCATCTTTTCGTATTGCAAATAAATCTTTGCCAATACCCATTGGCCTTCTTTCAGGCTTTGTGGTGTAGTTAGATGTATGTTTTAAATGAGAAGTATGATATCTGTTCGGTATTAAAAATTCAATAGGCTTTCCCACTATTTCTGCTGCAATTTGATAACCAAACATGTCAACTAAAAAATTATTAGCTAACACTATTTCATACTTACTATTTACAATCAAAATACCAGTAGAGGCATATTGAAATAAAGCTTCAAATTTTTGCATGCAAGTAAAAATTAAAACGGCAAATCATCCACAGCATCTGGCGGTGTTGCACTAAAAGTATCAAGCGGTTCTATAAATTCATTATCTGTTTTGGCAGTATTGGGTTGTAAAATTTGTTCTATACGCCAAGCATCTAAATTGGTAATGTAATTGGTTTTGCCATCTTTTTCCCACTTTGTACCTTTTATATTAAAATAGACTTTTACCTCATCGTTTGTATTCACACGGTCAATAATGGCAGTTTTATCTTGCACACATTGAAATTTGGCGTAGTTAGTAATGGTTCTGCCATTAATTTCTTCACTTTTTTCAATAACAAACTCCCTTGTTTTAAACGTTTCGGTACGTTGTACAGTATCATATTTGGCAATTAGCCTGCCAGTTAATTCGTAACTCATTGTATTAATTTATCTATCAAAAGTAATATGTTTTAAGCAAATAAATTTTTATCGAATTTTTCATGTAATAATCATAAAAAATAACTACCTTGATTGGCTCATTCAAGTGATATGCATTTCAAAAAAATAAACATATATTTTTCGCTGTTTTTTTTATCAGCACTATTT
>JAGNRZ010000023.1 GCA_017988335.1 Ferruginibacter sp.
ATATTAAAGCAACTACTTTTGCTATAGTTGCAATAGCAAAGTTTTTAAAGTAATATTTATTGAAATAATTTTATCTTTACTCAAACTAATTATCTATTATGAGTTATAACTTACTTAAAGGAAAAAAAGGAATCATATTTGGTGCATTAGATGAAAAATCTATTGCATGGAAAACCGCATTACGCTGCCACGAAGAAGGAGCACAAATTGTATTAACAAATGCACCTGTGGCCATGCGTATGGGAGAAATAAATAAATTGGCAGAAGCTATTGGTGCACCAGTAATTGCTTGCGATGTAAGTAGCAATGAAGATGTAGCAAATTTAATCACTCAAACCAAAGAACATTTTGGCGGTGGAGTAGATTTTATTTTACATTCTATAGGTATGAGTATTAATGTACGTAAAGGAATTACTTATACAGAAAATAATTACGAATTCAGTCATAAAGGATTAGATATTTCTGCATTGAGCTTACACAGGGTACTTGCAGCAGCAATGAAGCAAGATGCTATTAACGAATGGGGTAGTGTAGTAGCGTTAAGCTATATTGCTGCACAACGAGTTTTTCCAGATTATAATGATATGGCCGATAACAAAGCCATGTTAGAAAGTATAGCTAGAAATTTTGGTTATCAATATGGAGTAAAAAAACATGTAAGGGTAAATACAATTTCGCAATCGCCTACACGTACTACTGCTGGTAGTGGTGTAAAAGGATTTGATGGTTTTATTAATTATGCCGAAAAAATGAGTCCCTTAGGTAATGCTAGTGCAGAGGCTTGTGCTGATTATTGTGTTACTTTATTTAGCGACTTAACTAAATATGTAACTATGCAAAATTTATTTCATGACGGCGGCTTTAGCTTTACAGGCGTTACACAAAGTGTAATTGAGCAAATGGAAAGATAAAACTAGGTGTAATGTATTAAAACACAGATAATTTATAAACTTCCAAAATTTCTACAGCTAATTTTTCAGCCCATTTTTTATACTCTTTACCACTTGGGTGTAATTTATCTGCTGCTAAAAATTCATCTTTAGTTCCATCAAGCCGTTGGCTTGTAGTAATATCTATGTAATGTGTTTTAAAATTTTGTGCTTTAGTTTGGCATACTAAATTATAGGCATCAATTTCTTTAGCAATCATATCACTATCTTTTCCTTCGGCAAAAGGCGTAACACCCCAGTCAGGAATACTCAATACAAATACATGATAGGCTTTATTATCAGCAAACTGTATAGCCCATTGTAATAAATGCTCAAATTCAATTTCAAAATCTTTTACACTTCTGCCTCTGTATTGATTATTAACTCCAATAAGCAAAGTAACAATATCGAATGTAGTAGAAATTTTGGCGTCGTTAATAGCAGCATCTAATTCATCCGTAGTCCAGCCTGTGGTAGCTATAATTTGCGGCTTTGATAATTTTTCTTTTAGTAACGCAACTGTTTGATTCGGAAAATTTTCTTCCGCCAAAACTTGTTCGCCAATGGTATAACTATCTCCTAAAGCTAAATAGGTTTTCATCTTGTAAATTTAAGACGAAAACCTATTTGCTTGTTTATTCTTATTGGCTATATTTCTTTATGCTTCTTCATTATCGTCATCATCATCATTTTTTTTCTTTTTCTTTTTTTCATCATTCATTTCTTCGGTGGTAGGCTGCCCCAAAATTATATTTCCAAAGCTTGATTTAATTTTTACTTTACAAGCTCCACTTCCTCTTTGTCCCTCATATTCTTTATCTGTATCTGCACCGTAATCAGGTTCTTCATCTGCCCTTGTAAACTTATTCCCCGTTCTATTTTTAAAAGAGCCAAAACTTGTACGTACATTATAATTGGCTGAAAAATTTGCAGATGGTATTATGTACAATTTGCTGTACGATTCGTTTATGTTTACACTTGTAGCATCGTTATCTACCATTACTTTACTCTTGTCGCAAAATTCAAATTTTAAACTATTGCTTCCTACTAAATGATTAACCTCTGCCTTACTAAATTTAAAAGTAGCAGTACCATTTTTCATGCTTTCAATTTTTGCTTTACCAAACTCTACCAAGATTTCTTCAATATTAGTAAGCTTTCCAGTAGTAAGTGAGCCAAATTTACTTGTAATATCTACCATCCCTTCAAAGTCGGAAATAGTTGTTGCCCCAAATTCATTTTTTAAATCTAACGAATTGTTACTAGGCATAAAAACAGTATAATTAATTTCCATGGTTTGGCTACCACCATTATCCCTATCATTATCTATGCTAGTTTTAAAGCTAACCACATTGCTCACTTTTTTATCTGTAATACTCAGGCTTTCTAACAAATTATTAGCTCTACTTTCACTTTTTGCAGAAGCAATTATTTCTACCTTTACGTTTATTTCACTTTTATTCCATGTATTTATTTTTACAAAACCAAATTGATTAGTAATTTTTACTTTATCACCTGCACCTAATGCATAGGTTTTTTCGTAGATTTTCTTCTTTTCTACTTCGTATCTCTTTTTAGGCTTTTCATCTTCTTGTGCTTGTGCTACAAAACAGCCAAGCAACAAAATACTAGTTAAAACGGCTATTATTTTTTTCATTGTTATTACTTTTTTTAATGTTGTTAATGATGTTTAGTTGCCTACCTAATAACTCGGCTTGTAACTGTAAGTTTTGCATCATGGCTTTGATGATTACATCGGTATTAGGCGTTTGTTTTAACTGCTTTTTTAACACACCGTAGCTACTTTCGAGTGAGTTTAAATCGGCAGCAAACTCTTTGTATAAATAGGGTTGTTCTTTTGTTAGCTTTTTTAACTCAGCTTGCTTAGCTTGTATAATTTCAAACATGTTCTCAGAGGCATCTTCTTTCTTAACGCTTACCTTATCTCTATCATCGGGTATTTTTGGAGTAGTTTTTACTAGCAAGTCTTTTTCTGGAATACTTCCTAACTCCTCATTATTATTACTATCAAATACTTGAGGTGTAGTAATATTGGTAGAAGGATTTGTAACGGGTTTTTCTATATTAACTACTTCTGGTGTTACAACAGGTTTATGTATCCATAAAAAATATGCAGATGTTATAAGTATAAAAAATACTGCGGCAGCTGCACTCCATTTATAAATATCTTTTAGGGTGAAAACTTTTGCTTTTTTTTCTACAGGCAAATTTTTAGCAATATTTTCCCATACTTTGTTAGCTGGAGTTTCACTATCAAACTCTACCCTATTTTGCTGAACAAATTTTTCAAAGTAGTTATTGCTCATTTAATTATTTTTTAAAAGTTGTAATAATTTTTGTTTGCCTCTTATATACTGTGTTCTAACCGTAGCATGAGCCACATTTAAAATTTCTGCAATTTCTTCTTGATCATATCCTTCCAATAAATAAAGGCTTAGCACTGTTCTATATCCATCTGGCAATTCATTCATCTTTTGTTTTATACCTTCTACCGTAAACCACACCTCTTCTTCATTAATACTTTCTTCATCAATACCATCATGGTTATTTTCGTTAAGTTCTGTAAAAGTTAAACGTTGCTTTTTTAAAAAACTCACACTTTTAAAAACTACAATTTGCTTTAACCATGCTCCAAAAGTACTTTTTTGTTCAAATGTTTTTAGCTGCATAAAAGCATCTGTAAAAGCATCTTGTAACACATCTTCAGCATCTGTCACTTTACCTACAATACGCAAAGCAGTGTTGTACATAGCTTTTGCATACCTATCATAAAGTATTTTATAGGCATCGGTTTGCCCACTTATGCATTGCTGTACCAATTCCTCAGCCGATTCTATTTTACTTATTACAGGCAGATAGTAGTTTTTTAAAATGGTTATACTATAAAGTAAACACTTTTAAGCAAATGTTGCATCGGACTTAAAAAAAGTTCAAAAAATAAAAAAGTCGGGTGAAAACCACCCGACTTTAAATACTTTAGTTACTTTTCTCTCTTTTAGTACTTCATTGCCAGCTTTAATTTAGCCCATAGTTCATTATCAAAGCCGCTAGGCCCCAATGCACTTGTACCTGCATTATCGCCAAGCCTTACTACCACTACATCTAGGCTAGGTATTACATATATTTTTTTATCATCTTTACCTAAAGCCATAATCATATCCGCAGGGGCACTTGGCGCTAATGATGTAGGAAATACCACTTGACTACCTGGCACCATTGCACTAGCCTTACCATTTAGCCACCATAAATAACCGTAGCTTAAATTATAATTTTGCGATGTGTTTATCATTGCATTATAATAAGCTTGATCAGTTAATAGCTGTGTACCATTCCATTCTCCTTTACGTAAAGCAAGGCTTCCAAAACGGGCAGCTTCTCTGGTAGTACACCACATTACATTGTTAAGCCAAAAGGCATTAGGCATACCAATTTTATCAAATAGTTTTTCTTTGCAATAAGCATTCCATGATTTACCGCTTGCCGCTGCCATTACATCATGCATTAATCTGTATGGTGCATTATAATAAGCCCACCTTGTACCAGCATCAGCCTTATAAATTAAACAGCTTGGTGTTACACAGTTATCGTCAGGCACATTGTCGTCTAGTCCTGTTGTCATGCTTAATTGATGCTTTACAGTAATTAAGTTTTCTTTAGCTAATGGCAAACTTGTCCACCCTATGCCTAAATATTGCGATGTTTTGTTATTGATGTTTATTGTACCTTCTTGCTGTGCAACACCTGCCACAAATGCTACCACACTTTTACCAGCACTAGCAAGGTAATATTTGGTATCTTTTGTCCAACTGTTCCAATATTGCTCTTTTACAATTTTACCCTTGTGCAGCACAATTAAACCAAATGTGTTTTTTGTAGCAGCATAATCAAATGCCTCTGTAAGTTTTGCATCGTCCCAACCCAATGAGGTGGCAGTTTTACTTTCCCAAGTATCACCTGTTAATGAGGGGTAGTAGTAACTATCTGTAGGTAATGGGGTTACAGGTGTGCTGTCATTTTTTGAGCAGCTAATAAAAGCAAAAAATGAGCTAAGCAGTAAAAGGTATTTCATGAAAAATGTTTTGATATTGACTTTACAAAAAGATAAACGTTTAATTGGCTGAATTATTTTTCTCTAATCGTTTAATCATTTGCCTACAAATAATTAAAGGAACTAAACCAATTACACCAAAGGCACAATCAATTATAATATGAAACATTGGAATACTCCTTATTGGCCCACAAATAAAGGCTAACGGAATTACAGCAATACAGCATAAAATTGCCCAATCAATAATCCATTTATTTTTAACTGGGTCTTTTAACACACCTATAAAAGCCATAGCAATTATAATATGTGCAAATGCCAGCCAATCGAAGCCATAGGCTAGCATTGGGTATTTGGCGTTCGTTTCTTCCAAAGCGGCATATACATTTTGCAACCAATCTTTGACAAACGTTGGTACTAAATCAGGATGGCTTAGCAACCATTTTAATTCGGTTTCTACAGGAAAAGCTGTAACACCGCTAAGTATTAAAGCAATAATAAAAAGCAAAACAAGTAGTCGTATTTTTTTAAGTAAGGTCATTTATGGTTTTTTGGGTTTGCCATGTTTAAAACTTCCAATGGGTGATGAGTACCAAGGTGCAATATCTACTGCAAATAAACCTGCTGCTACAGCAGGGTCTGTTTGTACGTATTTTTCGGCTTCCTCTTTAGTTTTGCAGTCAAATATAAAAATACCCCTCCAAGCCAAATCGTTTTTGCCAAATGGACCAGCCACTTTTAAAATACCATCGTAATATAATTTATTAATATTATCCATATGCCCTTTAAATAAGGCCTGCTTTTGAACCGAATCAAAATCCTGCTTTGGTCCAGTTTTTATCATTACAAAAAAATATTGCTCAATTTTATCCTCCAATCTTTCCTTTTTCTTTATTGGCTTTTTTGATTGTGCATTTACCGATAATAAAACTATGGCAAACACTAAAAATAAAACACATTTTTTCATGATTCTTTTTTTATAAAGCTATTAAAAAGTTAGATAATTGGGCTTAGGAATTTGTAATTATCTTTGTACATTAGAAACACGGATTTTGCAGATTGCTACAGATTAATACTGATTTTATCAGTTTACATCCGTACAAATCAGTTTCATCAGTGTCTCAAAAATACGCTTCGATAAAAGTTGCCCATAGGTATGCTGTACAAGTGAGTGACACAACGATGATGCTATAAAACACAAATGCTTGTAACAAAAAAAATAAAAAACGATGGCTGCTAAAACAGATTTATTTCAAAGTCCGGATTATTTTAATGTAGATGAATTATTAACTGAAGAACATAAGTTAATAAGAGAAACAGTACGTAATTATGTTAAAAAAGAAATTAGCCCTATAATTGAAGACTATGCACAACGGGCAGAATTTCCTCAACAAATTGTACAACAAATGGGTGAGTTAGGTGTATTTGGCCCTACACTACCTACACAATACGGCTGTGGCGGATTAGACTATATTAGTTATGGTTTGATGATGCAGGAATTAGAACGTGGTGATAGTGGTGTACGTAGTACTGCAAGTGTGCAAGGTAGTTTGGTAATGTTTCCTATTTATCAATATGGTAACGAGGAGCAACGTAATAAATATTTACCAAAACTTGCTAGTGGCGAATGGTTGGGTTGCTTTGGCTTAACAGAGCCTAATCATGGTAGCGACCCAAGTAGCATGCTTACTAATATTAAAGATAACGGTGACGATTACGTTATTTTAAACGGTGCAAAAATGTGGATTAGCAATGCCCCTTTTGCACAAGTGGCTGTAGTATGGACTCGTAACGAAAATAATGAAATACAAGGTGTAATTGTAGAACGTGGTATGGAAGGTTTTAGTACGCCAACTACACATGGTAAATGGAGTTTAAGAGCATCTGCTACAGGCGAATTGGTTTTTGATAATGTAAAAGTACCTAAGGCAAATATTTTACCAAATGTAAAAGGATTAAGAGGTCCATTGGGTTGCCTTACAAAAGCTAGATACGGTATTGCTTGGGGTGCTATTGGCGCTGCAATGGATTGCTACCACACTGCGTTAGAATATAGTAAAGAAAGAATTCAATTTGGACGACCAATTGGTGGCTTTCAATTACAACAAAAAAAACTGGCCGAAATGGTTACCGAAATTACTAAAGCACAATTATTAAATTGGCGATTAGGCGTATTGATGAATGAAGGAAAAGTTACACCACAACAAGTAAGTATGGCAAAACGTAATGCTTGTGAAGTGGCTACAAATATTTGTAGAGATGCAAGGCAAATGCTAGGTGGAATGGGCATTACAGGCGAATACAGTGTAATGCGACACATGATGAATTTAGAGAGTGTAATTACATACGAAGGTACACATGATATTCATTTGTTGATTACGGGAATGGATGTTACGGGGATGAATGCGTTTAAATAATACCCCCTTCGCCCCCTGAAGGGGGAACTGATTATGGAGGAGATATTTGTGGAGATTGCGTTTTGATTTTTTTGTTGTCCAAACATTATATCAATATTCATCTTCGGTGGCGTCGCACTCTTGTACATTAGTTCTTTATTAAACTCATTTACTTCAATGTAGTTATATTTTAGTTTAGTGTTTTAAAAATTCGTGTAATTTGTTTTAATTAGTGTAATATTTAACTTATGATAAAGAATGTTAGTGTAATAGGTGCAGGACAAATGGGTAACGGTATTGCTCATGTATTTGCCCAAGCTGGTTTTAGTGTTACTTTAATTGATGTTAATGCAACACAGTTAGAAAAAGCAATTGCTACAATTGGTAAAAATTTTGATAGGCAGATTGCTAAAGGCGCTATAGCCGAAGATGTAAAAACAGCTGCTTTAAACAACATAACTACTTCTACAGATTTAGCTAGTGGTGTTGCCAATGCACAACTAGTTGTAGAAGCTGCTACGGAAAATGTAGAATTAAAACTTAAGATATTTAAAAGCATTGATGAGGCTGCACCGCAAGGTTGCATTTTAGCTACTAATACCTCTTCAATATCTATTACCAAAATTGCTGCTGCTACCGTAAGACCACAGCATGTAATTGGCATGCATTTTATGAACCCTGTGCCTGTAATGAAGTTGGTAGAAATTATTAATGGCTATGCTACTAATAAAGAAGTTACTACTGCCATTGTTGAACTTAGCAAAACTTTAGGCAAAGTACCTTGTGTGGTAAATGATTACCCAGGCTTTGTAGCCAATCGTATTTTAATGCCTATGATTAATGAGGCCATTACTACTTTATTTGAAGGTGTAGCAGGTGTTGCCGAAATTGATACCGTAATGAAATTGGGTATGGCACACCCCATGGGACCATTACAACTAGCCGATTTTATTGGTCTTGATACTTGCCTTAGCATTTTAAAAGTATTGCATGATGGTTTTGGTAATCCAAAATATGCACCTTGTCCGCTTTTAGTAAATATGGTGACTGCTGGTAAGTTGGGTGTAAAAACTGGTGAAGGATTTTATACTTATACGGCGGGTAGTAAGGATTTGGTAGTGAGTGAAGGGTTTAAAAAGTAACTTTATGCGTTTATTTAACTTTCTTAAAAGACAAAATCCAAACAAAAAGGCATGTATTTATTTTATACAAGAAAAAGCAATTGTATTTACTCAATATTATATAAAAAAGGATACTAACACAACAATTAGAGAGTATTTTTCGATTTTAGAATCCAATTGCAGTGAGGATATTTTAGGGGAAAAGATATTGCATCATTTGGCATACTCAAAAAGATTAAATATTGACATTAGTAATTACTCAGCAGAGTTCACTAAAATATTTAATTCAATTGGATATAAAACAATGAAATCTGTAACAGAGTTTTCTCAATATATTTCTTTTGAGGAAAAAGATAATGAACTTATAATCACACCTTTTACAAATATTAATGCTGGAAAGAAAAATCAATATTTTATGAGGAATCCAAAAGCAGAAATATCTATTTTGAAACCCTTTCAAAGTATTGAAATAGGAAAAACCACCTTAAGAATAAAGAATGAATGTTTATTTAAATAGGAATTATAATTATTAGTTAACTTTAATTATGCAAAAACCCATCAAACCATACGATAATAAACGCATTTTTTGGGATGTAAATGCTGAAAAACTCGACTTTGAGGCAAAAGCAAATTTTATTATTGAAAGAGTTTTTGAGAGAGGTGATGTGGAAGATATTAGAATGTGTAGAAGATATTATGGGGATGAAAAGGTAAGCTTGGCTTTATTAAATGCTAAATGGTTATTTAAACACACTATGTATTTAGCAGCAGGTATTTTTCAAAAAAAAATTACTGATTTTAGATGCTACAAACTTCAACTGTTGAACCCCACACCTTTTCAATATTAAAACAACTAATGCAAATAAAAGCATTAGAAAATTTTTATTTAGTAGGCGGTACATGTTTATCATTACGCTATGGGCATAGGAAATCAGTAGATTTAGACTTATTTTCCCCAATAGATTTTGATGTAGCTTATATTGTAAATACCATAAATGAAGCAGGATTAAACTTTGAAATAAATAAATTGGATTCAAAAGTAGGAGCATTTGGTTTTATAGATGATGTAAAAATTGATCTTGTAAAGAATCATCATTTTAATTTAATTGATAATATCCAAGAAACTGATGGAATAAGAATGTATGGTGATAAAGATATAATTGCTATGAAAATTTTTGCCATATTACAACGAGGGCAAAAAAAAGACTTTTGGGATATTGCAGAACTAATGAAATTTTATTCTATTCTTGATTTCATTGATTTTTATAAAAAAAAATACCCTAATAATACAATGCTAATTTCAATACCTAAAGCCCTTTTATACTTCGATGATGCGGAAGAAAGCGAAGACCCAATTAGCCTTAAAGGGCAAACATGGGCTTCAGTAAAACAAACCATTAGTGAACGAGTAAGTAAATATTTACAATAAATACATCTTCACCTTCTCACCCTAGGTCGCAAGCCAACCGATTTGGAAGAGTACCTTTACAAATTATTAGTAGTGGCAAAAATAAAGGCAAAGTAAAAACCAAAGCCAAACAAACTGCATTTTACAAGCATACAAGTATTACTGGCAATGCTACTTCACATATTGATGATCAGTATGGTGTAGATGTAGATGATATTTATGGAATAGAAGATATTTTGCCTTCTACCTTAAAAGAAAAATATGCAATTGCTATTACCAATAATGATAGCACTATTAAGGAGGATGAATTAAATATAGGGTATTTATCACAGATATTTTACAACTTGCATTTCTTCAATCACTCACCACTCAATACTTCACATCATCAATATAATATCTTTTAATATTATTAATGGCTACTTCATCTGTAATATCTACAAAATTCTGAAAGGTAGATGCCGAAGTGGGTTCAATTATTAATACCATTGCGTCAGCATTACCTCGTACTTTTTTTACTAATTGCTTTTTATTTACTAGTATTTGCCTAATACCTTCTGGTGAATAATTAGTTTCTTTTATTACAGCGTATTCCCTATTGCCTTCAAAATATTTTATAGTGTTATTCCCTTCAAGCAATACCGTAAGTACACAACTGTTACAAACTCGGTCGTTAATGGTAGAATCTTTATCATTAGGCAATATAATACTCATTGCGGTAGGCTTTGCCATGGTAGTTGTAAATACAAAGAAAGTTATGAGTAAAAAACCTAAATCAACCATAGGTGTTAAATCAATCTTTGTGCTTTTTTTAATAAGGCGTTTTACGCCGGTAGATTTTGTTTGGGTGTTTGTTGTTATTTCTGCCATGGTGGTAAGTTTTTAGTTAGATGAATTCTAAAAGGTTTTCCATACTTTTTAACCGCAAAGACGCTAAGGCACAAAGATTATTTTGCCACAGAAGCACAGAAGATGGAAGGTGTCGTAGGATTAAGAACAAAAAAATGTCAACTTATTTTAGGACGAGACATACTCTTCATAAAAAAAGCCCTTCATTCGAAAGGCTTTAATGTATCGGGGAGCAGACTTGAACTGCCGACCTTCGGGTTATGAATCCGATGCTCTAACCAGCTGAGCTACCCCGACATCTGTAAAAAAATAGCTATTTCGTCTTCGACAAGCTCAGACTGACACAGCTTAATCCGTTTTACGGGCTGCAAATATAGTCCATTTTGTTAAAAGGGAAAAAGCTAATTCTGTAAAAGTTCAGCAATTCTTTTGGCTACTTTTTCTGCATTGGGCAGCATTTCTTTTTCTAAAACAACATTCATAGGCACTGCTGGTAAATTTAAAGCCCCTAATACTTCTACTGGCGCATCTAAATATCTAAAACAAGCTTTGCTTATTCTGCCTGCTAAGGCTTCGGCAAAACTGTTATTTTGTTGCTCTTCGGTTACTATTAGGCATTTACCATGCTTTAGTACTGTAGCAAATATTAATTCCTCATCTAACGGAAATAATGTTCGTAAATCTATAATTTCTACTTTGCCTACAAAGTTTTTAGCAGCGGCTTTTGCCCAATACACTCCCATGCCGTATGTAATTAAACAGCAGCTTTCGCCATTGTTTATCGCCGTTTCATCTGCCGCTAAAACAATATTTCCTTTACCTAATGGAATAATATAATCTTCTGAAGGTTCTGTAGTTTTTGCATCTTCTGTACCCGGCACTTTACTCCAATACAATCCTTTATGCTCTAACATTACAACGGGGTTAGGGTCTAAAAATGCTGCTTTCATTAACCCTTTTATATCAGCAGCATTGCTGGGATAAACAATTTTAATACCCTTAATAGTTAGCAAAGTACTTTCAATACTTCCGCTATGGTAAGGACCACCACCACCGTAAGCACCAATAGGTACACGTATTAACGTTTGCACAGGAAATTTGCCGCAACTTAAATAACAGCTTTTACTAATTTCTGTAACCAATTGATTTAAACCTGGGTAAATATAATCGGCAAATTGCACTTCAACTATTGGCTTTAAACCAACTGCACTCATACCTACAGTGCTCCCAATTATATATGCTTCTTGAATGGCAGTATTAAAAACTCTATGGTCGCCAAATTGCTCTGCTAAGGTGGCTGCTTCTCTAAAAACACCGCCTAGCCTACGTCCTACATCTTGTCCATACAAAACAGCTTCGGGAAATTGCTCCATTATTTCTCTTATGGCAAATAAAGCAGCATCTACCATTAATACTTTTTCTTTATTAGTTGGAGAACGTTCGCCTTTTTCTTGAGTTATGGGTGTTGGCACAAAAACAAAGTCGCTTACAGTGTCAACATTGGGATCTGGTGCTGCAACAGCAGTATCAAAATCTGCAGCAACTTGTTGTGCAGCTTCATTTTCAATAGTTATTATTTCATCTTCACTTATACCTAATTCCAATAACTTTTTACGCAATTTTGGTTTGGGGTCGTCGGTATAATGTTTATTTAAATCTTCATCTGTTCTATAAAACTCTTTACGTACTCCACTGGTATGATGCCCTAGCAGCGGCACTTTTGCATGTACTAAAAATGGATGTCTTTCTTTACGTACTTCGTCCACTACATTTTTCATTACTTCGTAACTCTGTAGAAAATCGCTACCATCAATACTTATTCTACTTATACCACCAAAGCCTTTTACAAATTCGCTAGCATTGGTAAGCCTAGCTTCTTGTTTGGTTACGCTTATTCCCCACTCGTTATCTTGTACCAAATAAATTATAGGCAGTTTATGTAATGCAGCAAATTGAAAAGCTTCACTTACTTCGCCTTCGGTTACTGAGGCATCGCCAAGGGAGCAAAGAACAACAGGTTGATAGTTGATGGTTGATGGTTGATGGTGAGAACCATCAATGAACGATGAACTATTAACTATTTGCTGTTCTTTATATTTAACACCTTGTGCAACGCCTGTTGTGGGTATGGCTTGCATACCAGTAGCACTGCTTTGATGAATAATTGTAGGTTTATCTGTTCCTTTATAATTAGGGTGGCTATAATATTCTCTGCCACCAGTAAAAATATCGTTGCCTTTGGCTAATAATTGCAGCATTAATTGGTAAGGGGTAAAACCTAAACCTAATAACATACTTTCATCTCTGTAATAAGGGCTTACATAATCTTGTGGCAGTAATTGAAATGCAGTGGCTAGCTGAATAGCCTCATGCCCACGGCTTGTGGAGTGTACATATTTGCAAATGGTTCTGTTACTTTCGTAAATTTCTGCCATTGATGAGGCAGTACACATTAAGCGATAAGCCTGTAATAAAGTGCTTGTAGCAATCATGTGGCAAAAGTAAATTATTACTTTACTTCTACAGAAAGTAATTTTTGATTTTCGAGGAAGCACTCAATTTCATCACCAACAACACACTCACCTACACCGGCTGGTGTGCCTGTAAATATTAAATCGCCAATGTTTAACGAAAAATAGTTTGAAGCATGCTCTATAATGGAATCAAAACTAAAAAGCATATCGGCAGAATTACCTTGTTGCTTTAGTTCGCCATTCATTTTAAGGCTAAAATTGATATTTTTTTTATTTAAATCAGACTTAATATCTATGAAGGTTCCTACTGCAGCAGAGTTATCAAATGCTTTGGCTTTTTCCCATGGTAAGCCCTTCTTTTTTAGTTCATCTTGTACATCTCTGGCCGTAAAATCAATACCTACAGTAACTGCATTATAATAATTAGAAGCAAGCTTAGATTGTACATATTTGCCATTTTTACAAATACGTAACACTAACTCACATTCGTAATGTAGTTCATTAGTAAACTCAGGATAGTAAAAAGGGGTATGCCCTTGTAATAAAGCACTTTTAGGCTTCATAAAAAACACAGGCTCTGTAGGAATTGCATTGCCTAGCTCCTTGGCATGATCGGCATAGTTTCGTCCAACACAAATAATTTTCATCTTTTTGCTTTATTAAAGGTATAGGTTCTGTAAGCCACTAAATTACAGTATTTAGGTTTAAAAAAGAAAAGTTTGAGGTAATAGTGACTATGAAAATGATAAATTATTGTACTGAGTCATGGTATTATCTATGCCACTTAGCACAAAACTTTCGATAATTTCTACACTTTTTTCAATTTTTAGCTTTACAATAGGTTCTTCGGTTTTAAGCCATTTACTAAGCACAAAATCGGCCTGCATTCCCTTTGGATAATTGCTACCAATACCAAAACGTAGCTTGGGGTAAGCATCTGTACCTAAGGTGCTTTGTATATCTTTTAGCCCATTATGCCCAGCATGAGTACCACTTTTACGCAATCTAATTTTATCTAGGGGTAAGGCCAAATCATCAACAATAGTTAGTGTATTTTCAATGGCTACTTTTTCTTTATCTAGCCAATATTTAAATGCCTTGCCACTTAAATTCATAAAAGTTGTAGGGCAAATGCAAACAATTTGTTTGCCCTTTAATTTCACTTCGGCTACATAGGCTAATCTATCAACCCTAAAACTACCGCCATGTTTAGTAACAAAAGCATTAGCAATATCAAAGCCAATATTGTGCCTTGTACCAGCATATTCGTTGCCAATATTGCCTAAGCCAACTATAAGAAATTTAGACATTTTTTAATCTGTGATTTTGAGATTTGCGATTTTGAGATTTGTGATTTTTGAATGAAGATTTAATTTCGATAGACTAATTCAAAAAATCAAACTTCAAAAAATCAAAAATTTATCCTATTGAATCCAACAACATTTGTAAATCCATTTCTGTTTTAATTAATACATCTCTGGCTTTACTACCTTGGTTGCCACCTACTACACCTGCTGCTTCTAATTGATCCATTAAACGGCCAGCTCTGTTATACCCCAACTTCATTCTTCGTTGTAATAAAGAGGTGCTACCTATTTGGCTAGTAACAATTAACCTTGCTGCATCTTCAAATAAAGGATCTTTATCATTTACATCAAAATCGCCTTTCTCCATTTCTTTTTCATCTACATACTCTGGCAATAAAAAAGCTTGAGGGTAACCTCTTTGCTCACCAATAAAATCCACTATTTTATCTACTTCTGGCGTATCTACAAATGCACATTGCAAACGAACAACTTCGCCGTTGTAGCTAATTAACATATCGCCTTTACCAATTAATTGCTCAGCACCGCCGGTATCTAAAATTGTACGGCTATCAATTTTACTACTTACTTTAAAAGCAATTCTTGCAGGGAAGTTTGCCTTAATAGTACCAGTAATAATATTTACGCTTGGTCGTTGTGTAGCTATAATTAAATGCACACCCACAGCCCTTGCAAGTTGTGCTAAACGGGCAATTGGCATTTCTACTTCTTTACCAGCCGTCATAATTAAATCGGCAAATTCATCTACCACCAAAACTATAAAAGGTAAAAACTGATGACCTTTTTCTGGATTTAATTTACGGGCTGCAAATTTTTCATTGTATTCTTTTATGTTACGTACACCAGCTTCTTTTAGCAAATCGTACCGGTTATCCATTTCAATACAAAGTGCATTTAAAGTATGAATAACTTTTTTTGTATCCGTAATAATTGATTCATCTTCTCCAGGTAATTTGGCTAAAAAATGTTTTTCAATTGTACGATAAATACTAAGCTCTACCTTTTTAGGGTCAACCAGCACAAACTTTAATTGGCTTGGATGTTTTTTGTAAAGAAGAGAAACTAGTATTGCATTTAACCCTACAGATTTACCTTGTCCTGTAGCACCTGCCATTAATAAATGCGGCATACTGGCTAAGTCAACAATAAAATTTTCGTTATCAATTTTTTTACCAATGGCAATAGGTAAAGAGAATTTGTTTTGCTGAAATTTTTCGGATGCTAAAAGTGTTTTCATGCTAACCACCGTTTTTTTAGCATTAGGCACTTCAATACCAATAGTGCCTTTACCTGGTATGGGTGCAATAATACGAATGCCCAATGCAGCAAGGCTTAGGGCAATATCATCTTCCAAATTTTTTATACGACTAATACGTACACCTGCTGCAGGAATAATTTCGTAAAGGGTAACTGTAGGCCCCACTGTTGCCGATATTTTTTGAATATTAATATCGTAATTTTTTAAAGTGTTAATGATTTGGTTTTTGTTATTCTCCAACTCATTAGCATCTTGTATAATTTTTTCGCTACCGTGGTTTTCTAATAAATCAAGCGTAGGATATTTATAATCTCTTAAATCTAAAATAGGGTCGTAAGGCTGTGCAGAAACTGTAGGTTTAGATTCAATTATTTCTTCTGGCTCCTCAATTTCATCTTCCTTAGTTTTTATTTCCAATTCTAAACTTGCATTATCAACTACTTTTTTGGTAGGCGGTGGTGTAACAGCCAATTCAATTTTTGGTTCTTCTATTGGTGTTATAATTATTTCTTGTTGCTTAATTTCTGGTTGTTGTATTACTATTCCTTTATCTTCTTTTTCTACCAAGTTAATGTCGTGGTTTAATAAAGGATTATCCTGTGGTGGAATAACCAATACATTTCCTTCTCCCTTTAAAATATTTCCTTTGGTAATTGTAGATGTATTTGTTTGCTCATTTTCATCATCATCTTCTTCGTCCACTTCTACTTCTTTATTTCCAGTGACAGCTACTATCTCATTACTTACTTCATCTACCTTATTTATTTTTTTTGCTGGTAATTTAAACGCAGGATTAAATCTCCAAATAACATAGCTAATACCTGCTACTAATAAAATACCGTAAGTACCTACTTCACCTATTACTTTATACATCCAATCTTTACACATATCGCCTACAGCACCACCCCAAGCAAATGCTTTTGAAGAAAATAAAACAGAAGCCAACACACTTAATAATGGTAAGCCAATAATTAAATATTTAATGTTGCGGATTGGTGAAAATATTTTTTTACCGAAAAATAAATTAACCCCTAAAACAAAAAAGAATGTACAGATAAGATAAGATGCAATACCAAAACCTTTATAAATAAAACTATGTGCTAAAAAAGCCCCTAGTGTACCTAGCAAATTGCTAACCTTAACATCGTTACCTAAAAGTAAGCGGTAACCATTTTTAAACACTTTATCTTGATCTTCTTCCCAAGTAAAAAGATAAGATGTAAATGCTACAAATAATAAGAAGGATATTAGTAACAAAATAGAGCCTGCTATTTTATGAGTACGTTCGTCTTTAAGCAATTGCTTTACCTCAACCGTTTCTTCTTTCTCCTGCTTTAGCGGTTGCTCTTTTTCTACTGCCTCTTTTTTTGATTTTAGTTTATTAGCCATTAAAACAAAGATATAAAACCTTTAGCTTTACAAATACCAAATATTAGCTTAAGTGCTTGTGAAATTAAAGTTTTTATGTAGGTTTGGTATAAACATTAAAAATTTGAAAGTTAAAGTCGTACTTTTTTTATTATTACTATTTAATGTAGGAGTTGTGGATGCTCAATCTATAGACTCTGTTATTGATTGTAGCAAAATAACACACACTTTATCTATTATTGATAAGGCATATGGCTTTGTCCCCAAGAAAGCTATTTCGCCTGAATTATTAGCTACACAAAAATTTGTTCCTTTAGCAGAGATTGAAAAGAAGTATATGCATGGTAGTACCTTGGCTATAACTCCCTTATACTCAAAATTTACTTTATTTAACTCATCAGTCCAAAAAGACACTATAGTTTTTTCACCAGGCCATATTGTAAAAAAAATAACATTCTATACTATAGATAGTTTATCAAAAAAAATTATTTCTTTACCTAAAATAAAAAGCAACAAAAATTTTTACTTTCTTGAAATAAATCCGAACGAAAAAATTACAATATACTCTGAGATTATTTATAATAAAAGAGTAGGTGCATTTTGGATAGCACCAGTTCTCATTAATCAAAAACATTTCCCAGCCTTTGCAAGGAGTTTTTTTAATTATAGAGAAGATGTAAAAACATTTGGATACATACTTAGCGGTATTTTATTAATGATGATTTTATTTACATTTACAAACTATGTTGTAAATAAAAGAAAAGAATTTTTTTACTATGGGGCATATTCCTTAAGTGTACTACTGCTAGTTTTTTTTCATGCTTATTTATATCGCCGATCTGGTTTATTTAGTAGTTTATTTATTGAGTATATTGATTTTGCTTTAATACTAGTGGGTTGTATTTTTTACATTGCCTTTACCAGAAATTTTTTAAATACAGTAGTTGATTATCCTAGAATTGATAAAGTATTTATATGGCAAAAAAGATTTTTGATTGTAATGCTTTTACTATTCACTGGTTTACATTTTTTTACAAACTTAATTGAACTTGAAACCCTACTTGAAAATGTTTTAAAAATTATTATTTTACTATTTGGGGTGTTTTATATTATTGTTGCTTTGAAGGAAAACAAAAAACTTATTAATTACTTAGCTTATGGCAATGCCCTTTCAATTACATTTTCCATTATTTCGTTAGTATTGCTATTGAGTGGGGTAAGGCAAGCTGGTGTTTTAACATCTGCTATGGTATATTACGAAGCCGGTTTGGTTATGGCGTTGGTGGCATTTTTAGCTGGATTGTCTTATAAAAACAAAACAGAAATTGAACAAAATGTAAAGCAAAAAGAAGCGTTAAAATTAGAAGCCGAAAAACAAAAATTTGAAACCGAAATTGCCATATTTAAAGCCCAGCAAGAAGAAAGAAACAGAATAAGCGCTGATATGCATGATGATTTAGGAGCTGGTATGACATCGATTAGACTGTATAGCGAATTAGCAAAAAATAAATTGAAAGGGCAAGAAATGCCAGAGATTGACAAAATTTCAAACTCGGCCAATGAATTATTGGGCAAGATGAATGCAATTATTTGGAGTATGAGTAGTAGTAACGATTCGTTAGAAAATATGATTGCTTATATACGTAGCTATACATTAGAGTATTTTGAAGATACAGATATAAAGTGTAGCATTAATTTACCTGCCGAAATTCCTTACGCTATTGTTAATGGTTATATAAGAAGAAATGTTTTTTTGGTAGTAAAAGAAGCATTGAATAATATATTAAAACACTCTGATGCCACTACGGTTACCATTACACTTAATGTACTAGGCAAACAACTAGAATTATTAATACATGATAATGGCAAGGGAATAGATTTTGAAAACCTACGCCAGTTTAGCAACGGCTTAAAAAATATGAAGAAAAGAATGGACGACGTAGAAATTGATTTTAAAATAGAAAACAATAACGGCACTTTAATTACACTTACCAGAGAAATTAGAGAGAGTTAATTTTTTTATAAATACCCAGTGCTAATAAGCACCATGCAGTAATAAAACATACACCACCAAAAGGGGTAATAGCCCCTAGCCAATTTACGCCCCAATTAAATTGTTTTGAAAAACATAGTAAATATAAAGAGCCGCTAAATATTACAATGCCTGCAATAAAAAAATTACCAGCCCATTTTATTTTAGCATTTGTGTAAGTAGCATATAAAATACCTGTTGCTAGCAACGCAAATACATGATAAAATTGATATTTAACTGCTGTTTCAAATATGGCAATATTTTCGGCAGATAAAATTTGCTTAAGACCATGTGCTGCAAATGCACCTAAGCCTACTGCTAAGGCTCCCAAAAAACTTGCCGTTATTAAAAATGATTTATGCATTTATTATTTCTAAAATTGTATTTTCAGTAATTGTATTTGTATGTAAAACAATTGATGCCTGCTTATAAAAAAGCTCTCTTTCTTTTAACTTTTTTTCTATAAAAAATTGAAGCTCCGCAGTATTCAAATTTTTAAGTAATGGCCTTTTTTCTTGCTCTTGCAATACCCTTTCCAAAATTTGGGGCACTGTAGTTTTTAGGTAAATAGTAACTCCCTTTTCATTCATCCATGCCATATTATTATTAAAGCAAGCTGTGCCGCCACCAGTTGATATTATTGTATTTGCTTTTAGATTTAAGGATTTTAAAATCCCTGTTTCTTTTTGCCTAAAAAAATCTTCGCCATCATCTTCAAAAATTTGTGCAACTGTTTTGCCTACATGGGCTTCTATTTGTTCGTCTAAATCAATAAAATTATAATTAGCCTTGGAAGCCCATAGTTTACCCCAGTGAGTTTTACCGCTGCCCATAAAGCCTATTAAGAAAATAATCTTACCCCCTAACCCCCTAAAGGGGGAATTAAATAAAGGTTTCATATAAATGAAAATACAACTTTAGTGTTGAAGCAACTTTATGTAATTAAAAAAAATGAATAATTAATGTTGCAAAGTTCCCTTTTTCGGGGGTGGAGGGGGTTTTATTTCTTCTTAAAATCCCCTCTCTTCCATGCTTTAATAAACTCTCCCCAAGCAACTGGGTTAAAAATATTTTGTGGGGGCAATTGCCCTATGTAAGAAGCTTTGGTAGCTTGTTGTCTAAAATAAGTATTAGCCGCCTCCCTACCATCGCTGGGTAAAGATGCTGCCAAAATACGCCTTGTAGCTACATCATTATTTTTACGGGCTGTGGTTATTTGATCGTCGGGGAATTGAGTGTTTAAAAAATCTCTTTCAAACTGTTCTCTACTGGGCCTTGATTTTATGATGGTGGCTGCCAAATACACCGTATCGTTTACCATTAATTGTATTACGCTTTGTTGGTTACCTTCTAAATTTTGAGGTATAGCTACTGTTTTTGGTTTAAAACCCACACTAGTAAATTCTACTACATCGCCTTTTAATACTACAATGCTAAAAACACCTTTAGCATTACTCATAGTACCACGGTTTTGTCCTTTTACCATTATGCTTACACCTTCTAACCCTTTAAGGCTATCGGCCGTCATAACCAAACCGTACAATTGCACTACCGAATCTTTAAACGACTCAAACTGTGCCTTAGATTGATTTGGCTTTAGCACAAACAATATTGAAAATAAAAGTAAAAATTTAAGCATCTATAAAAATTAAATTGAGGTATGCGGTACAAGTGAGATTAAAAATTTTCTTCCAGTGGAAGAAAATTTTTAACAAAGCAAGCTTACAACAATGTTCAGTAAAGTTACAAATGTTAGTCCCCAAAAATAACAACTTTCCTTAATTAGAAACAAAGTAAAGATACTAATGTTTAATTTTGCCATTTTAAAGGCATTTTTAACAAATAATTGAACATGACGAACGAAGATATCTTAAAAGCTCTAAGCAATGTACAAGAGCCCGACCTAGGTAAAGACCTTGTAACCCTTAACATGATTAAGGATATAAAAATTGATGGTTTAAACGTATTTTTTACCATTGTACTTACTACACCTGCCTGCCCTATGAAGGAGCAAATGGCAACTGCTAGTGAAAATGCTATTAAATTATTAGTAAATAAGGATGCTGTTGTGCATGTGAATTTTACTGCTAATACTACAAGTAATAGAGTGGATGCTAAAAGTGTATTAAAAGGGGTAAAAAATATTATTGCCGTAGTTAGCGGAAAAGGCGGTGTGGGCAAAAGCACCGTTAGTGCAAATTTAGCATTAGCACTTGCGGCTGGTGGTGCAAAAGTTGGGTTAATGGATGCTGACATTTATGGTCCTAGCCAACACATTATGTTTGGCATACGTGGCGAACGACCTATGATGAAAGATGATGGCAGTGGAAAAGGATTGATTGTGCCTATAGAAAAATTTGGTATTAAAGTAATGAGCATTGGTTTGTTGATTGATGAAAAGCAGGCTGTTGTTTGGAGAGGTCCAATGGTTAGCAGTGCTATTAAACAATTTGTGAGTGATGTTGATTGGGGAGAGTTGGATTATTTAGTAATTGATATGCCGCCAGGCACTGGTGATATACACTTAACCATTGTACAAACTGTGCCTGTAACTGGTGTAATTGTAGTAACTACGCCACAAGTGGTTGCCCTTGCCGATGCTAAAAAAGGGGTTGCCATGTTTGGGCAGGCACAACTAAAAGTGCCTATTATTGGCTTGGTTGAAAATATGAGTTATTTTACCCCAGCAGAATTACCCGATAATAAATATTTTATTTTTGGTAAAGATGGTGGCAAAAACTTAGCTGACGAGTTTGAAATTGCCTTTTTAGGGCAAATACCCATTGTACAAAGCATACGTGAAGGTGGTGATTTAGGTGTGCCATCTATGGTAAGCGACGATGCCATTACTAAAAAAGCTTTTATGGATTTTGCTGGTAATGCTATACGTAGTATTGCCATGCGTAATGCACAATATGCTCCAACTCAAGTTCAGAAGGTAGAAATATAATATCAATCGCATCGGGATATGATAAAAATCATAGGGCAGTAAACTCAAAACTCTATTTTGCATAAAAAATATTATGCTTCAGGATATTGAGATTGCCCAAGCTGCACCTATACTCCATATTAAAGAAATTGCTGCATCCATTGGCGTAAATAACGACGATTTAGAGTATTATGGTAAATATAAAGCCAAACTTCCTCTTAAATTAATTGACGAAAAAAAGATTCAAAAAAATAAGCTTGTATTAGTTACTGCAATTACACCTACGCCTTCGGGTGAAGGAAAGACAACTATTTCTGTAGGCCTTACAGATGGCTTAAATAAAATTGGTAAAAAGGCTATGGCTGTTTTACGAGAACCTTCTCTTGGCCCTGTATTTGGCATGAAAGGCGGCGCAGCAGGTGGCGGATATTCCCAAATTATTCCAATGGAAGATATCAACCTGCATTTTACCGGCGATTTTTCGGCCATAGAAAAAGCTAATAACCTTTTAGCTGCCATGATTGATCACAATCTTCAAAATAAAAAAAGAAGCCTGCAAATAGATCCAAGAAGCATAGTATGGAAAAGAGTGATGGATATGAACGACAGAGCCTTACGGCATATAGTAATTGGTATGGGTGGCACTGCCGATGGTATTGTACGGGAAGATGGATTTAATATTACGCCTGCTTCGGAAATAATGGCCATTTTGTGTATGTGTACCGGAATGGAAGATCTTAAAAAAAGATTAGGCAACATTTATATTGGCACTACATTTCAGGGAAAACCTGTATTTGCAAGAGACATTAATGCTGTTGGGGCAATGGCCATTTTATTAAAAGATGCTATTAAGCCTAATTTGGTGCAAACTCTTGAGGACAACCCTGCCATTTTGCATGGTGGCCCGTTTGCAAGTATTGCACAAGGTACCAACTCTATTTTAGCTACTAAAATGGGCTTATCGCTAAGCGACTATGTTGTAACGGAAGCAGGTTTTGGCGCCGATTTAGGTGCAGAGAAATTTTTTGATATCAAATGTGCTTCATCGGGTTTAAAACCAAAAGCTGTGGTATTAGTTGCAACAATCAGAGCCTTACGTCATCATGGCGATGCAACAAAAGATGAACTGGAAACAGCCTCTCCATTTAAAGTAAAAAATGGTTGTGCCAATTTGGGCAAGCATTTAGAAAACATGAAACGTTTTGGCATGGAAACGGTGGTTGCTATCAACCTTTTCCCTGGCGATACAAAAGAAGAAATAAAAGTGATAAAAGATTTTTGCAAGGCATATAAAGTTGAATCCATTGAATGCAGTGGTTTTACCGAAGGTGGTAAAGGAATGACGGAGTTGGCAAAAGCTGTTGTAAAGTTGGTAGAAAACAATAAAAGCGATTTTAAGCCATTGTACAATTGCAACTTATCTACCGAAGAAAAAATACACACTATTGCTACAGAAATATACGGAGCAACAGATGTAGCTTACTCGGTAAAGGCAAAAACACATTTAAAACAAATTAAAGAATTGGGCTTTGATAACTTACCCATTTGTATGGCAAAAACGCCTAAAAGCCTTTCGGATGATGAAAAGAAAAAAGGCCGACCCGAAGATTTTATTATTACCATACGTGAATTTGAATTTGCAACAGGTGCAGGTTTTATTATCCCTATTTTAGGAGAAATAATGCGTATGCCCGGCCTACCAAACATACCTGCTGCCGAGGGTATGGATATTGATGATAAAGGAAAAATTACAGGATTGAGCTAGTCTTAAATTAGCAATAATTTAAAATTTGATACTGACAATTTTTGTTACATTAGCATATGAAATATTTGCTAATTGTTTTATGCACAAGCTTTTTGTTTGCCTGCTCTTCATCCCAAAAAAATACTGCCGTGAATAACAAAACGCAAAAATCGGCACCATTAGAAGCAGGTGTTTTTGATAAACAAGGCCATCGTGGTTGCCGTGGATTAATGCCCGAAAACACCGTGCCAGCCATGATTAATGCTTTAGGCATGGGTGTTACTACACTAGAAATGGATGTTGTTATTACAAAAGACAAGCAAGTAATTTTAAGCCATGAGCCTTTTTTTAATCATGAAATAACTACAACGCAAAGTGGCAGTTATATTACCGAGGAAGAAGAAAAAACATTTAATATTTACAATCTTACATACGATGATACTAAGAGTTATGATGTAGGGTTAAAGCCACATCCCCGTTTTCCACAGCAAAAAAAAATAGCGGTAACTAAGCCCCTTTTATCACACGTATTTGACTCTGTAAAAAATTGGATGATGATGGCAAGGCGACCTTTTCCTTATTTTAATATTGAAACAAAATCAATGCCTTCTACAGACAATGTTTATCATCCTGCACCTGCGGAGTTTGTAGAGTTGTTAATGAAAGTTATTAAGGAAAAACAAATGGAAGATTATGTAATTATACAAAGCTTTGATTTTAGAACCTTGCAGTATTTGCATAAAAATTATCCTGCCATAAAAACGGCTATGCTAATTGAAGATTTTGATAAAAAAAGTTTTGAAGCACAGCTTAGCAAAATTGGATTTACGCCTACTATTTACAGTCCACACCATAGTTTAGTTGACCCAGAACTAGTAACAAAATGCCATAATGCCAAAATGCAATTAATACCATGGACAGTTAATGATAAAAAAAGAATGAAAGAATTAATTACTTTGGGTGTGGATGGAATAATTACAGATTATCCAAATTTATTTAATGAGTAGGATGGAACGCAGATTTTTATGATGGTTAAGATTAAATATGATTTCTCTTAACAAATCATATCTATCATAACAATCAGCGTTCCGTTCTGCCCAACCAATCATTAGCATTTTTAAATAATAATTTTTCTTTTACCGTATTTTCAAAATTCATTTCCTCTATCAGCTTTCCTGGATGGTGCTCTCCTAAAGGAAAAGGATAATCACTACCTAAGCAAATTTTATCACCACCAATAACATCAATTATATAGCTTAGTGCTTTGGCATCATGCACCAAACTATCTATCCAAAATTTACCAATATAATCCCTAGGGTTAATTCCATTATCTATTGCAACTAAGTCTGGCCGTACATTGTAGCCATGTTCAATACGCCCAAGCGTTAAAGGAAAACTACCACCACCATGTGCAAATGCCACTCTTAGTTTAGGAAAAGTTTCTAATACGCCACCAAAAATCATACTGCAAATAGCCCTACTTGTTTCTGCAGGCATACCTACTAACCAAGGCAGCCAATATTTTTGTATTTGCTGCTCTCCCATCATTTCCCAAGGGTGAATAAATAAGGCACAACCCAATTCTTCTGCCCTTTTATAAAAAGGAAAGTACTTTTTATCGCTTAAATTTTCTCCATTAATGTTACTGCCAATTTCTAGTCCCGGCATTTTTAATTGAGTAACACAACGTTCCATTTCTGCAATGGCCAAATCAACATCTTGCAATGGCACTGTTCCTATACCAATAAAACGTTTTACATTTTTTGCAACTTTATCAGCAATATCATCATTAAAAAATCGGCTGGTTTGCAATCCGTCTTTTGGCTTTGCCCAATAATTAGATAATACAGGAATAGTTGAAAGCACCTGAATTGTTACATCCGTTTTCTCCATTTCTTTTAAACGAACTTCAGCATCAAAACAATTATCTTCTACC
>JAGNRZ010000148.1 GCA_017988335.1 Ferruginibacter sp.
GGATGTAAATTAGGCTTACTAATAAATTTTGGTAAGTCTAAATTGGAAGTAAGAAGGATTGTACTTTAAAATTCGTGAATATTAGTGCCATTTGTGGCAACAAAAAAATATGAAATATTTTATACCATTTATTTTAATTAGTGTTTTATTCGCCTGTAACAACGGCGAAAAAATACCCGATGTGTCTAATATTAAAGTAGATATTAAAACACAGCGGTTTGAAGAGGATTTATTTAAAAAAGATACTGATAGTTTAATTCAAAAAATAGACAAACTACAAGCCGCCTATACTTCATTTGGTGAAAATTTTTTTGCCACCATTTTAAATGTTGACCCTAAGTGGAATACCGACACTGCTGCTAATTACATAAATGGCTTTATCACCACTTATAATCCTGTTTTTGATAGCACTAAAAAAATGTTTTCAAATTTTAATAATTATGAAACTGAAATAAAAAAAGGGTTGCAGTTTATAAAGCATTATTTTCCTGCATATAAAACACCTGAAAAAGTAATTACTTATATAGGCCCTTTAGATGGCTATGGAGATATTTTAAGTGATGATGCTATTATTGTGGGCTTGCATCATCATTTGGGTAGTAATTTTTCTCTTTATCAATCAGAAATGGTACAGCAAGTTTATCCATCTTACATTACTAACAGATTTACTCCAGATTATATTGCTGTAAATGCAATGAAAAATATTGTTAATGATATTTATCCCGAAAAATTAGAAGATAAAAGCCTAATGCAACAAATGGTAGAAAAAGGAAAGCATCTTTATATTTTAAGTAAAATTCTACCTAAAACAAAAGAGCATTTATTAATTGGCTATACCGAACAACAATTGAAAGATTGCTACACCCATGAAAAAGTAATTTGGGATTTATTTGTACAAAATAATTTTTTACAAACTATAGATAACAATGTTATAAAAAATTACATTGGTGAAAGCCCAAAAACACAAGAGTTAGGCGAAGCCTCACCAGGTAATATTGGAAGCTTTGCTGGATGGCAAATTGTAAAAAAATATATGAAAAAAAATAATAACACTACATTGCAACAATTAATAGCATTAGATAATGAAGCTATTTTTAGCGATGCTAAATATAAGCCTTAAGCAGCTTGTGCCTGTGTAACTGCAACAGGTGGGTTTTGTCCCAACCATTTCATTACCCTAAAATGTGAAACAAGTGCCCCAAAAAATGTAGGATTATGATGATAAGGCACATTAAATTCTTTGCACTTTTGCATTACTATTTTACTAATTTCTGGATAATGTACATGACTTACTTTAGGAAACAGGTGGTGTTCTATTTGATAATTTAATCCACCCACAAACCAGCTAATTACTTTATTACCCATTGAAAAATTGGCTGTAGTTTTCATTTGATGCTCTGCCCAAGCAGTTTCAATATGTTTTGTTTCATCCAATGCTACAGTTTCAAATTCTGTATTCTCAACTACATGTGCTAATTGAAACACTAGTGATAATGTTAAGCCCATAATTGCATGCAAAATTAAGAAACCTGCCAACCAAGGCAGAAAACCAAATTTAATAGCAGGTAGCACCATATAAAAGGTTACATATAAAATTTTAGTAGCCCAAAAAACAATATGATTTTTTGTAGTCATTTTCCAAGCATCTGTAGTATAAATTTTTCTAGAAAAATACTTTTTAAAATCCATACTAAAAAGCCAAAAAAGAGACGATAAGGCATAAATGGGCAATAAATATATATGCTGAATTTTATGTGCTGGCACCCATTTTTGTGATTCACATTGGCGAATAATTGGACTCTTAGCAATATCATCATCCAATCCATCTACATTAGTATAAGTGTGATGTATAATATTGTGTTTTTGTTTCCAGAAGTAAGCATTTGCACCCATAAAATTCATGCTTAAGCCTAAAAAATCGTTAAGCCAAGGTTTAGTGCTATAGCTACCATGGTTAGCATCATGCATAACACTAAAACCTACACAAGCAAAAGTATAACCCAGCAATGCACATAATGAGTAAAGAACCCATGCCGGTAATGGTGCAAACATTATAGCAAAGTACGTAGCTGCTGCTGTACCTACTAAAATTATTGTTTTAATATATAGCCTCCAATCGCCAGTTTTTTTAATTCCTTTGGTCTCAAAATATTGATCTACCGCAGTTTTTAAACTTTGATAAAATTCATTGTTTTTGTTGGAAAATGTAACTTTTGCCATTTAGCTTTTATTAGATATTAAAAAGATGCTTGTTGAACTACTGTAAGGTACTGCAAAATGTGTAAAATTCACATTTTAGTTTAGCTTAAAAGGCACAATTAGGTTAAAAGAGGGGATAAATACATCAAAACGCTTATTTGTGTTCAAATTTAACATTAGGTATGAGCCTTGCATTTTACCAATATCAGTTCTTAAATTACAACCACTTACATATTGATAAAACTCTCCGGGGTTAATTTTAGGTTGTACACCCACTACTCCTTCTCCTTCAACCTCCTTTATGCTACCATTACTATCATAAATATGCCAATGCCTACGCAGCAACTGTACTGGAAAGCTGTTATGGTTTTCAATAGTAATTTTATAAGCAAACATATATTCATTATTACCCACATTGCTGTAATCTGGCTGGTAGAAAGTTTCTACAATTATTTTTATGCCTTCGGTAATTTTAAACATAGTTTATATACTATAACACTTTGTAATTATTTTTTTGCAACCACTGTTTTATTTTTTCTCTGTTATCGCCTTGCACAATGATGTCGCCATCTTTTACACTGCCACCAGTGCCGCAAAATGTTTTTAATTTTTTGCCCAATTCCTCAACATCTTTTGGTTTGCCTATAAAGCCTGTAATTAAAGTTACAGCTTTTCCTGCCCTTTGTTTTGTATCTAATTTAATTTTTAATTTTTGCTGGTGGGCTGGCAAGGTTTCTACATCTTCAATATCTTCTTCTATTTTAAAATTAGGATCTGTGGAGTACACCAAACCGCTAAGTGAATTTAATTTTTTCATTTCTTATATTATCACTGCTTTTAAACTTAAATCTAAACTTTCTGCTTGATGAATTAAAGCACCACTACTAATATAATCAACCCCAGTGGCAGCATAACTTTCAAGGTTATCGTAGTTAATGCCACCACTAGCTTCAGTTTCGTATTTGCCTTGTATAATTTGTAATGCCTCTACAATTTTTTCTGGGGTAAAATTATCTAGCATAATTCTATTTACTTTACCCACTTGCATTACTTTTTGTACATCTTCAATACTTCTGGTTTCTACTTCAATTTTTAAAGCTAGATTTTTACTTTGTACATAATCGTATGCCTTATTAATTGCCTTCTCTATTCCACCGCAATAATCAATATGATTGTCTTTTAGCATAATCATATCATACAATCCAAATCTATGATTTATGGCGCCGCCAATACGTACCGCTTCTTTTTCAAGTAATCTAAAATTAGGAGTTGTTTTCCGTGTGTCTAATAAATTGGTTTTATATCCCTTTAACTTATCGGTATATTTTTTTGTAAGTGTAGCAATGCCACTCATACGCTGCATACTATTTAGCAACAAACGCTCTGTTTGTAAAATAGTATGCACATGTGCCAATAATTCAAAAGCAACATCACCATACTTCATCTGTTCACCATCTTTTTTAAAAATAGAAAACTGTGCTGTGGGCTCCACAAACTGTACAATTTTTTGTGCAACTTCTACACCTGCCAAAACACCATCTTCCTTAATTTTTAAAACAGCTTTGCCCATTGCATTGCTATCAATACATGATAATGTGGAGTGGTCGCCATTGCCAATATCTTCTGCTAAAGCATTTTTAATAAGTGTTTGTAGTTGCTGATTGTAATCCATACAACAAAGCTAAGGAATGAAATAAAAAAAGTCTCGAAAAAATCGAGACTTTAAAATTATTAATTGTTGTAGTTAATTATTTTCAAAACTTATTTCCTGCATTACCTGCTTATCTCCTTTTTGTTTTAAATAAATGGTAGTTCTAAAATTGCCATTACGAGTAATAAGGTTGCCTATACAATATTGTGAACCACCTTTTTCGCCTTTATGAATTACAGTAAAATTTTTCACGCCTTTTAAAGCAAAAAAATCTTTTAGTATCATTTCGGCCTGCCCTTTGCTGTAGCTATTGCTTTTGTCGGGCATAGTTACTTCCACAGCATTATCAAAATATTGAGCCATTTTACTTGAGTTACCTTCCTTTATAGCTGTTATAATATCGTCGATACCTGTAAAAGACAATAAAGGAATTAAAATAATAGCAAGTAGAATACGTTTCATTTTTATTTGTTTTTAATTAAAATGCTAAAAGTGTGCCAATCACTACATAATTTACAAAAACCTAGTAAAATATTTTATAATGCTACCTTTAACACTCAAATTTAACATAAATAATATAGTTTTACCAAATGCAAAATAAAAAGGTTTTATTATTAATTATGGATGGCTGGGGCCTAGGGCAAGTGCCTGAAAGTGATGCTATTAAACAGGCAAACACACCTTTTGTGGACAGCCTTTACAACAAATATCCTAATACAACATTGGTAACTTGCGGCGAAGATGTGGGCTTACCCAACGGACAAATGGGCAATAGCGAAGTAGGGCATTTAAACCTTGGTGCTGGCAGAATTGTATATCAAGAGTTGCAACGGATAAATGTGGCAATAAAAACTGGCGAATTTGCCAATAATAAAATTTTGGTTAATGCAATAGAGTATGCTACACAAAATAATAAGCCTTTGCATTTAATTGGTTTGGTAAGCGATGGTGGCGTACACTCACACATAAATCATGTAAAAGCTATTACTTCTATTTGTGCCGAAAAAAAATTAGACAATGTATTTATACATGCTTTTACCGATGGTAGAGATACCGACCCCAAAAGTGGCTTGGGTTATTTAACTGAGCTTCAAAATCACTTACAAACCAGCACAGGAAAAATTGCAAGTGTTACAGGCAGGTATTATGCCATGGATAGAGATAAAAGATGGGAAAGAGTAAAACTGGCGTACGATGCACTAACAAAAGGTGTTGGCAGTGTTACGGATAATATAATAGATGCTGTACAACAATCATATAACAATGGCGTAACTGATGAGTTTATAAAACCCATTATTAGCCATGATTTTAAAGCTATTGAAGATGGCGATGTAGTTATTTGCTTTAATTTTAGAACAGATAGATGCCGTGAAATTACCGAAGTACTTACACAAAAAGATTTTGCTGAGTTTGATATGCATAAATTGAATTTGCATTACACCACACTTACACAATACGATGCTACTTTTAAAAACGTACATGTAGTTTTTGAAAACGATGATTTAAAAAATACGCTAGGTGAGGTGTTAGAGCAAAATAATAAAACACAAATACGTATTGCAGAAACAGAAAAATATCCTCATGTAAGTTTCTTTTTTAGCGGTGGTAGAGAAAAAGAATTTATTGGTGAAAAAAGATTGATGGCGGCATCGCCAAAAGTAGCTACTTACGATTTACAACCTCAAATGAGTGCACAAGAAATTGTAAACTTAATTGTGCCCCAAATTGAAGGCAAAACAGCCGATTTTATTTGCTTAAACTTTGCCAATGCTGATATGGTTGGGCATACAGGCGTTTGGGAGGCTGTAATAAAAGCTGTAGAAACGGTTGATGCCTGTGTTGAAAAAGTGGTAACTACCGCCCTAGCAAATGATTACACCATTTTTTTAACTGCCGACCATGGCAATGCCGATTATATGATTAATGAAGATGGTACACCCAACACAGCCCATACATTAAACCTTGTGCCATTATTTATTATTAACAATAATTGGCAAGACAATGTAAAAAGCGGTAAATTAGGGGATATAGCACCTACTATTTTAAAAATGATGGATATTGCTATTCCAAAAGAAATGACAGGTAATATTTTAATTGATTAAATTTTAAAACCATGAAACTTATTTTAAAAAGATTATTCCAAATTTTATTATTAGCCTTTATTGTTATACAATTTATTAGGCCAGCAAAAAACAAAAGCGAAGGCGTTAGTGCAAATGATATAACAACCAAGTATGCTGTACCACAAGATGTAGTGACTGTTTTAAAAACTAGTTGCTACGATTGTCATAGCAACAACACAAATTATCCTTGGTATGCAAACATACAACCTATAGCTTGGTGGTTAGATGATCATATTAAAGAAGGAAAAAGAGAGTTGAATTTTTCTGAGTTTGCAGCTTACCGCATTGGTAGGCAATACCGCAAATTAGAAGAACTAAATGAAGAGGTAAAAGAAAACAAAATGCCTTTAGAATCGTACACCATAATACATAAAGATGCTATTTTAAGTGAGCAACAAAAATTATTATTGGCAAATTGGGTTACTACATTAAGAGATAGTATTAAAGCACAATATCCAGAGGATAGTTTAAAAAGACCACAAAGACCAGCTACATCAGGCAAATAAAGCCATTAATTATAAAATGATTTTTTCATTAAAAAAAAATACTTTATTTGTATTCTTTATTACCCTATTTTTTTATAGCGTAGCTCAAAAAAATACGCAATCAAAAGATAGTTTAAAAAACAAAATTGAGCTTGAAGAGGTTATTATTTCTGCAAATAAGTGGGAGCAAAAATTAAATGAAGTACCCAATAAAATTACAAAAATAAATAAAACACAAATTTTATTTAACAACCCACAAACAGCCGCAGATTTACTACTGCAAACGGGTACTGTGTTTATTCAAAAAAGTCAGTTAGGTGGCGGAAGCCCTATGATTAGAGGG
>JAGNRZ010000149.1 GCA_017988335.1 Ferruginibacter sp.
GATTATAGAAATACAAGCACTTAAAAAAGAATTTTGGAGTGATGTAAGAATACCAGGAGAAATGAATGAAATGAATCCTGAATTAGATAAAGCTGGTAGAGTAGCCGATTTTATTGAGCTTGGAGAACTAATGTGTAAAGATGCTTTAAACAGAAACGAAAGTTGTGGAGGACATTTTAGAGAAGAAAGCCAAACAGAAGATGGTGAGGCAAAACGTGATGATGAAAATTACAGTTATGTAGCTGCTTGGAAATATGCTGGCGAAAGCAACTGGGAATTAGAGAAAGAAGCATTAGAATTTGAAATAGTAAAACCAACGCAAAGAAGTTATAAATAGATTGGAACGCTGATTTTTATGATGATTAAGATTTAGATGATTATGGAAGATAATTATAAGCATTCTGAAATAACGGATTTAGTAATAAAAGCATTTTACAAAGTTTATAACAAGTTAGGTTACGGTTTTTTAGAAAGGGTTTATTTAAATGCATTAGTGTTGGAACTATTAACCCTAGAGTTAGTTGTAAAGAAAGAGCAACCTATTATTGTGTTTTATAATGGAATGGAAGTGGGTAAATATATAGCTGATTTAATTGTAAACGATTGTATAATAGTTGAATTAAAGGCTACAGAAATATTGAAAGAGGAACATGAAGCACAATTAACAAATTATTTAAGAGCTACAGAAATAGATGTAGGACTTTTGTTGAATTTTGGAAAAAAGCCACAAATTAAACGAAAAGTATTTACTTCAATAAAAAACGAATAAAGATCATTAAAATCATATTAATCATAACAATCAGCGTTCAAATAATATGCAGCATTACAATATGAACCTCACTTTAAAAGTGTGGAAACAAAAAAACAGTAATACATCAGGTAGTTTTGAAACTTATCAAGTAAAAGATATTTCTAGCGAAATGAGTTTTCTTGAAATGTTTGATGTGTTAAATGAGCAATTAATTGCAGAAGGTAAAGAACCAATAGCTTTTGATCATGATTGCCGTGAAGGTATTTGCGGTATGTGCAGTATGTATATTAATGGTAGGGCACATGGTCCTTGGGCAAAAAATACTACTTGCCAATTGCACATGAGGGCATTTAAAGATGGCGACACTATTGTGGTAGAACCTTGGCGTAGCCAAGCTTTTCCAGTTATTAAGGATTTAATGGTAGATAGAACTGCTTTTGATAGAATTATACAGGCTGGTGGTTACATAAGTGTAAATACAGGTAATGCACAAGATGCAAATGCCTTGCCTATAGATAAAAAGAATGCTGACGAAGCTTTTATGGCAGCAGCCTGTATTGGTTGTGGTGCTTGTGTGGCTACTTGTAAAAATAGTAGTGCTATGTTATTTGTAAGTGCAAAGGTTAGTCAATTAGCTTTATTGCCACAAGGCCAGCCAGAAAGAGAAAGCCGTGTGTTAAACATGGTTGCTCAAATGGATAAAGAGGGCTTTGGTAATTGTACAAATACTTATGCTTGTGAGGCAGAGTGTCCTAAAGGTATTTCTGTATCAAACATTGCTAGATTAAATAGAGAATATTTAGCAGCTTCTTTTACTACTGAAGAATAAACATTTTTAAATATTAAGTGGGATAATGATATATTCATTTAATCGAAAGACAAAAAAGTTTATGCTACTGCCTTATTCACCAAGGCCGCAGCCTCACTTAATAAAATAGCACTTTGTACTTTTAGCCCACTTTCGTCAATCAATTTTTTAGCTACATCTGCATTTGTGCCTTGTAAACGTACAATAATAGGTATGTTAATAGTACCTATACTTTGGTATGCATCAATAACACCTTGTGCCACTCTATCGCAACGAACAATACCGCCAAAAATGTTTATCAATATTGCTTTTACTTTAGGGTCTTTTAAAATAATTCTAAAACCTGCTTCTACAGTTTCTGCATTGGCAGTACCACCTACATCCAAAAAGTTAGCAGGCTCACCACCACTTAATTTAATCATATCCATTGTAGCCATAGCCAAACCTGCACCATTTACCATACAACCTACATTACCATCTAATTTTACAAAGTTTAAATTGTATTGTCCTGCTTCTACTTCTGTTGGGTCTTCTTCAGTAACATCTCTTAACGCCGCTACATCTGGCTTACGCATTAAAGCATTATCATCAATATTCATTTTACAATCCACCGCAATAATTTTATCATCACTTGTTTTAAATAGTGGATTAATTTCTAACATACCACAATCTAAACCAATGTAGGCATTGTATAAATTAGTTACAAATTTTACACAGTTTTTAAAAGCCTCACCACTTAGACCTAAGTTAAAAGCAATTTTTCTTGCTTGAAATCCTTGCAAACCACCACAAGGATGTACCCACTCTTTAAATATTTTTTCTGGTGTATCATGTGCCACATCTTCAATGTTCATACCACCTTCGGTGCTATACATAATTACGTTTTGTTTCTTTGTTCTATCTAATAAAATACTTAAATAAAACTCTTTTACTGGGTTAGCACCCTCATAATACACATCTTGTGCTACTAATACTTTATTTACCACTTTACCAGCCTCACCAGTTTGTATAGTAACTAAAGTGCCACCCAAAATATTTTGTGCAATTTGTTTTATATCCTCTGCATTTTTGCCTACAGCCACACCACGTTGCTCTGTACCAGCAATTTTGCCCTTACCACGACCACCTGCATGTATTTGTGCTTTAACTACAGCAAATTTGCTACCGTATTGTGTATGTATTTGTTTGTAAGCTTCCTCAGCCTCACCTGGTGTATTACAAGCAATACCTTCTTGCACAGGTACATTGTATTTTTTTAATAATTCCTTGGCTTGATATTCATGCAAATTCATAGTAAAATATTTTGGCGAAGATAACAAAAACTGTTTACAGTTTTTTGTTTTGGATAACTGGCATTTAATCTTTTTTCAACTTCATTGGCAATAGGTGTTTGTTAATTTTATTCTTTTAGTAAAAGAATGAAATTAATCACTCTTGTACTGTATTTCTTTATTCAACTTTTATCGTAGCGTAGCCAAAAACACTACATTACATAGACTACGGTAGTCTCTTTTTAAAGTACATATAATTAAAACTGTTTAAGAGACTACAGTAGTCTTTTAAAAGTAGTCTAAAACATTCTTTAACAATATTTATGCTAATCCCAAACGGCAAACCCCAAACCTAATTCCTTATCTTTGCCCACAAAATATTTATCAAAATATGCTTTCAAAAATTAACGAAGCGGTAGCGTTTATACAAAATTTGTACCCCACAAAACCTGCTGTAGGTATAGTATTGGGCAGTGGTTTAGGCAGCTTTACTGGTGAAATAAATATAGAAAAAGAAATTCCATATAGCGATATTCCTCATTTTCCTGTAAGTACAGTAGAAGGACATAGCGGCAAACTTATTTTTGGCGAATTAGGGGGCAAAAAAGTGGTAGCCATGGCTGGTAGGTTTCATTATTACGAAGGGTATAATACCCATGAAGTGGTTTTCCCTATTAGAGTAATGAAGTTTTTAGGTATTCAAACTTTATTGGTAAGCAATGCTGCTGGTGGTACTAATAAAGATTGGAAGGTAGGCGATTTAATGATAATTAAAGATCATATTAGCCAATTTACACCCAATCCTTTGGTGGGTAAAAACTTACCAGAGTTTGGTCCTCGTTTTCCAGATATGAGTGAGCCTTACAAAAATGATTTAATTAATAAGGCAAAAGCAATTGCTGTTAGTAAAAATATTTTTTTAAGAGAAGGAGTTTATTTTGGTGTTACTGGGCCTACTTTTGAAACAAGGGCAGAGTATAAAATGATACATTTATTAGGTGGCGATGCAGTAGGAATGAGTACAGTACAAGAAGTAATTGTGGCGGTACACATGGGTTTGCCTGTATTTGCCATGAGTGTAATTACTGATATAGGTATTAGAGATGAAGAGAATACCATTACACATGATGAAGTATTGCAAGCAGCAAAAGAAGCAGAACCTAAATTAACATACATATTTAAAGAACTAATTGCACAACTATAATTAGAAAAGAAGATTTTGTAAACTGTATTAACTATGCATCTGTCATGCTGACGAAGGAAGCATCTACACTACACCTACCAAAATTTTGTTTTTAACATCTCATGAAATTTTTCTGCACTATTATATACCTTTTGCTTTTGAGCCAATCATCTTTGGCACAAGCAGATGAAATATTTAATAGAATAAACAAAGTAGGGCAGGGAGGTTCCGTAGGTTCAAACACAAGTGGTAGAAAAGATAGTGCCGCCATGGGTTTTGAGCATAGAGATGATAGAAAGGATTCATTAAGTCTTACATTTAAAGTATTGGATAGTATTCGTAATGGCAAGTTAGATTCAGTTATTAATAATTTTGACACCTATTTTTCTGTTCCCTCATCTTATATTTATTTAGGCAACAATGGTGCTGCCGCTAATTCAATAATTTTTAATCCCAATACCAAAGCTGGATGGGACGCTGGCTTTCATGCCTTTGATATTTATAAATTTAAAATAGAAGAAACAAGGTTTTACAAAACAAATAGACCGTACTCAATTTTTAGTTACCAATTGGCAAGCGGTAAAGAACAAATGATTAAGGCTTTTCATACACAAAACCCACGCCCTAATTGGAATTTTGGATTTAATTATAGCCTAATAAGTGCACCAGGTTTTTTTGTTACACAAAATGCCAATCATAAAAGCTATAGATTATTTAGTAACTATCAAGGTTTAAAAAAGCGTTATGCTGCTTTTATAATTATACAAGGCAATAAAATTAGAGCAGCAGAAAATGGAGGAATAAAAAACGATTCATTGTTGCTTAATGAAAATAATAAGGAGCGATTTAGTATTCCTGTAAACTTAGGCAATGCAGCAAATTACAATCCTAATCCTTTTAACACCACTGTTAAAACAGGAAACATTCATAAAGATTTTACCTTCTTTCTTAGGCAAACCTACGACTTAGGTAAAAGAGATTCGGTGGCTGTAAATGATTCTACAACCGACTATTTATTTTACCCCAAATTAAGATTGCAACATACGTTTAAATATAATACACAAGAGTATTTATATAATGACTTTAGTGGAGACTCTGCAATTTATAAAAACTGGTACGATACTACATTAGCTACAAAACTTGATACTGTAATTTTAAAAGATAAATGGACTATTATTAGTAACGATTTTTCAATATTACAATTCCCAGATACTAAAAACCAAGCACAATTTATTTTAGCAGGGGCAAGGCTTGAAAATATAAAAGGAGAGTTTACAAAAGGCAATAAAAATTTTTACAATATTATTTTGCATGGAGAGTATCGTAATAAAACCCGTAATCGTTTGTGGGATATGTTGCTAAAAGGTGAGTTTTATTTGAATGGCTTAAACAGTGGCGATTATACGGCACAAGCTACTATTGGTAGATACTTGAATAAAAAATTTGGAGAGGTTAAATTGTTTTTTATTAATACCAGCCGTACACCATCTTATATTTTTAATAACAACTCCTCTTTTAATTTAGATAATACATCACTAACTAAAAAAGAAAATATTATCTCATTTGGAGCCACAGCAAATAATCAATTTGTTTCGCTTTCTGTAAAAAATCATTTGCTTACTAACTATACCTATTTTACTAATTATTATCAAGCTACACAAAGCAGTAAGGTTATTAATTTATTGCAATTAAGTGCTTCAAAAAAAATTAAGATTAATAAAAAATGGAATTGGTATGCAGATGTTACTGCACAACAAACTGATGGAGCCTCACCCATAAAAGTACCTTTGTTATTTACCAGAAATAGAATTGCATTTGAAGGCGTTTACTATAAAAATTTAAATTTAAGCACTGGCATAGAAATTAGATATTATACTCCTTACAAAGCCAATAATTACTCTCCTGTAATGGGCAATTTTATGCCACAAGATACAGTTACTATTAAAAATTTACCAGATATTAGTGCTTTCCTACATTTTCGAATAAAATCTTTTACAGCATTTGTAAGAGCCGAAAACCTAAATACTGCAAGTTTTAAAAACGGCTTTGGCTTTATTAATAATAATTTTGCAGCACCTCATTATCCTACACAAGGGTTTATGTTTAGGTTGGGTATTAAGTGGGGTTTTGTAAATTAGTGGAACACTGATTCTTATGATGGTTATGATTGTTTAGAAAGAATAAAATATTTATACTTCATATGTACCTGATTATTACGATTTCCTTTGTTTCTTGGCGTATTGGCAGATAATTTAACAAAATAATCGGTGTTAATCTGTTAAAATCAGCCAAATCCGTGTCGTCATTCCAAAAATCAATATACCTTTACATTGTGAAAAAAATATTACTCACCATAATAGCATTTATATACTTTGCAGTATCTACAGGTATTGCAATGGAAGTGCATTATTGCATGGGTAAATTAGCTGGTGTTGAATATTTTGGTGAAGAAAACGATAAGTGCGGCAAATGTGGAATGAAGGAAGTTGGGAAAAATGGATGCTGTCACGACGAACATAAATTTGTAAAATTAGAAGATAGCCATAAGCAAGCCTTTAATGCGATAGATTTTAAATATACTGCGTTAGCTGTATTAAATCCATTACCTATATTTAATTGGCAACAACAACTGGTAGTAGCCAATTATAAATCAATATTAAATTTTAGGGATTATATAATAAAACCTGAAAAGGTCATAAATTGTTATAAAGTCAATGACTTTATAGTCTATAATAACTATATAATATCAAATAATCTAAAAAAGAATATAA
>JAGNRZ010000150.1 GCA_017988335.1 Ferruginibacter sp.
AGTAATGAAAACAAAAGGCTGTAAATTACAACAGGCTCTTTACGGCAACAAGAGATAAAATGTTTTATACCATACTTTTTTAAAACACTCAATGTAAAAAACATAAAAAATAAACTTTCAAAAGATAAAAGTAAAGTGCTAACACTTCTACTTTCCCACAAAAATGGTCTATAAAAAGTAGCAATAACTGCCGCTGGAGCTACCTTGGCCAAGCTTGTTAAAGAGCCATCAAACTCAACACCTAATGAAAATGAAGATGCAGACTCTCTATAAGAGTTTTGAAATTTTGCCACACCTCCTGTAATTCCTCCTTCGCCAGTATAATCACCCAATGTTTCGGTAAGCTTACTAACAATACCCGTAAACATTACCATACTGCCACCAATTAACCCAACAACAATCATTATTTTTAAAAATCTATTTTTAATAAGTTCAATATTTTTTAATAATAAAAACAAAAAGAAAAAAGGTAGGTAAGAAACTAAAATATAAATTTTTAATACCGATAACATGTACCCTGCAGCAATAATTATTATTGCATTTATAATTATATTTTTTCGATTATACAATCCATCATACAAACTGTAGGTTATTAAGCCAAGACAGCAAATGCACAAAGGGTCTTTTAAAATACCACTAGCCCAAAAAACAAATGTGGGCAAGTATAAAATGCTAATAGCAAGCTGCTTATGCAAATGTGGAAATTGAGAATAAAAAAAACGGAAAAGCCGCCACACACCAATATAGGCCAACATTGAAAAGCATAGATTTATAATGGAGTATTTACCAAAACAAAAAAATGCAAATATGGTAACTACTCTAGCCACCATATAATTATTTTCTGCTCTAAAATAACCTTGGTTTAAACTGTTTTTTAAGAGAGTTTGGTCAAACTCTATACCAGGCATAAAAATCCATTTTATATGCTCACTATCTTTTAAAATTAATTTATAAATATTTACACCCTCGGTATAGTATAAGCCAGCACTATCACCCCACGAAATATAATAGTTGAAAACAGTAAATGCAATGGCAGAAAATGCCTTTATCCAAAACCCAATTTTATGGTAATGTTGAAGAATAGGGTCGGTATATCTTTTTCTACGTAAACTAAATAAATAATAAAATATGGCTACATATATTGGATATATTAAAATATCTAGAAAGCTCATTGCGTTTTATTAATTATTTTTGATTGCTAAAGTAACACATATTTTTTAGTTAGCAGGCAGTACATACATCAATTAATGAAACCAAAACTAATACGCATTACCACGGTGCCCATGGCACTTAAATATTTACTAGCAGGGCAAATGCAGTTTATGCAGCAAAATGGCTTTGATGTATTAATGATAAGTGCCGATGGAAAAGAATTGCAAGATGTAATTGCAAACGAAAATTGCAGACATGTACTTGTGCCTATGACAAGGAAGATTACACCCTTTCAAGATTTGAAATGCCTTTTTCAATTAATAAAAATATTTAAAAAAGAAAAACCAACTATTGTACATACACATACGCCCAAGGCAGGTTTGCTAGGGATGTTGGCAGCAAAGCTATGTGGTGTAAAAGTACGGATACATACGGTGGCAGGCTTACCACTAATGGTAGAAACAGGCTTTAAATATCAACTATTAAAATTTATTGAAAAGCTTACCTATTCCGCAGCTACACATATTTGGCCAAACAGTAATTCGCTTTTACAATTTATACAGCACAAAAAATTAGCAGGCAATAGCAAACTTTCAGTAATAGGCAAAGGCTCATCAAACGGTATTAATACCAACAGATTTAATAAAACTAATTTAGATGCTACTATTTTAGAAAACGTAAAAGCATCTTTTAAATACAACCCTTCAAATATTTATTTACTATGTATAGGCAGGCTAGTAAAAGATAAAGGCATACCCGAATTAGTACAAACATTTGTAGCCTTACAACACAACTATCGCAACCTTAAATTAATACTAGTAGGCGATTTTGAAGAACAGCTTGACCCCTTACCACAAGAAACGCAACACCAAATAAAATACAATGGCGATATAAAGCATATTACTTGGACTGAGCATGTAGAGTACTACATGGCACTAGCCAACTATTTTGTATTTCCATCGCATAGAGAAGGCTTCCCAAATGTATTGTTGCAAGCAGGTGCCATGCAATTACCCATTATTTGCAGCCAAATAGAAGGCAATGTAGATATAGTTACTCACCAGCAAACTGGGCTTATTTTTGCAAAACAAAATATTGAGCAACTACAAAAACATATTGAGTATGCCATAGCCAACCCTGCACACATGCAGCAAATGGCAAATGAATTATACAGCATTGTACAAACCGATTACAAAAGAGAAAATATGTGGCAAAATATTTTACAGCAATACAAATCGCTTTTGTCATTTCGACGATAGGAGAAATCTGTTTAACTTTACTCACTTGTCATTTCGACGATAGGAGAAATCTATTTGCATGTTAACTAGATTTCTCACTTTGTTCGAAATGACAAAACAAAAAAAGCATCTATGATACTCATCGGTTACTCAGGTCATGCATTTGTAGTATATGGTATTTTAAAAACCATGGGTAAAGTAGTTACCCACTATTGCGATTCAACAGAAAAAACACTCAACCCATTTAACCTAACTTACTTAGGCAATGAGCAATCCGAAGCAGCCCAACAAGCCCTGCAACAAAACAATTTTTTTATAGCCATTGGCGATAATGCCATTCGTAAAAAAGTATTTGAAAACCTAGCTACACAAAATTATTTACCCATTAATGCAATACATACCACAGCCGTAATAGATGAAAGTGCTACGCTACACACACACGGCATAATGGTAGCTGCAAACGCCACCATAAACCCTTTAGTGCAAATAGGCAAAGGCGTTATTTGCAATACAAATTGCAGTATAGATCATGAATGTATAATAAGCGATTTTGCCCACATAGCACCCGGTGCAGTTTTATGCGGCAATGTAAAAATTGGTGAAGGCACATTTGTAGGAGCTAACAGTGTAATAAAGCAAGGCATTACCATTGGCAGTAATTGCATAATTGGCGCAGGTGCAGTAGTAGTAAAAGATGTACCCGATGGAGTAACGGTGGTGGGTGTGCCAGCGAAATAATTATTAACGCAATACACATTTTTTAAAAATAAATTATATGAAGTTTTTTTGCTCTATATTAATATTATTTTTTTGTAGCTGTAATAGTAATCAATCTGAAAAAAGTATTAGTACAGATAAATTAGGTTTAGATACAGCAAGTGAAACGTACAGTGTAACAGGTAGTGATATATCGATGAATTTAGCTATTGAAAAAGCTAAAAAAACAATTAGCGAATTTGATATTGCATTAGAAAGCAATAATCCTTTATATACAGATTTTGCAGTTAAAAAAAGATTTAACACAAAAGATGATGGTGGTGAACATATGTGGATTGCTGGAATTAAAATTGTAAATGGATATTACCACGGTTTTGTTAACAATGACGCCGAGATAACTACAGAAGTTAAGTATGGGGATACTGTAATTGTAAAAAAGAGTGAAATAACAGACTGGATGTATTTAGACAATAATACATTAAGAGGGGGTTATACAATTAGAGAAATCCGTAGTAAAATGACTAAAGAAGAAAGAGAACAGATGGATGCAAATTCAAGTTATAAAATTGAAGATTAAAAATGAAAGATTATATGCTTTACTTCTGCCGAACTTTTAGTTATTAAATTGATAAGTTGCGTATATTTATGTGTTGTAGGCATTTTAAACAAACATCATACTAACTATGGGAGCTTGGGGGACAGGAATACTTCAGAACGACACAACTGCCGACATTTGGGTAGAGTTTAAAGAACTTTATAACAAAGGACTATCTCCAAAAGAAATCAGACTTAAACTTGAAAAGGAATACAAACCTCAAAATGACATAGAGAACTATGCTGAAATATGGACAGGAATTGCTTATGGGCAATGGATGTGTGGCGAAGTCGAAGATTATACTTTTAAGAAACTAAATGAGTCAACAAAAATAAAATGGCAGGTACTTTGGGCTGACGATAAAAAACAATTTGATAAACGGGTAAAAGCAATTTCAGATTTTATTGAAAAAATTCATACACCAAGGCAAACTATTTAAAGCGAAAGAAAATAATTGCCAGACCAGTTGTTTATAAAAAAGGGGATATTGTAGCTTTAAAAGTTGATGCAAATAATTTTTTGACGGCAATAGTTGTTGAAGATGATGACGACCCTATTTTCGGACAAAACACTATTGTTTTAACAGACCTCTTATTTTCGGAGAAACCCTCAAACCAAAAGATACTTAATGCCAACATTCTCTATTTAGATATTGGGGGCGACTATAATTATCATAGAGGTTTTTATAGAGCAATGTTTTCAGTAAAAAATATGGTACGCAAATCCAAAGACACAATTAAAATAGGAAAATTAACATTTAAAAATTATTTGGGGCTTGGTGTCGGAATTGGAATTGGCGATTGGAATAAAATTTCAAATTTATATTTTGAACAAGTAGAATTTTTGAAAAAAAATAAATCTGACAAACCGTTTAACGTAAAAGTTAAAGACCTAATAAGTCCCAAACAATCCCTACAAGACAAACTTTATGAATGGAGCAAAAAAATATTTAGAGAAAAGCTGAAGCCTCAAAATGCCACATAATATTGGTTTTAAGCCCAAGCCTTGGTTCGTGGCACACGAAACAAATATAAATTTGAATTTTCAATAAAGTTTACAATTCGTCACAAACCCTCTCCGCTACGATAAAAGCCGCCCAAAGATATTTTGTACAAGAGTGCGACGCAACGATGCTGCCATGAAAAACAGATGCTTAGTAACCCATAATTCATAACCTATAATTCATCACTCATAAGCCCCCTTTTCCTTATCTTTGCAACGCAAAAAACAAGTTTACATGAAGGTATTAGTTACAGGCGGAGCAGGCTACATAGGCTCAGTATTAGTTCGTCAATTATTAAGCAAAGGATATAACGTAAGAGCATTAGATAATTTAAGTTTTGGTGGCGATGCATTGTATGATGTAATGCTTAACCCCAATTTTGAATTTCAAAAAGGGGATGTACGTAATGCAGATGATGTAGCTAAAGCCCTTGTAGGTATTGATGCCATTGCACACTTAGCGGCTATTGTAGGCGACCCAGCTTGTAAAAAATATGCCGATGATGCTAACACCACTAATTGGGATGGTAGCGTAGCCCTTTTTGAAGCGGCAGAAAAAGCAGGTATTAAGCGTTTTGTATTTGCCAGTACTTGTAGCAATTATGGTAAAATGCCGGATCCTGATTCTTTTGTGGTAGAAACAAGTGAGCTTAACCCAGTAAGTTTATATGCCGAGTTAAAAGTAAAATTTGAAAAGTATTTATTAGAAGATAGAAAAGATAGCAATATGTGCAGCACAGCCTTACGCTTTAGTACAGTGTATGGGTTTAGCCCACGTATTAGGTTTGATTTAACGGTGAATGAATTTACTCGTAATGCAACTGTTAATGGTGAGCAGCCTATTTGGGGAGCACAATTTTGGAGACCTTACTGCCATGTAGATGATTTGGCAAGAGCAGTAGTGTTGGTGCTTGAAAGTGATGAAGCTAAAGTAAGAGCCAATGTATTTAACGTAGGTAGCACAGAAGAAAATTATAACAAAGGAATGATTATTGAAGAAGTTTGTAAAGTAGTGCCTAATGTAAAAGTTGATTATGTAGAGATGAATGAAGACCCAAGAGACTACAGAGTAAACTTTGATAAAATTAAAAACGAATTAGGCTTTACCATTACAAAAACAGTACCCGATGGTGTAAAAGAAATTTATAAATTATTAAGCACAGGTATTGTTACAGATAGTTTTGGTCAAAAGTACCGCAATATTTAACTAAGCCAAGAAAATGTACACACTAAAAAAATCGTTAGGTCAACATTTTCTTCACGATGAAAATATAATTAATAAAATAGTAGAAGAGTTGCAAAAAAACTCTTTTACAAACTTGCTAGAGGTAGGCCCAGGTGGAGGTGCATTAACAAAGCACCTAATTAATATTCCCAACATTAATTTTAAAGCGGTTGAGTTAGATGAAGAAAAGGTTATCTATCTTATAAAAACATACCCTACGCTTACCGATAAAATTATTCACCAAAGTTTTTTAGATATTGATAAGCCATTTAAAGAAGGCTTTACTATAATTGGCAATTTTCCTTATAATATTTCTACACAAATATTATTTAAAATTTTAGACTGGTTAGATGATGTTCCAGAAGTAATTGGAATGTTTCAAAAAGAAGTGGCACAACGGGCAGCATCAAAAGAAGGTAGTAAAGTATATGGTGTATTAAGTGTGTTAGTACAAGCTTATTACGATGTTGAGTATTTATTTGATGTACCACCCTCCTCATTTACACCGCCACCTAAAGTACAAAGCGGTGTGGTTAGATTAATACGTAAAAAAGAAACAGTAAATGCCAAAAGCGAAAGGGCATTTAAAGTATTAGTAAAAACAGCTTTTAACCAACGCCGTAAAACCTTACGCAATGCAGTAAAAAGTTTATTTACTACAGAAGTGTTGCAAGACGAAATTTTTACTAAAAGAGCCGAAGCATTAAGTGTGGAAGATTTTGCTGCACTTACGTTTAAAATGATTTAGTGAAAATGATGATTGCATAAAATAATCAAACAGCCTCCTGTTATTCCTCTTCC
>JAGNRZ010000151.1 GCA_017988335.1 Ferruginibacter sp.
GCTGGGGTGCTATGCAATATCCTCAACTTGTATTGGGCATGCTAGGTATATTTTGTTATGTAGGTGTAGAGGTTACCATAGGCAGTAATTTAGGTGAGCTTTTACGCCATAAAGATTTTGGTGGGTTTCAGGCATCCGAAGCCACTCCTTATATTGCTATGTATTGGGGAAGTATGATGATAGGAAGATGGGCTGGTGCTGTAAGTGCCTTTAAGCTAACTCAACAAACTAAAAATATTTTAATGTTTGTTGTACCTTTTGTAGCTTTTGCTATAGTCTTAATTGCAAACTCTGTTGCTGGGTATAATATGGAAGCTCTTTATTATTATGTAGTTTGTGTACTTGTTCAAGTAGTTGCAGCATATGCTACTAAAGACAAACCTGCTAAAACATTATTAATATTTAGTTTATTAGGCATGATTGCTATGCTAATTGGTGTTTTTACAACAGGTAAATTGTCTATCTATGCTTTTTTAAGTGGAGGTTTATTTTGTTCTATAATGTGGCCGTGTATCTTTTCTTTATCAATTGCTGGTTTAGGCAAATACACTACCCAAGGTTCCGCCTTTTTAATTATGATGATTTTAGGAGGAGGAATTGTACCTCCAATACAAGGAAAAGTTGCCGATTATTTGCAAGCAAACTCTACGGTGGAAGGTTTTGGTATTCACCAATCTTATTGGATTGCCGTATTATGTTTTGCATATTTAGCATTTTTTGCTTTTGTAGTAAAAGGGATTTTGCGTAAACAAGGTATTGACTATGATGCAAGTTCAAAAACTGGCTCTGGTCATTAATTATTAAAAAAGATGTTTTAAGAATGAAAGAATTTGCAGTAGGCATAGACATTGGCGGCACCACTACAAAATTTGGTATAGTAAATCGTAATGGAGAAATTATTACACAAGATAGAATACCCAGTAACGAACATGAAGTAGCCGAAGATTTTATAGAAGACCTCTATAAAAAATTAAAACCAATGATTGATGCTGTTGGCGGAAATGATAATATTGTAGGTATTGGTATGGGTGCACCAAATGGTAATTTTTATAGCGGTACTATAGAATATGCCCCCAACCTAAAATGGAAAGGCATTATACCAATTGCTGATATGATGTATAAAAAATTTGGCTTACACACCAAATTAACAAACGATGCTAATGCTGCTGCAATGGGTGAGTATATTTTTGGTTGTACTAAAGGAGTAAAACATTTTATTACCATTACATTAGGCACAGGTGTTGGTAGTGGTATTGTTATTGATGGAAAAATAGTTTTAGGGTATGATGGCTTTGCAGGAGAATTAGGACATACCATAATACGCCCAGGCGGACGTTTACACAAAGGTACTGGTGTACATGGTAGCTTAGAAGCTTATGCAAGTGCAACTGGTGTAAGAGAAACCGCTATTGAGTTATTAACGCAACATCCTGAAAGAGAAAGTTTGCTAAGAAACTATACCATTAATGAATTAACTAGCGAAACCGTTTACGATTGTGCTATGCAAGGCGATAGTATTGCCAATGAAATTTTTGAATTTACTGGACAAATTTTAGGAGAATCCTTAGCCAATTTTATTATGTTTAGTTCGCCAGAAGCCATTGTGCTTTTTGGTGGCTTAACAAAAGCTGGCGACCTTTTATTAAAACCTACTCGTAAAGCCATGGAAGCAAACTTGCTACCCATTTTCCAAAATAAAGTAAAACTGTTGTTTAGCGAATTAAAAGAAGCAGATGCTGCTATTTTGGGAGCAAGTAGCTTGGTGTGGGAATAAAATAATAGATATCATTATAAGGAAAGCCGCCATTAGAAATTAATGGCGGCTTTCTTAGTTTTAAATTTTATGGCTTTATTTTGAGAACAGGAATTAGTCTGTACGTTCCATTCCCCTCTTGCTTTATAGATAGTCCAGCATCAAAATCAATAACTACGGTTTCAAATGTTGCATTAAGCTTTTTAGCTACTTTTATTTTAAGCTTAGGATGGTCGCCTTCGTTTAACTGTAGCGGAAACATTTGCCCATTTACTTTAACTGTATTGTTTGAGCCTAAGTAAATACGTATTTCTCTTAAAATTGCATTTTGAGGAATATTATTGCCTGTGGCTAATACAGTATCTATACCATTTTGTAAACGAAGTAAATCATAAACTCCTGCATTAACATTTAAGTCTATCCAGCCATCATTAGCTAACGTATCATCGTTAAATTTAACTTTTACATCTCTAATATCTACATTTACTTCTTCAAAATCTCCTGGTCCATCTGTAAGCCTAAGTTGCAATGTAGTAGCATCTCCCTTATCTTTTTGGCAAGAAGTAAAAGTTAAAACTGTGGCAGTCAAAATAAGAGCTGCAAAAACAAAGATTGATTTTTTCATATACACTAAATTTTATTTAAAATATAAACAACAAGTGTATATATGTAAAAACTATGCCAAAAATAAGTTGTGGTGGATAAGTTATTTATTTTAACAGTTACAAAAACATTTATACAATCTCAAAATATATTTCCATTCCTATAGAAAATGAAGTTGCGTTATGCATAACTATTACAAAATGTTGCACTTGTACTTCAATTTTATAATGAGTGCCAAAGTATGAACAGGTTGTTACAATTCCTTTGTACTTTCCACTATGGCTAATTAAAAAGTTGGTAGGTCGTAAATAATGTAGTGAAATATCTAACTCAAAATATTTTTTAAAGTCACTATCTACTTTTACAAAATCACCTAAAAGTGCTGCTACATATTCACTTTTAGGATTTGTATATACTTCTTTGGTACTACCTTTTTGTATTATTTTACCTTGTTGCATTACAAGTATTTCATCTGCCCAAGACAAAATATCCGAAGCTTCATGTGAGCAAAGCAAGCATGTAATATTAAATTGTGTTGCCACATCCTCCACTACTTTTTTTAAAATAGATTTATGAATATTATCTAAATTACTGAATGGCTCATCTAAAATTAGTAATTGAGGTTTGGTGAGCAATAATCTTGTAAGTGCTACTCGTTGTTTTTCACCACCACTTAACTCTGTTGATTTTCGTTTAAAAAGATGGTTTACTTTACAGAGTTCGAATAAGGTATTAGCTTCTTCAGAAGTAAATTCTTCGTTAGCATATTCAAACAACTCTTCCATTCTGTAATTATTCCTCAACTCAAAATGCTGCGATAAATAGGCTATACCTTTTTCGCCAGCTACTAATTGAAAATTTGGACCTAACACTTTTTTACCATTAAAATGTATAGTGCCGTTTTTATGCTGTATAAAACCTGCTATGGTTTTTGATAAAGTAGATTTGCCACTACCCGTTTGCCCCATTAGGGCTACTTTCTGCATAGGTAAAATAGAAAAATTGATATTGTCCAAAGCAAAACCGCCTAACAACTCTTCTGATTGTAATCCTTCTACTTCAAGTATATTCATTATTTTTTTTGTTGAATTATAAATACGGCAGGTACTGGTCGTTGCCCAGTTTTATCGCTAGGCTTAATGGTTTCTTTACCATTAACTAGCATACAACTACTTCCTCCGCCATCTAAATTTAATGCTTCTACACATCCAATATCCTTTAATAATTGAGCCAATTGAGGTAGGCTAACACCATCTGCAAGGTTTGGATTTCTTCCTTCTACCACCATAATTATTAAATTGCCATCAGTGGTATAGCCCATAGCTGTACGAGGGTGCTTATCAATTAAACCAGATTTACCAGCAAACATTTCCTCCTCTTTGTTTGCAATTGAAATTTCTCCTTTTTGCAACAATACTGGTCCTCCGCCAATTGCAGTTTTTACTTTCCATTCACTAAAGCTAGAAAAACAGACAGGAATTGTTTCAGTTGTTCCTTCTACACTAAAGCTAACGCTATGTCCATTTATTGCAGGTAACTGAATTGCTCTAACGTTGGAGTTACTACTATCTGTTTTTATCCAGGCTACATCCGCTTTTCGTTTTTTTGAAATCCCAATTGCACTTCTCACCATAGGATTGTCAATAACAATTGTTGTATCTGTTCTAGATTTAATTTTACGAACTGTGTGAGATAATACTTTACCTTCCTTAACTACTACATTTAAATTTTGATTGGTTTCAAAACTAAAAAAAGTACCATTTACTACTAATAAAGGGTTATTATTTTTTTGAAAGAATTGCTGCGGAGTTAATCTTCGTTTATAAGTAGTATCTGTTGTAAAATTTAGTTTTTTATCTTTTAACTTGGCAGATACATAATAGGCTACAAATGGCTTTCCATCTAAACTATCGGTTGATTTATATATATGAAAGTTTTTGGGTAATGGTTGAAAATTAGAATCTACATTTTGCCATTTTACTTGAGCCGAAGTAGTAAAACATTTTAATAATAAAACGCCCCAGCAAATTTTCTGTAATGATGCCATATTGTTTAAGATAAAAGGATTGCGACGCCACCGAAGAACAATTGAAAAACTGTAGCTGGTATCAAAAAAAATAATTCATTAAACTTTTTCTGCCAACCATTTATCTCTACCATAGCCTGGTATTACATGCTTTTCGCTATGATACGATGAACGAACTAATGGACCACTTTCAACATAATCAAACCCAAGGTTGTACCCTATTTCTCTATACTCGGCAAATTCATTGGGGTGCACAAATCTATCTACACGTAAATGTTTTTTGGTGGGTTGTAAATATTGCCCAATAGTAATTACATCTACATGGCTAGCTTTTAAATCTTTTAAGGTTTGAATTACTTCTTCTTTTTCCTCACCAAGCCCTAGCATAATGCCACTTTTAGTACGCATTCCACCCTCTTTTAAAATTTTTAGGGTTTCCATACTTTGCCAATACTTGGCTTGTACTCTTACTTGCTTTGTTAACCTTTCGGTAGTTTCTATATTATGACTAACTACTTCTGGTGCAGCATCAATAATGCGTTGTATATTTTCTTTTTCGGCTTTAAAATCGGGTATTAAAGTTTCAAGAGTAGTGTTGGGATTTAATGCTTTAATAGCCTTTATAGTATTGTACCAAATAATACTTCCGCCATCTTTTAGCTCATCTCTATCAACACTGGTAACTACAGCATGTTTTACTTTCATTAAGTTAATGGCTTCGGCTACACGTTGAGGTTCATCCCAATCAACTTCTAAAGGTCTGCCTGTGGCTACATTACAAAAACCGCAGCTACGTGTACAAATATTACCCAAAATCATAAAAGTAGCTGTACCTTCTCCCCAGCACTCCCCCATGTTAGGGCAATTGCCACTTTCGCAAATGGTGTGTAGTTTATGTGTATCTACAAGGCTACGTACATGCCTATATTCTTCTCCTATAGGTAATTTAACCCTAAGCCAATTAGGCTTTGTGGGTTTTTGTTCAACTACTCCGTCTATTACTGGTAACTCTTGCATAAAATAATATTAAGGCAAAATTAAGCCTTAATATATAAAGTATAAAATATTGTAGAAGTGGCTATTATTTACGCCTACCGAACACTAAAGCCACATAGGCAGAAAAAAAGAATTGCCTTTGTTTTTGATACACCATTTGAGGTATTTTTTTGGAATAAAACTCTCCTATTAAACCTACTTCTAAGGCACTTATCATTTCGTTGTACCTACCATAATCAAAGCGTAAAGATGGTTTAATATAAAGACCTGGCGTAACTTTTAACTTATTCCACCCTTTTCCAAACGTAGGGCCTTCGGCAGTTATTTGTTCATCTGCAGTTAAAAATAGTGAGCTATCTTTTGATTCGTATCTAATGTCTGCTCTTTTTGAACCGCCAGTATCCATACTTATAAAATATGGTCTTAACAGCCCTAAGCTAATTCCTCCACCTACATTTGCGGTAATACTTACCCCATTTTTACTTTGCTTATTTCCTAGTAAAACTTGCATTTGTACTCCTAATTTTACGGGGTACATAAAATTAATTTTGCCATATACAAAAGGTACTCCTGTACCAAAACCAAAAGGAGTAATTTTTTCTTCTTTAGCATGTTTACGCTCTGTAATTTCTAATTGAAATAACCAAGATTTTTTTATTGACTTTGCAATTCCTTTTTCTAAAAAAGCTCCATAACCATCACTAGTTAATTTAAAACCACCACCAAAACTTTTTTTATATGCAATTACTCCTTCTTCTTCTTGCTTAATTAAAGCGTCAATTTTTTTACGCTTTTCTTCTTTTTTTGCCTTTTTACTATTTTTTGTTTCTTGTGCAGTAACAGTAAAAGTTAAAAAAAGTGCTGTTGTTAATATAATAAGTTGCTTCATGTGTTCATTTTTATTGTTTTTTTGCCACGTGGAATTCGCCATTAACCTTTTTAGTGGTTAGTAATTTTATTTTATGGCTCATTTCATTTGAATTATTTACTACGTAAATTTATGCAAATTTTATTTGTATTGTAAAAAGATGCTTGTGAATACAAAATAACATAAAAATCTTAACTAAAAATTGTAAAAAAATGACAGCAAAAATTGAATATAAAGGAGATTTAAGGTGTGAATGTACACACTTACAAAGTAGCACTATAATTGAAACGGATGCTCCTACTGATAATAGAGGGAAAGGCGAACGTTTTAGCCCTACCGATACCCTTTGTG
>JAGNRZ010000024.1 GCA_017988335.1 Ferruginibacter sp.
AATAATCATAATGCTGGCGGCGGTGGCGGAAGTAATTTTGGAAGTGGAGGTCAAGGAGGTGAAAAAACTAATGGAAGCTGCAGATCCAATACTCCCGGTGTTGGCGGCTTGGCATTAAATACATACAGTTATAACGGTACTGGTGCCCAAAATAAAATATTTATGGGTAGCGGAGGAGGTAGTGGGCATGATAATGACGGTTATGGTATGAGTGGTGGACATGGCGGAGGTATTATATATATTGCGGCTAACGAAATAATTGCCAACGCTGCTACTGCAAGTGATAATAAAATTATGGCTAATGGATTAATTGGTTATAGATATATAACATTAGCTGGTGGCTGGTACGATTATAGTTGGAGTGATGGTGCAGGCGGTGGTGGAGCCGGGGGTACTGTTATTTTAAATACAAATATATTTAATGGTAGCAACTTAACTGTTGAAGCCAATGGCGGTAAAGGTAGCAATAGCGAAGGTGTAGGTAATAATAATTGTAGTGGGCCAGGTGGTGGTGGTGGTGGTGGTGTGGTATGGTTTAAACCAGCTACGTTACCTACTAATGTTTCATCAACTGCAACAGCAGGCGCCAATGGTATTGTGCAATTTTCTGCTAATGTTGCTTGTAATGGTAGTGCTAATGGTGCTACTAGCGGTAGTGCAGGAAGTACTGTTTTTAATTTTGCTTTAGCTCCATTACGAGATTCAAGTTTAGTATGTTCTGCTATTTTGCCAATTAGTGCAGCCATAAATTTGGTGGGTAATAGGCAATTAAATAATTATGTACTGCAAGCACAGTTGATAGACAATGCTAATGTGCAACAATGCATTTTACAACGTTCTGTTGAAAATGGTGCTTTTGAAGATGTTGCTACTCAAAATAATAATAACGGATTTGTATATAATTACAACGACGCTGTGTTACTTAGAAGAACTGTTGTTTACCGAGCTAAATTAATAAAAACGGGTAATCAAATAGTGTACTCTAACACAGTTAAATTTAAAGATTCTACTAGTGATGTGTTAACGGTAAAAATTTACCCAAACCCTGTAGTGATAGATGCTAATTTAGTTATTGAAGCACCATCAAACACTCCAGCTACTATTTTAATTTACGATAGCAAGGGTGCTTTAGTGTATAAAGAAAATAAAAACTTAGTGGTAGGTATAAATAGGGTAAACTTATTTTTACTTAATTACATGATGGGGCATTATGTACTAAAAGTAATAAGTGATAAAGATGTAGTGGTGAAGCAGTTTATAAAGGGGCCTGTTTTGTAATTTTTATAATATGTAATACAATTCAAAAAAAACTTTAACTATACTAAACAATATAATTAAAGTATTAATAATTACTATTTGCATACTTGTATTTTTTATTCCTATTGGATATTATTTTAAGTTGAATTCAAAATTAAGTGAGGGAGGCTCTTGGGTTGAATTATATTTCTGGCAAGATAAAATCTATATCTTATTATTTATTTTGTTTATCTCACTTTGGATAATTTATTTAAGTAAAAAAACCAAATGGACTCGGTTTCTTCTTGTCTTATTTACACTCCCAATTTTTTTGTTAAATTTAGTTGGACTAGCAAGTGGTCCAGAGAATTATTCTTATTATGGAACACATCTTTTTGTATTGTTGTTACCTCTAATAATAGTATTGTTTTTTATTGAGACAAAACTATCTCATTAAAGCCTGCACCGTTTCCAATGTTCGTTGGGTAAGTATTACTTGTTTGCCTAAAGTTAATTCATCAAATTTTTCTTTAGTGTAATGCCTTACAGTAAGTAGCGTTAAATCCTTTTCTACCACCACATCAAAATATTGAGAAGCAGCTAACGCTAGTTTTTCAATTTTTTCTGGCTTATCATCTAAACAACATAAAATACTTATTGCACCGTTTTGAGTAAGGTTGGGTTTTATTTTTAGCTCTGCTAATAATTCGTATAATTTGCCAACATATTCTTCGCCTACAAAACTAAAATCTTTACTACTTAACTGTAGGAGTGCTTGGTTGTTTTTTACTACTATAATGGGAGGTAAGCTATGTGCAGCCTTGCTTCCAATTACTGTGCCTGGCAATGCAGGATTTAAAAAACACTTTACATGCAAAGGTATTTGCTTGTTTTGTAAAGGCTTTATTGTTTTTGGGTGAATAACCTGTGCACCGTAAAAAGCCATTTCAATTACTTCATTGTAGCTTAAGTAATTAATAATTTGTGCATCGGTAAACTCTTTAGGGTCTGCATTCATTACACCTTCTACATCTTTCCAAATAGTTTGGTTTTTTGCATCAAGCATATTAGCAAAAATAGCAGCAGTATAATCACTACCTTCTCTTCCCAAAGTAGTACTTTCATTTTCATCTGTAGCACCAATAAATCCTTGTGTAATAACAATATCGTTATTATCAAACAATGGTTTTATAAGCGATTCAATTTTTTGTTGGGTAAAATTCCAATCCACCACCGCATCTCTAAAATTATCATCGGTACGTAAAATATCTCTCACATCTATCCAATTATTTTTTACGCCAATTTCATTTAAGTAGCTTGAAACCATAGCCGTACTCAACAATTCGCCACTGCATACAATTTGATCGTAGTAGTAATCGTATTCTCTCACTGGCTTATCATGTAATAGCCATTCAATTTCTGTATAAAAATCTTTTAATACAGTTGCCTCTTTATTGGTTAATTGCTTTAGCACATAATCATGTTCGTTTTTAATGCCTTCAAAAAGTTCCAAAGCAACTTTTGTATCTCCACTAAAAAAGGCATCAACCACTTTTTCAAGTGCATTGGTGGTTTTGCCCATGGCAGATATGATTATCAATATTTTTTCGCCAGTAAAAGATTGTATAATCTTTCCCACATTTTCAATTCTTTCAATACTATTTATACTGGCACCACCAAACTTGAATACTTGCATTGGTTTCTTTAATTTTTGTTACTTTTGAAATGCAAATTTAATTGTTAGGTACATAACAAAACTTGTTTTATGCAAATTAACAGAAGAGTACAAACGCTTGATGAATTTACCATTCAGCAAATGAGAGATTTTCCGCAAGCCACCGGTGAGTTGGCAGGTTTATTAAGAGATATAGGATTAGCCAGTAAAAGAGTGAATGTAGAAGTAAATAAGGCTGGTTTAGTTGATATATTGGGAGATGCTGGCAGTATAAATGTACAAGGCGAAGAGGTTAAAAAATTAGATGTGTATGCCAATAATCAATTTGTGGGAGTGCTTAGGCATGGCATAAGTTGTGCAGGTATTGGTAGTGAAGAGTTGGATGATATTGTAATTTTTGACGACCCTGTAAGTAATAACAGCAAATACGTTTGTTTATTCGACCCATTAGATGGTAGTGCTAATATTGATGTAAATGTATCAATAGGTACAATTTTTAGTGTGTATCGCCGTGTAAGTGAGTTGGGTAAACCAGCTACTGCTGCCGATTTTTTGCAACCCGGCAATAAGCAAGTAGCGGCAGGCTATGTAATTTATGGTAGCAGCACAATGCTAGTATATGCTACAAAACGAGGGGTAAATGGTTTTACATTAGACCCATCCATTGGAGAGTTTACCATGAGTCATCCAGATATAGTTTGCCCACCAAGTGGTAAAATATATTCTGTAAATCATGGGCACTTTTTTAGATACGAAGAGCCTGTAAAGCAGTATATAACTGCTTGCCAAAAGAAGGATAAAACAAATGGTGGTCCCTATACACAGCGCTATGTAGCCAGTATGGTGGCAGATGTGCATCGCAATTTAATTAAGGGAGGAATATTTATGTACCCAGGCACAACAGATAAACCAAAAGGCAAATTACGTTTGTTATACGAATGTAACCCCATGGCATTTATTATAGAAAAAGCTGGAGGCATTGCTACCAATGGCATACAACCCATTTTAGATATTGTACCAACAGAACTGCATCAACGTACACCTATGTTTATTGGCAGTAAATTAATGATGGAAGAATTAGCCTCTTACTCAGCAACTAAATAGTAGATAGTGAATAAAGTAATTATTTCGGTAAAAAATTTAATAAAAAACTACGGCAATTTTAATGCGGTCAAAAATATTTCGTTTGATGTGTATGAAGGCGAAATTTTTGGTTTACTAGGGCCTAATGGTGCTGGTAAAAGTACCACATTAGAAATTATTGAAACGTTAAGAGATAAAACTAGTGGCGAAATTATTGTTGATGGTATTAATTTAGATAGCAATAAAGATGATATAAAAAAAATAATAGGAGTACAACTGCAAACTTCTGGCTTTTATCCCGGATTAAATTTAGTAGAACTCATACATTTGTTTGGAGGCTTGTATAACCAAGAGGTAGAGCCTTTACATTTTTTAAAACTGGTTAATTTAGAAGATAAAGCAAAAAATAAATTTAAAGAATTAAGTGGTGGGCAAAAACAACGGTTTTCAATAGCCACTACACTTATAAATAAACCCAAAATTATTTTTTTAGATGAACCTACTACAGGTCTTGATCCACAAGCTAGGCGTAACCTTTGGGATTTAATAAGAAATATTAGAAAGCAAGGCACAACCGTAATTATTACCACACATTATATGGATGAAGCAGAGCAGTTATGTGATAGAATTGCTATAATGGATGAAGGGAAAATAATTGCCTTAAACTCACCTGACAAGTTAATAGATGAATTAGTAGCAACAGGTTTTGAAAGACCAAAACAAGTAAAAGCTGCTAATTTAGAAGATGTATTTATACACTTAACAGGCAAGGAAATTAGAGAAGAATAATTAATAATTTAAAATTGATAATTTAATATGAAGCATTTAAAAATTGTAATCTTTATTTTGTTTTTAGGTGGTAGTGCAGTTGCACAAAAAATTACTAAGCCAGCAGCAAAGCCACCTGTAATGAAAAATTTACTTGATAGCTTTAGTTATGCAGCAGGCTACAATGTGGCTACCAATATGATGCAGCAAGACATTGACAAAATGAATATGGATTTATTTAAAAAAGCTATGCAAGATGTATTTGCAAAAAAACAATCTTTATTAACACAAGAGCAAGTAAGTATGAGTTTACAATTTCAATTAGCCGAATTTAAGAAAGGGAAGTTAAAAAAAGAAAAGGATAAAGGAGCTGCTTACATGGCAGAGAATAAAAAGAAAAAGGGGGTAATTACTTTACCAAATGGCATACAGTACGAAGTGTTGAAAGCGGCAGAGCCCAATGCCCCAGGAGTTAAAGGAGAAGATACGGCTTTTGTTCACTACGTAGGTACTCATATTGATGGTAAAGAGTTTGATAATTCGGTTAAAAGAGGAACGCCTTACAAAACACCATTAAAAAATGTAATAAAAGGCTGGATAGAAATTTTGCAATTGATGAAAGTGGGTGACAAATGGAAAGTGGTAATACCAAGCGATTTAGCCTATGGCGATGAAGGTAGAGGAGGACAATTTGCAGGCAGCACTTTAGTATTTGAAATGGAATTAATGAATGTAGCACCTAAGCAATAAAATTAAATGTTGTCAGGTTGAGCTTGTCGAAACCGAGTGTAAAAAGTATAGCAACAACTTCGACAAGCTCAGTCTTGCATAGTAATATTACAGCGGATTTAGAAAATCATAACAAATCTTAAACATCATAAAAATTAGCGTTCCATAAAATGAAACCCAACCAATACCCCATAGGCAAATACGAGCCACAAGTATTTTCTGAAGAGCAAAAATTGAAGTGGTTTGCTGCTATAGAATTTTTGCCACAGGATATGGAGTATGCGGTACAAAATTTTTCTGAACTACAATTAGATACACCTTATAGAGAAGGTGGGTGGACAATACGCCAATTAATACATCATGTAGCCGATAGCCACATGAATGCATATATACGATTTAAATTAGGCTTAACAGAAGACAATCCCACTATAAAAGCCTACGAAGAACAATTATGGGCTACTATGGCAGATACGTATGAACAGCCTATAAATATTTCGTTAACATTGTTACATGCACTGCATAAGCGTTGGATAAGTGTTTTGAAAAATATTAAAGAAGAAGAATGGGAGAGAACCATTGTACATTCTGCAACGCAAAAACAAATGACACTCTGGTTTTTATTAGGGATGTATGCTTGGCATAGTCGCCATCATTTGGCACATATAACAACGCTAAAAGAAAATATGGGTTGGAGTTGAATAACCACTAATAACACTAATGAACACTAATAAAAACATTCGTGAAAATTCGTGTTATTTGTGGTAAATCTATCTTAGCTGCCTTTTTGCCTTTGTGGGAAATAATTAAAACTTATGAACTGGAAAAAACTATCTTCAAAATACATTAGCCAACATCAATATTTTACAGCAAGAGAAGATGTTTGCGAAATGCCTAATGGCCATATTGTAAATCCATATTATGTTGTTGAATTGCCACCATGTGTTTGTGCAGTAGCCATTACCGAAGATGATAAAATAATTATGGTAAAACAATACCGCCATCCTATAGAACAAGTGATATACGAATTGCCTGGTGGCTTTATCGATAAAAATGAATTGCCAGAAACCGCAGTGCAAAGAGAATTATTAGAAGAAACAGGGTATAGCTTTAGCAACATAAAACACTTAGGTAAAGTTGCCGCTAACCCTGGCATACTTAATAACTTTACCGAATTGTTTTTACTTACAGGCGGCAAAAAAACTGCTCAACAAAAATTAGACGACAACGAACAAATAGAAATTGTATTGCTACCTATTGAAGAAGTAAAGCAAATGCTACAGCAAAATAAAATTGTACAGTCGTTGCATGTGAGTTGCTTGTATTATGCAATTCAGTATTTATAAGTTTTTTTATGTAAAAAAATTACCTCACTCTCCACTCTTGCGGTGTAATCCCAAATTCCTGCTTAAACACTCTGGCAAAATACCCTGCATCGTTATAACCACAATCTAATGCAATACTAGCAATGCTTAAAGTGGGATTGGCTAATAATTCTTTTGCCTTGCTTAATCTAACTATTCTAATAAACTTATTAGGTGAGCAACCTGTAAGTGCATCTAATTTGCGATGCAATTGAGAGTGACTCATAAATATTAATTTGCATAGTTGCTCTACACTAAATTCGTGATTAATAAAATTAGCTTCAACTATTTCTCTTACTTTTTTTACAAACTCATGTTCAGCCTTTTCTTCAATAATGGGCTCAATAGTTTCTTTTGATAATATTTCAGTTGATTCTATAATACCAATTTGCTTACTGTAGTATTGTTGTAAATTTTTTCTAAGCTCAAGCAATTTTTTTATACGTAATAGTAATTCCTTTTTATGAAATGGTTTTTCTAAATACACATCAGCACCCTTTTCAAGCCCTTCTAATTTACTTTGCATATCTGCCTTTGCAGTTAGCATAATAATAGGTATATGGCTGGTACGTTCATCTTGGCGTAGCTTTCGGCACATTTCAAAACCATCTACAAAAGGCATCATTACATCTGTAATAATTAAATCGGGTATAATATCAATAGCAATATCAAAGCCCTCTTTTCCATCTTTGCCAACAGATAATTTATAATCGGGTAAACAACTGGCAGTATAAGCTACTACATCTACATTATCTTCTACTAATAAAATTAATGGCGTTGTTTTATCTGCCGTAGAATGGTAAATTATTTTTTCATAAGATGTTTCTTCAGTAGGTGTAGCTACAAAATTTTCTTTTATAGGTAAACGAATTGCATTTTCTGTGTTTGTACCATTTACTTTAATTAAAGGAATAGTAATAATAAATTCTGTACCTTTTGTAGCACCTACTGGTGGACTTTTTACTACAATAGAACCATCCATTAATTTTACCAACTCTTTGGTAAGTGCCAAGCCAATACCTGTTCCCTCTGCCTTACGAGTATGGCTATTATCCAATTGATAAAATCGGTCAAATATATGTTGTATTTGATTTTCAGGAATTCCTATGCCAGTATCTTTTATTTTTAAAACTAAATTTGTGCTATCTTTTTTTATAACTGACTCTTGTGAAATATTTACATACACATTGCCCAATGCTGGTGTAAATTTTAAAGCATTGGATAATAAGTTGGTAATTATCTGTCTAATTTTTTCTGCATCATAAGCTACTATCAATTCATCTGCATCAGCCAAAAAATGAAATTGCTTTTGTTGGCTAACAGCTAGGGACTGAAACGACTCTACGATATATCTTAAGAAATGAATAATATCTCCATTAATTAAATTCAATATCATCTTACCATCCTCTAATTTAGATAAGTCAAGCATTTCATTTACTAGGTTCAATAAATTTTTACCATTTCGTACAATCATGTCTACGCCATTATCTAAATATTTTTCTGGATCATTTTTAACCTGATTTGCCATGCCTAAAATAACGGTAAGCGGTGTTCTAAACTCATGGGTAATGTTAGCATATAATTGTGTTTTTACAGTATCTAATTCTTTTATTCTCTTAGCTTCTTGCTGTTCAAAATTTAATTGAGTTTGTAGTTTGGCTTTGTTTACTTTAAATTTAAAATAACTCCTAACTGTAAAGCCTATTAGTAATGCATACAAGAGATAAGCCCACCAAGTACGCCACCAAGGGGGCATTACTTTTATTTTAAGCTCTGTTATTTTATCACTCCAAATACCTTGGCTGTTGCTACCTTGTACTTTAAAAATATAATTGCCCGAAGGTAAATGCAAGTATGTTGCCGAACGTCTTGTTCCACTCTCTACCCATTCTTTGTCAACACCCACCAATTGGTAGCGGTATTTATTTTGTTGTGGAGCAGTAAAATCAAGCGATGAAAATTCTAATGTTAAAATATCTTGTAAATGATTGAGTGTAATGGATGGTGTTTGTTCGATAGAATTTTTTAACACACCAGTTTTATCATTTGGCAATACAGGTAAGTTGCCTATTAAAATGTTGGTAATAAAAACATTTGGCTTATAATTCTTTGCTAATATTTCTTTAGGGTTAAAAATGTTTAATCCATTTACACCACCAAATGCTAAGTTGCCATTGGGCATTTTTTTGTAGGCGTTGGTATTAAATTCATTATCTTGTAAGCCATCTTCTTTTGTAAAATTTCTAAAAACCCAACTTTCTTTATTATCTTTTTTTGAAATAGTTAAACAAAAAACTCCTTTATTAGTACTTCCCCAAATATTGCCAGCATCATCTGTTAATAAGCCATACACCACATTATCGAGTAAGCCATCTTTTACAGTAAGATGAAAAAAATTGCCAGTAGATTTTTCCAATCTGTTCAATCCTCCCCCTTTAGTACCTATCCATAAATAATTGGCATTAGTTGGGTCATCTAAAAAGCAAGACACATGATTATAGTTAAGTGCATTTGAATTACCGCTATAATACCATTTGGTTTGTGTTTCAGTTTCAGGTGTTTTGCCTAATTGCACAGTAGCAAAACCATCCACAGTTCCTATCCAATAGGCACCATTTTTATCTTCATAAAATGCTGTAGCTATGGCAAACTCTGATAGTTTTTTAGCATTGTTGGTATTAATATTTATAGTTGTTATTTTTTCAGTTTCAGTATTCAGTAATACTATATTACCAACTAAGCCTGTAAACCAAATTTGATTTTTGCTATCCTCAAAAATGGATTGTTTGGAGCTCATTCCTTTGTAATTGTTAATAGATGGGTAGGGCGTTAATTTATTTGTAACTGGGTTATATTTAAAATATCCTTTGTTGTCGCTTTTAAGCCAGTAATCGCCATTTTTTGCAATAATGAAATTATCTATTTGTGTTACCTGCGGTATTTTTGTAAAAGCATTTTCTTCTACAATTTTATTTCTACTACGTTTCCATCTGTAGCCCACATCACCTATAAAATAGTCATTATCAGTATTAGGGATAATATTGTAGGTGCTATAACCGTAAAGCTGGGCATTAAATTTATCATTGTTTACATTATACTTTCGTAAGCCATAGCCTACAGTACCACACCATATTAAGCCCGACTTGTCAAATATAAACGGGTAAACAATTCTTTTTTCTGATTGCAGTTTTATGTCCCAATTAATTTTTTTATCGGTACTCCATAAGCTTATATCATAAAATGATGTTTCTCTATGATGTCTATCCCACAGGTAACTATTGGGTCTAAAAATAATATTGCCTTCGAGGTTTTTAGCTGTGTTAAATAAAGGTGTTACCTGGTTTTCAGTATACAAATAAAGATTGCCATTAATTAAAATGTCTTTACTCTTGGTTAAGTATCCATTGTTTAATAATTGAGCATTGGGCAAAAGGGTAAAATTGTTTTTTGTTGCATCAAATTTATACACAGTGCCATCCATGCCACCAATCCAAATATTTTTATTTTTATCAATGCCTATCCCATACACATTTGTATTGTTAGGCATGGCAATTGTGCTAATAATTGGGGCTACATTGTTATCTAAAAAATTATCTTTAAGTGTTATAATATTAAGTTTGCCATCATCTGCAGCAATTAGCATTCTACCATCGGGCATTTCTTCCATAAACTTTATATCATTGCTCGAAAGCCCATTGGCATTTGTAGGGTTATTTTTAATTCTTAAAAAATCACCGCTTTTTTTATCGTAAATGTTTAACCCCTGGTTTTCTGTACCCACCCAAATTCGCCCTTTACTATCTTCAAAAAGTTTATTAATACTATTGCTACTTAAACTATAGTTGTTTGTGGGTTCGTTGGTAAACACTTTAAACGTATAACCATCATATCTGTTAAGCCCATCTTTAGTACCTACCCAAATAAAGCCTTCTTTGTCTTGCAAAATATCATACACCATTCCCTGAGATAATCCTTGGGCAATGGAAATACTTTCATAGGCTCTTTCATTTTGAGCAAAAGCAAAAATGCTTACCCACAGTAAAATAATGGTAAAAGTTAGTTTGGTTGAAATAAGGTTTTTGAACATCTATGTATAAAGATAATAGCAATTCGTTTTTTTAGTACATCAAACAAAACAAAATTGGTAGGTTTTTTAAAGAATGATGAATTTCTCCTACTGCTGCACAGTTTGTACTATTAAATGAAGAGAATGTGCCAATTTATGGTTAATGTGTACTCACTAAAAATCAACCGATTGTAGAGCTTTACATTCAATTACACTGTAATTACAAAACCTTTTTTTATCAACAAAACCAAACTAAAATGAAACACAAATTAAATGTAAAGCACTACGCTTTCTATCTATTAATGATGCTATTGCCATCTTTAGGTATTTCACAAACAAAAAATGTTTTAAGTACTCACAGAATTTTTCCTAAAGTAGATAAGGTAATGGAATTTGAAAAAGCCTTAGCTACACATGCACAAAAGTATCATACAGGTGATGTGCATTGGAGAGTATTTGCTATTCAATCGGGTCCAGATATTGGCGGCTATCATGTTACCGAAGGGCCAAAAACTTGGGAGAGTGAAGATGCAAGAGGTGATATTAATCCGGAACATCAAGCAGATTGGAATAAAAATGTAGCCATTTACTTAACCGATCGTCAGTCTGGAGGCTACTCAGTTTATTTAGATTCATTAAGTACTGTAGCCTTAGGTGATTTTTCGGATAAAATAAATATTTCCCATGTATATCCCAAAATAGGGCAAAGCGATAATGTGGTAAGCATGATTAAAAAATTGAAAAAAACCTGGGCTTCTGTAGGTTTATCCGTTGCTGTGTATTCAAGTAGCTCTAGTGGGCCTACACAATATACTATAGTAACTAGGTATAAGCAAGGTTTAAAAGAAAGAACTTCTGGTTTTCGTAAACCATTTAAGCAAGCTTATGAAGAGGTAAATGGAGAAGGCTCTTATGCTCAGTATTTGAAAGATGTAGCAGAGTATATTAATGAAAATTGGAGTGAACTACTATTTATGCGTAAAGATTTGAGTTCGAAATAAAGATATTTCTAACCAACAAATCATAAACCATTAAACCAATGGAGGAGAGAATAACATTACTCCTCCAATTTTAAACTACTTAATACTTAATATTATGCTAGTATCCCATGCAATTACTTTGCAAAAAAGGAATACTATTCCATCGCTTTCAGAAAATACGTTTCTCCGTTATTTTAATTTTATTGCTTTATACTTTGCACAAGGAGTACCAGAAGGTATGCTCACTTTTGGCATACCAGCTTGGATGGCAATGAATGGCAAAACACCTGGGGAAATAGCAAGTTTTGCTATAGTAAGTTTATTACCGTGGAGTTTTAAATTTATAGTTGCCCCTTTAATGGATAGATATACCTATTTGCCTATGGGACGAAAACGACCCTGGGTACTTTTAGGGCAAATAGGCTTAGTGTTAAGTTGTATTTATATGGCTTTTGTACCTGATCCATTAAACAATCTTAACCAATTTATGATAGCAGGATTTATGGTAGGTTTTTTTGGAGCCTTTCAAGATGTGGCTACCGATGGTATGGCAATAGATGTGATACCAGCACACCAACAAGCAAAAGCAAACGGTTTAATGTGGGGTTCAAAAATTTGCGGAATGTCTATTTCATTAGCCATAGGTAGTTGGTTGCTTAATAAATACGATTTTACTACAGCTAGTTTAATGTTAGCTGCTGTAATTGGTGTTATTATGTTAGTGCCTCTTTTTTTAAGAGAACGACAAGGAGAAAAAATAACCCCTTGGACAAAAGGTAATCCATCTCCCGAAAATAAAAAATTGCAATTGGATAGTTGGCACTCTATTTTTAAATCGTTATACTGCGTATTTAGTTTACGCAATTCATTAATTATAGCGATATTATTATTTACAAGCCAAGGTGGGTTTAAATACATAAGCACACTGCTACCTATTTTTACTGTAAAAGAATTGGGCTGGACAAATGTAGAGTATTCTCAATATTTTGCGATAGCCAAATTAATTGGCGGTATTGCAGGAATGGTTGTTGGTGGTATTTTAATTGACAAATTTGGTAAAAAAAGAATGCTGAATATTTACTTTTTTGCCGCCATAATTGCTACAACCATTTTAGCTTTTTCAAAGGTATATTGGACTGATAAAAATTTTATTTACGCTTACATGTTTGTGTATAATACATTGTACACATTTGTGTGCATAGGTATGTTTGCTATTGCCATGCAATGCTGTTGGAAAAAAGTTTCGGCAAGTCAGTTTACACTATATATGACTATTGCTAACATTGGGCAAATTTCATTTGCTGCATTAATTGGACCCATGAGAACCAATTTTAGTTGGCAAATTACACTTTTTGCATTTGTTGTTTTTATGGTATTAGCTTGGTTGCTGCTACAATTTTTAAATATCGATAAGCAAATTGAAAAGGTAGTCGAGTTGGAAAAGAATGATATGGAAATATAATTAATAATTTCATTTTTAAAATTTATTTTATGACAGTTCCATTTGTAGGCACCATATATCTTTTTGCAGGTCCTCATGAAGTTAAAAACTGGTAGTATTGCGATGGTAAAATATTGCAAACAGAAAATTTCCCCAAACTTTTTTAAGTTATTGGAAATAAATACGGCAGCGATGCTGCTACCCAACAAAATTTTGCGTTGCCCAATTTACTAGAAGCAGAAAAAGGATTAGGAGGTGCAAGGTATCAAATTGCTTTAGTGGAAAATACATTTGCCCCCGACCCAATAATAGGCAATATTTTTTTAAATGTTATGGAAACACCACCAGATGGTTGTGCTTTTTGTGATGGAACAATATTACGCATTCAACAATATCAAGCTTTGTATAGTTTGATTGGTACTACATTTGGAGGTAATGGAAGTACAACCTTTGCGTTACCAAATTTAGCAGAAGCTGAAAAGCTGTTAAATGGAGCAAGGTATGTTATAAGTATTGATGGAATTTTTCCTGTAAGGAATTAAATTGGAAGTTGTTGTAGTTTACTTTTAATTATAAGTAAATTGCGATTGGTAAAATTTAAATTATGTCAAAGGAAACCGTAATTTTTATTATTTGGTTTAGTGCTTATGTAATAATGCATATGTTTTTTACACAAATTATATACTCTAAAAATTTAATTAAATATTGTATTCTTGTTTCAATTCTTATATGTGTGTCAGTATTTTTTCTTTCTGAGAAGTCGAAAAGTGTCGAACTTACAAAAATAGCATCCATATATTTTTGGTATTTATTGTTGTTATTAGTTATTAAAAAGGGTTATCGATTTTGTAATACTTATTTAATTAAATGGAAACTTGTAGATAAAAAATTTTCTGGAAAGACTTTTACTTTTGTTGAATATGGCGACTTTGGGGATTTGTGGGATGAGAAATTAGCTACAAAACCAAGTTGGTTTGATTCAGTACTAAGTCTATTACTTTTTATTTTACCATTATTATTTATAAGGTTGCTATCCTAATACTCCACTTCACCCACCAAAAACACACTACCACAAACCACAATTATATCATTTGCTTTTGCTTTTTGTTTAGCTTCTGTTATGGCTTCATTAACATCGTCAAAACAGTTGCTAATTAAATTATATGTAGCGGCTTTTTGTTTCAGTTCGTCATGTGGTAAAGCCCTTGGTATATGTGCATTGCTAAAATAATAGTGTGCATTTTTGGGTAAGATAGAAAGTACTTTATCTACATCTTTATCTTTAACCATGCCCATTACAAAATGGTAAGTTGAACTATCATCACTGACCAATGACAATTGACCAATGACTTGCCTCATTCCATCTTCGTTGTGAGCTACATCTATTATTACTGTTGGGTTTTGTGCAATTACTTGCCAGCGGCCATGTAAGCCCGTTAGTTTTTTTACACTAGCTAAAGCAATTTTTTCATTAGACTCTGTAAGTGTAAAACCTTGCTGCATTAAAATACCTTCGGCACATAAAACAGTACATACATTTTTGGCTTGGTACATACCGTTTAAATCTAAGGTAAAATGTTCGGTAATATTATGTGTGGTATTCGTTACATCTAAAGAAAGAAAATTAACTGAGTAATTAATGTTGGTTGCTTTATATTCATCTTGCACAAAATGAATTGAAGCATTTTCAACTTTAGCTTTTTGCTCAAATACATTTTTTGTTTCGGGTAAATATTCGCCAATAACAACGGGAGTGTTAGGTTTTATAATACCAGCTTTTTCAGATGCTATTTTATCTAACGTATCGCCTAAAATATTTACATGGTCGTAACCTATATTTGTAATAATGGATAGGATAGGAGAGATGACATTGGTGCTATCTAACCTGCCACCCAAGCCAGTTTCAATTACAGCCACATCTACTTGTTGTTGGGCAAAATAATCAAATGCCATGGCTACAGTCAATTCAAAAAAACTTGGTTGTATTTCTTCGGAAATGGTTTTTGTTTTTTGTACAAAGTCAATTACAAAATCTTCAGTTATTTCTTTGCCATTAATTTTTATACGTTCTCTAAAATCTTTTAAATGTGGGGAAGTGTATAAGCCAGTTTTATAACCATTTTGTTGCAAAATAGCGGCTAACATGTGGCTAGAACTGCCTTTGCCATTAGTGCCAGCAATATGTATGCTTTTAAATTTATGTTGTGGGTTATCTAAAAAAGAACAAAGGGCAATAGTATTATCTAAATTGGCTTTGTATGCTGCTGCACCAATTTTACTAAACATGGGTAACTGTGCAAAAAGATAATCTATGGTTTGCTGGTAAGTCATTTTGTTATGTACGATGGACGATGTTTGATGTACGGGGCAAAATTAATTTATTTAACCACAGATTTGTATAAATTGTTTTTGAATTGGTTCACCAAAGAGAAAGGAGTTGGCAAGACTACCGTAGTTTTTAAAACTACGGTAGTCTGATAAGATTCTCTGAGGTGAATATACGCTAAGATAAAAGTTCAATAATGGTATGCCGTACAAGTGAGTGACACAACGATGCTAAATTGAAATACTACTGCTTATAATCAAAAATTAATTTACAATAATATTGAAACGAACAGTAACTTGTTCGCCATCTTCGCCTGCTGCAAAAGTTATACTATTCAAGTGTCTGCTTATTGCATTAGCATAAATTTGTGAACGTTGGGTGCTGCCTTTATCAAAACCAATAAAAGTGCCTTTACCACTACTGTTCACTCTTATTATAGCATAAATGGTTGCTTTTTCTAAATCATCAGTAAAAGAATAAGGACGAACACTAATTATTTTTCTAGCTCCTTTTGTTACTTGTGGTCCACTTATTGTTCCTCCCCTATCTTTTCCATTGCTATTAGGGTTACCATTGGGGTCGCCAGCATCTCCTTTACCACCTGGTTTATTACCTTGCATAGTATAGCCATTATCTTCAGTTGCTCCATTTCCTTTACCATCTTTTTGTCCACCATAGCCTGCATATTTAGGCTTTTGTGGCTTTGGGGTAGGGTTGGTTGCCGGTGTAGTATTTGTAGTTTTAACTGGTGTAGGTGTAGGGTTTTTAGCAACTATTTTATTAGGCTTCTCTGGCTTATTTACAGGAGCTGCATCTTCGTCGTTATTATCTTCTACAGGTTGCTCAGGAGCAGGCTCATTATTTGGAGGAGCGGCAGCGGTATTATCATCTTCTGGAGGTGTTAAGTCAGGTGCTTTATCGCCTTTTATTAAAGGCTGTATTTCGCCATCGCCTTCATCAAAATTTCCTAAGTTAATTTCAATTAAATCTTGTGCTATAGGCTTTGGAGGAGATGCGATGCTCCACTTTACAAAAAATGCAATAAGTAATAACACTGCAATAATAATGGCAGTATATAAAAATGCTTTTCGGTTTTTTTCGGCTTCGAATGTTGCACTCATAGTTGTTGTGTATTGCATAGTAAAATTAACCTTTTATTACATAGGATGCAAAACTGTGCCAAATTTACATAAAACCTCACCCCAACCCCTCTCCAAAAGGAGAGGGAACTGGAAGATTTAAGAGAAGATTAACAAGGATATTATTTATTATAATTTCTTTCTCCAAAGAGTAAGCTACCAATTCGAACCATATTGCCGCCTTCTTCTATGGCTATTTTGTAGTCGCTGCTCATACCCATACTTAAGGTTGATAGTTGATGGTTGATAGTTGATGGTAATTTAATGGAGGAATAAATATCTTTTAAAAATTTAAATTCTTTTCTAATCAAGTTTTCATCGGTAGTAAAACTTGCCATGCCCATAAGTCCACAAACTCTAACATTCGTTAATTTGTGTAATTGGTGTAATTCGCCTAATTCGTGGTTATCAAATCCAAACTTAGTTTCTTCTTGTGCAATATGTACTTGTAGCAAACAATCAATTACTCTGTTATTTTTTGCCCCTTGCTTATTTATTTCTTTCAATAAATTTTCACTATCTACACCATGTATTAAATGTACAAATGGGGCAATATATTTTACCTTGTTACTTTGTAAATGCCCAATAAAATGCCAGCGAATGTCTTTAGGTAATTGTTCGTATTTATCAACTAATTCTTGTACATAGTTTTCGCCAAAATCTCGTTGTCCTAAGTTGTACAGTTCAAGAATATCTTCGGCAGGTTTGGTTTTGCTTACGGCCATAAAAGTTGCTTTGCCGTTAAGCTCAGTAAGTATTTGGTTATATTTTTGTATGTTAACTGGCATGATTTTTTTAAACCACTAAGTGGCTAAGGCACAAAGTTATGTAAAGAAAAAATGTGCAACCTAAATTGCACATATAAATCAAAATTTTAAAAATCTTAAATCGAAGATTATTTCAAAATACTTCTACTTATTACAATCCTTTGTACCTCACTAGTGCCTTCATAAATCTGTGTAATTTTTGCATCTCTCATCATACGCTCTACATGGTATTCTTTTACAAAACCGTAGCCACCGTGTATTTGTACTGCTTCTGTTGCTGTCCACATTGCAGTTTCGCTAGCAAATACTTTTGCCATGCTTCCACTAAGTGTATAGTCAATTTTATTATCTTTTTCCCATGCTGCCTTTAAACAAAGTAATCTTGCACATTCAATTTTTGTAGCCATATCTGCCAGTTTAAATTGTATGGCTTGGTGGTGCATAATTTCTTTACCAAATGCTTTACGTTCTTTACTATAAGCTAAAGCTCTTTCATAAGCACCACTGGCAATACCTAATGCTTGCGATGCAATACCAATACGACCTCCTGCTAAAGTTTTCATAGCAAATGTAAAACCAAAGCCATCTTCACCAATTCTATTTTCTTTAGGCACTTTTACATCGTTAAATAAAATAGTGTGTGTATCGCTACCTCTTATGCCTAATTTATTTTCTTTAGCACCTACCACAACACCTGGCCAATTTTTTTCAACAATAAAAGCATTAATGCCTTTGTGTTTTTTTTCAGGGTCTGTTTGTGCAATTACTAAATAGGTGCTTGCACTGTTACCATTGGTTATCCAGTTTTTTGTACCATTAAGTAAATAATAATCTCCTTTATCTTCTGCTGTTGTTCTTTGGCTTGTAGCATCACTACCAGCTTCTGGCTCACTTAATAAAAATGCACCAATATGTAGTTCACCATCTTTTTTACCTTGTGCTAAGGGTACTAAATATTTTTGTTTTTGAGCTTCGTTGCCATACTCTTGCAAGCCATAACAAACTAAACTATTGTTTACACTCATACACACACTTACGCTAGCATCTACTTTGCTTATTTCTTCCATAGCCAATACATAGCTAACTGTATCCATTCCACTACCACCATATTCAGGCTTTACCATCATACCCATAAAACCAAGGTCTGCTAGTTTTTCAATTTGCTCTTTAGGAAATTTTTGTAATTCATCTCTTTCAATAACGCCGGGTAGGCATTCGTTATTAGCAAAATCTCTAGCAGCTTGGCGTATCATTTCCTGCTCTTCACTAAGTTGAAAATTCATAAACAATCGTTTTAAATGTGCTGCAAAAATAAGGCTAAAAGGGTACTAATAATAGGTTTGTGGAGGATATTTTTGTACTAAGCTTTTGGAATGCTATTTAGCTGTATTGGCAAGGATACTTAGTTATGTTTTCTTTTTAGTAAAAAGAAAATAATAACCACTCTTGTACCGCATATTATTATTGAACTTTTATCGAAGCAAAGATGTTAGCAAAAATTTCACCACAGATTAGAAGGATTAAGATTCACAGATTACAGGGATTTGATTTCAATAATCTATTCTAATGTCTGTGCAAATCAGTGGTTAATTAAAAATTAATCCTTTTACCTTTGTGCATCAAATGCAAACATCAAAACAAAACTTACGCTTACAAAAAATAATAACAATAATTGCTATTATATTATTTATGGTAAAAATAGCAGCTTGGTATATTACTAATTCTGTAGCCATATTAACCGATGCCTTAGAAAGTATTGTAAATGTAATTGCGGCGTTAATAGGCTTGTATAGTTTATATATTTCTGCTAAGCCAAAAGATTATGATCATCCATATGGGCATGGCAAAGCAGAGTTTATTTCTGCAGCTATTGAAGGTACTTTAATTGCTGTAGCAGGTTTTGTAATTATTTACGAAGCCATAAATAATTTGTTACACCCACATACTATTCAAAAATTAGATTATGGAATTATTTTGGTGGCAATAACAGCAATTATTAATTATGTAGTGGGAGTGTATTGCATAAAAATTGGTAAAAAGAATAACTCTTTAGCATTAATAGCTAGTGGCAAACATTTACAAACAGATACATGGAGCACATTAGGTATTGTTGCCGGCTTATTATTATTGCTTTTAACAAAAATAAACTGGATTGATAGTGGTATAGCATTACTTTTTTCGTTTATAATTATTTATACAGGGTACAAAATTGTACGTAAATCTATTGCTGGTATTATGGATGAGGCTGATGAGGAATTGTTAAAACAAATGGTTACTACTTTAAATAAAAACCGAAAAGAAAATTGGATTGACTTGCATAATCTACGTATAATAAAGTATGGCGGTACCCTTCATCTAGATTGTCATTTAACTGTGCCTTGGTTTTTAAATGTGCATGAAGCTCATAATGAAATAGATGAGTTAGCGGCATTGATAAAAAAAGAATTTGGCGAAAGTATGGAGTTGTTTGTTCACAGCGATGGCTGTCTAGACTTTAGTTGTAAAATTTGTACCAAGCAAAATTGCACAGTTCGTAAACATGCATTTGAAAAACAAGTTGAATGGACGATGGAGAATATTAGTAGTAATAATAAACATTCAATAGTGAGTAGTCAGTAGTCAGTAGTCAGTAGTCAGTAGTCAGTAGTCAGTGGTCAGTGGTCAGTGGTCAGTTAAGAGTAATGCAAAGCAAATTAATACACCTAATAAAAAATAATGCAATAATTTATCTGCGATAATCTGTGAAATCTGTGAGAGAAAATTAATGCTCAAACAGTTTAGCTACGCCAAATGCGGCTGCCGCCGCCATTGCACCAATTGCAGTTACTCGTAAAGCACCCCACCAAGGATTAATGCCTGTAATTTTACTTTTAAAATAGCCAAATACAAATAAGCAAATTAGAGTAGCAATAACAGAATATTTTAAAGCATCAGGGGCATGGTCAATAAAAAAATAAGGACTTAAAGGAATAATACCACCAGCTATATACGATAAGCCAATATTTAACGCACTTTTTGTAGCTCTTTTAGGGTCGGGTTGTTCTAAACCAAGCTCATGCTTCATCATAAACTCTACCCATTTATCTTTATCTTTTGCAATTTGCTCTGTAGCTTCTTGTTGTAGTTTTTCATCTAAACCAAGGCTTGCAAAAAACTCTTTTGTTTCTGCAATTTCTCTGTGGCGTAAATGTTCTATTTCGTAATACTCTCTTTTTTGTTCGTTTTTGTAATGGTCTTGTTCTGTTTTACCACTTAAATAACCGCCCAAGCCCATAGCAATACTACCAGCAGCAATTTCGGCAATACCAGCAATAACAATAATGCTACTTTTATCAATAGCACCACTTAAGCCAGCCGCTAATGCAAAAGGTACAGTTAAGCCATCACTCATGCCTATTACTATATCTGTAAGGGCTGCAGAGCTTTTTAAATGTTGTTCGTTATGTGGTGTATCGTGGTGTAAGTGAGTGTCCATTTTTTATTTCAATTAATTTTCTAAGGTAGATAGACTTTTTTTGATTATCTCCACACAGTCCAAAATTTGTTCTTTTGTAATTACTAAAGGTGGGGCAAACCTAATTTTATCGCCATGTGTAGGCTTTGCAATTAATCCATTTTCTTTCATTTGTAGGCAAAGCTCCCATGCAGCTTCTTTGTTTGTATGTTCAATTACAATAGCATTTAACAAGCCTCTGCCACGTACTAATTTAATAAAAGGCGAATTTAATTTTCGTAATTCATCTCTTAATAATTCACCCATGGCATTTGCATTTTGTACCATTTGTTCATCTTTAAGTACTTGTAATGCTGCCATTGCTACAGCACATGCTAAAGGGTTGCCGCCATAGGTACTACCATGCTCACCTGGTTTTATGGTAAGCATTATTTCATCATTAGCCAATACAGCACTTACTGGTAACACACCACCGCTCAATGCTTTGCCTAAAATTAAAATATCTGCTTTTATATTTTCGTAATCAATAGCTAACATTGTTCCTGTTCTTGCTAATCCAGTTTGTATTTCATCAGCAATCATTAGCACATTGTATTCTGTACATAAATTTCTTATGCCTGTATAATATCCATCATCGGGTACTACTACACCAGCTTCGCCTTGCATGGGTTCAAATAAAAAACCACAAACGTTTGAGTCTTGAAAAGCTTTTTTTAAAGCAATTAAATCATTAAACGGAATTACTTCAAAGCCGCTAATTAATGGACCAAAATTGCTGTTGCTATCAGGGTCGGTACTAAAAGATATTACACCAGTTGTACGACCATGAAAATTTTGTGAGCAAACTACAATTTTACTTTTTTCGTTTTCAATGCCTTTTAGTTGCGTTCCCCATCTTCTTGCTAATTTAATAGCCGTTTCCACAGCTTCTACTCCAGTGTTCATAGGCAACACTTTATCGTAGCCAAAATATTCGGTAATATATTTTTCGTACACCCCTAATAAATTGCTGTGAAAAGCTCTTGAAGTAAGTGTTAATTTTTGTGCTTGTTCTACTAAAGCAGCAATAATTTTTGGATGGCAATGCCCTTGATTTACTGCACTATAACCACTTAAAAAATCGTAGTAGCGTTTACCATCTACATCGTAAACAAAAACGCCTTCGCCTCTTTCTAAAACTACTGGCAATGGGTGATAATTATGGGCACCGTATTTATCTTCTAAATTAAGGTACTGTTGTGTATTGGCAGATAATGCAATTGTAGTATGCATATAAATGAATTAAAAATTAAGAATTAAAAATCAGTAATGCTGGGTAGAAATTAGGCGATAAGGCACTGAGTAATTTGCACAGAATTATCGATGCAATACCTAGTGGTTTAGCAAATCAAGATTGCTACGTAAGAAAGACGATATGTTTTTTTGTATACTAATCGTTGTAAATTTACTGCAAGGTAAAATAAATTTATGAGTAATACAAGCCCTATTGGCAATTGTAGTGTTAAATAATTTCTTTTACAAAATAAGTTGAATCGAAACGTAGGTTTATTTTATGGGTGGCTTTAAAAATGGCAAAAACCGTACTGCCACTGCCACTCATAGCAGCATAAATGGCTCCTTGGTTATATAGCTCTTCTTTAATGTGTTTTATTGTAGAATATTTTTCAAACACAGGCTTTTCAAAATCGTTTTGTAATTCATCTTTCCATGTGGTTATGGGTTGTTGGATAATTTTTTTTATACTGCTTGTTTCATGGTCAGACGGCTTGAAGCCTTCCGACCATGCAGAAAAAGCCCAACCTGTATTTACATGAATGTTAGGGTTGATCAACACAAATTTATATGCAGATAAATCTAATTCAATTTCTTCTAAAACTTCTCCTCTGCCAGTAGCATAGCAAGGTTTATTAATGATGAAAAAAGGACAATCGCTACCTAGTGTTAAAGCATAGTTTAGTAGTTGAGGGGTTGAGAGGTTTAGGTTAAATTTTTTATTTAATAAACTTAATGTAAATGCAGCATCGGCACTGCCACCTCCAAGCCCAGCACCAGTAGGTATTATTTTATGCAAGTGCAATTTTATTTTGGGCAAGTCTGGAAAATCTTTTTTTAAAAGATAATAGGCTTTTATGCAAAGATTATCTTCTTCTTTTCCTTCAATAGTATTTCCTGTGGTGGAATAAGTAACTGCATTTGATGATGATGAACTAATGATTTCAACAGCATCTTTTAATGGAATAGGGTAAAAAACGGTTGCTAAATTATGAAAGCCATCATCTCGTTTATTAAGAATTTGTAAGCCTAGGTTTATTTTGCAATTGGGAAAAAAAATCATTTTTATTAATGGATAATTTTTTAATTGATAATGGATAATTTTATTAATGCAAGATTAGTAAATGATAGAATAGCCTAGAAGGTTTGAGCTAATTATCCATTAACCCGTTATACATTATCCATTATTTTCCTCTGCTTTTTATTTCATCTCGTATTGCAATGGCTTTTATATAATCTTCTTGCTCTAACACTTCATTAAGTAAAATATTCAATTCCTCTAAACTCATACTTTTTAAATCATCGCTGCCACCTTGCTCAGAAGTTATTGGGGCATTTGTTTCTTTCTTCTTTTTGCCATCATCTTCCATCATTACACCAGCTTGGTCTAAAATAGTATCGTAAGTATAAATAGGGCATCCAAAACGTACGGCTAAGGCCAAGGCATCACTTGTACGGCTATCAATTTCTACTGTGTCGTTTGCACTGCTACAAATAAGCTGACTATAAAAAATACCTTCTTGTAAATCGTTTATTACTACTTCATGCAAGTCCACATTAAAGGCAAGCATAAAGTTTTTCATTAAATCATGTGTTAGGGGGCGGCTTGGGTTCATACGTTCTAATGCCACAGCAATGGCCTGTGCTTCAAACCCACCAATTACAATGGGGATACGGCGTAAACCATTAACCTCACCCAACACTACTGCATACGAATGTGTTTGCGTAATGCTGTGAGAGAGTGCTACTATTTCCAGTTCTATTCTTTTCATATAAAAGACAAATATAAAAATCTCTTTTCGTCTTTTCGTCTTCTCGGCTATAATTATTTGCATTTGAGCTCAAAAGAGTTAAAAACAAAAGCCCTTCATAATTAATTGAAAGGCTTTCTACTATTTTTAGATTTCTTCTTCGTTGCCGAAAAAATCGGGGCAGGCGAAAAAACAAGAAAATCCGTTTTATCCGTTCCTATTTGTGTCATCCGTGGCTCAACTACACCCCCTTTAACTTCTTCACTGCATCAATAATCTTAGGCATTACTTCAAAAGCATCACCTACAATACCATAATCTGCTGCTTTAAAAAACGGAGCTTCTGGGTCTTTATTAATTACTACAATTGTTTTACTACGGTTTACACCAGCTAAGTGTTGTATAGCACCGCTAATACCAATAGCTATGTATAAGTTTGGAGCAATGGCAATACCTGTTTGCCCTACATGCTCATGATGTGGCCTCCAATGTATATCTGCCACAGGGCGGCTACAAGCTGTAGCAGCACCTAATAATTTGGCAAGGTCGGTTACTAAGCCCCAGTTTTCTGGTCCTTTTAAACCACGTCCACCACTAACTACAATTTCTGCTTCAGTTAACGATATTTCGCCAGTTACTTTATTAGTAGCCGTTATTTGAACTTTTGGTGCATCTAATGCAATGCTTAAAACAGCTACTTCAGCAATACCATCTACAGCAACTATGTTAAACGAATTTGGGTTTAACGATATTATTTTTACTGCACTGTTTACACTAACATTTGCAAATGCTTTACCACTAAATACATTTTTCTTAACAGTAAAACCATTGCTTGTATTAGGCAATGCAACAGCACCACTTACTAAGCCAGCTTTAAGG